>DATMEW010000074.1:0-75431 GCA_035556495.1 Xanthobacteraceae bacterium | reverse complement strand
ATGGCGATGACGCTCTATGGACGGACCATGCATCGCGCAGTCGGAACGGCTGCGGCGCTGGGCGTCTTCGTCGCCGTGCCGGGCGCCATCGGTTACGTGCTTGCCGGCTGGCCGCAGATGGCGCAATTGCCGCCATTCTCCGCGGGCTTCGTATCGTTGATCGGCTTCGTGCTGATCGCGCCGACCAGCATGGCCTTCGCGCCGCTCGGGGCGCGCATCGCGCACCGTTTCAGCCGCCGCGCGCTGGAGGTGAGCTTCGGCCTGTTCCTGTTCGCCGTCGCCGCGCGCTTCATAGCCAGCCTGATCTGGTCCTGAAGCGTTACGGGAAGCCGCGCATCCGCAAGGTTTCGCCGCGCACTTCCCAGCTCTCCAGCCGGTCCAGGAAGCTCATGCCGAGCAGGCTGACCTTGAGTTGTCCCGGCTGGGCGATCAGCGCCGGGACGGACCGCTCCACCACGCGGCCGACCGCGAGCCGGTCGAGCGTGACCGGCGCAGCGCGGGTGCGGCCGTTGGCGGTCTCGACCTGAACGGAATAGTCGAGGAACTCCACCGGCAGGCCGGCGGCGCGGGCAGCCTCCGGCGTAAGTATCACGCGGCTCGCGCCGGTATCCAGAACCGTCTGGACTTTTGCCCCGTTGACGAAGGCCGAGATGCCGAACTCGCCGGCGCGGCTTCGCTCGATCTCCACCATGCGGGCATGGGGCCGGATGCTGCCGGTGATGACGGGATCGGTTGCCGTCCGTTTGTCGGTCCGCGGTATCGATGCGGCGAGGGTGGTGGGTGAGGAGGGCGCAACGGGCACCGCTGCCGCCATCAGCCGCTGGCCGGCCTGGGAAATGTCTGTCCGGTAGGCGAATGCGCCGACGACCATCAGCGCCCCCAGCGCCCAGACCCAGGACGATTCCAGCACCCGGGAGAGGCGCTCCCGCGTGAGCCCCAGCGCCAGAAGGCCGAGAAGCCCGACAAGCAGCAGCCTGGGGCCGAGCGCGGACAGGTCCGCTTTGCCAAGGCGCGACAGCATCTGCGGTTCGGCGCGAAGCAGCAGCGTCAGGACCAGCACCGCCGTTGCGGCAGTGCCGAGCCACAGGGTCCGCCGCAGCAGGACCAGCGTGCGGGATCGCTTTCTGGGGGTGCGGGGAGCGGACGAGGACTTCATGTGCCGGTGCGCATCAGGGGCTTGCGACGGATCGAAACGGGTTGTGGCGGGACGCCGGCCTCGGCCTGATCCGGCTGAAGCGACGGACTGGGTTCGACCACGGGTGCGAGCGCGGCCATCACCCGCTCGGGCGGGAAGGTGACGATCACTTCCGTACCGATGCGCAGCTTGGATTTCAGCGAGAATGTGCCGCCGTGAAGGTCGACCAGGCTCTTGACGATGGGTAGGCCGAGGCCGGCGCCCTGCTCGGCGGATTTGATCGAGTTGGAACCCTGCCCGAAGGAGGCGAGCACGACTGAAATCTCCTCCTCGGGAATGCCGGGGCCAGTGTCCTTGACACTGACGTATTGGCCGCCCGAGGCGGTCCAGCCGACCTTGAGCCAGATTTCGCCACCGGGCGGCGTGAACTTGATGGCATTCGACAGCAGATTGAGCGTGATCTGCCGCGCGGCCCGCTCATCCGCCCACAGCCGCGGCATGTCTTCCTCATACATCTCATGAACGGTGAGGTTGCGGTTCTTGGCGCGTATTTGCAAAAGGTGCCGGCATTCTTCAGCGACATGGATGAGGGTGATGGGCTCTTCGTTGAGTTCGTAGCGGCCGGCTTCGATGCGCGAGAGATCGAGAATTTCGTTGATGAGATTCAGCAAATGAACGCCGGAATTATGGATGTCGTTGGCGTAGTCCTTGTAGGCCGGCACGGCGTGCGCGCCGAAAATCTCGCCTTTCATCACTTCGGAAAAGCCGAGGATGGCGTTGAGCGGCGTGCGCAACTCGTGGCTCATCTGTGCGAGAAATCGAGACTTTGAGATATTCGCGGCTTCCGCGCGATGGCGGGCTTCGTCGGAAATGGCCTTGGCCTGCTCCAGTTCGCCGATCAGGGCATCTTTTTCTGCGCGGGCTTCGATGGTGGCGAGCGTGCTCGAATAGAGCCGATGCGACAGCAGCAGGAAATAGAGCTGCGCGGTGATCGCCATGGCGGCGAGGATGTAGTCGCGCAGGGTGCCCCGCAGCGCAAGGTCCAGCGCGATCGCGAGCGTGATGGGTATGGTGGAGGCCAGCACCGCGATGGGAACGCTTGACGCCAGCATGCTGGACACCGCCACCACCAGCAGCATGACGAACAGCATGAAGGTGCTGGACTCGTCGTCGAGCCCCACCGGGTTGGTCAGGATGAAAATCCATGCCAGGCCGAACAGCAGGTACAGCAACACAAAACGCCGCCGCCAGCGGCCGATGTCGATTTCCGCCACCGGAACCGCAAGGAAACGTCGGCACGCGCTCGTCGTGATGATGTGGACGATGAGAATCCCGATCGTCCAGATTCCCGCCTGAGTGGGGTCCGTCCACAGACTCGAGAGGAAGCCGACCACGCCGATGAGAATGAGAACGACCGGAGATGCCGTCAGCCGGTTTTGGGCGAACTGGCGCAGCAATTCGTAGTCGAAGGCAGGCCGCGTGCCTGTTGATGACGTCAGCCGGTCGCGGGCGTCGCGCACGCGCTGGGACGCAACGCGGCGGCGCTTGGCCGTCGGATCGTCAGGTGTGGAAACCAGATCCCGCTGGTCGGGAGTCGCACTCATTTCGGCTACGCTGCACTCGGATGCCAGACGCAAATTGGCCGCAAATCCTTAAAGTCTGCCTTAAGGGGCGGCTAAAAATGGCGGTTAACGAAACTTTGCGGGAGGCTGTTCGGGCCACCGGGAGACCACGCATGAAGCTGTATGACGCGCCGCGCACGCCCAATCCGCGCCGGGTGCGCATCTTTCTGCACGAGAAGGGGATTTCGGTGCCGGCGGAGCATCTCGATCTTGCCGACGGCGACCATCGGGCGGCGCAGTATCGCCGGCTCAATCCTTATGGACTGGTGCCGACGCTGGTGCTGGACAGCGGCGAGGCCATCAGCGAATCCATCGCGATCTGCCGCTATTTCGAGGCGCTGCATCCGGAGCCGGCGCTGTTCGGCGCCGGGGCGCTGGACATTGCCCGGGTGGAGATGTGGAACCGGCGGATGGAGTTTCATCTCTACCAGCCGGTTGCCCATGCCTTCCGGCACCTGCATCCCGGGATGAAGGATTTCGAAGTGCCGCAGGTGGCCGAATGGGGCGAGGCCAACAAGCCGCGTGTTCTTGCGACGTTGCGGCTGCTGGATGGCGAGCTGGCCGGCCGGGAGTTCATCGCCGGCGACCGGTTCACGGTCGCGGATATCACGGCGCTGGTCGCGATTGACTTCCTCAAGCCGGCGCGGATCGCGGTGCCGGAAGAGCTCGGCCATCTGGCGCGCTGGTATGCGGCGGTCTCTGCCCGCCCCAGCGCCGCGGCCTGATTATTTTTCCAAGCGGGCGATGAGGCCGGACGTGTCCCAGCGATTGCCGCCCATGCGCTGGACATCGGCATAGAACTGATCGACCAGCGCCGTCACCGGCAGGCTCGCACCGTTGCGACCGGCCTCTGCGAGGCAGATGCCAAGGTCCTTGCGCATCCAGTCCACCGCGAAGCCGAAGTCGAACTTGCCCTGGTCCATGGTGCCGAAGCGGTTCTCCATCTGCCACGACTGGGCGGCGCCCTTGGAGATCGTGGCGATGACCGCCTCGACATCCAGACCCGCCTTCTTTGCGAAATGGATGCCCTCGGAGAGGGCCTGAACGAGGCCGGCGATGCAGATCTGGTTGACCATCTTGGTGAGCTGGCCTGCGCCGGAGGGGCCGAGCAGCTTGCACATGCGCGCATAGGTCGCGATCACCGGCTTGACGCGGTCATAGGCGGCCCGGTCGCCGCCGCACATCACCGTGAGGGCGCCGTTCTCGGCGCCGGCCTGTCCGCCCGACACCGGCGCGTCGACAAAGGCAAAGCCGGATGCGGTGGCAGCGGCGTCAAGCTCGCGTGCGACTTCCGCCGAAGCGGTGGTGTGGTCCACGAACACCGTGCCGGCGCCCATCGCCTGAAACGCGCCGTCGGCGCCGGTCGCCACCTGGCGGAGATCGTCGTCGTTGCCGACGCAGGCGAAAACGAAGTCCTGACCCTGCGCGGCCTCGCGCGGCGTCGGCGCGCGCTTGCCGCCGTATTGCTTTACCCACTGCTCCGCCTTGGTCGCGGTGCGGTTGTAGACGGTGACATCATGCCCGCCCTTGGTGACGAGGTGTCCGGCCATGGGAAAGCCCATTACGCCCAATCCGAGGAATGCGACCTTCGCCATCGTGCTGCTCCGTTTCGTGCGGTTCCGGCACCCCAGCCATGCGCTGGCCGGCGGCCTCGCGTCAACCTTCATGAGTCTCCGTTGACGCGACGGGGGTGCGGCCTATGGTGGCGCGATATTTGAACCCGACGAGTGCCATGACCATCACCAAACAGGCCGTGCTGGACCGCCTTTCCCGGATTGTCGGCCCCGATGGCGCGCCGCTTTCGGTGTCCGGAGTCCTGTCCGAGATCGTGGCTGGCGAGGGCAAGGTGTTCTTCTCCATATCGGTGGACGAAGCGAGCCTGTCGGCCTGGCAGGCGGTACGCAAGCAGGCCGAGGATGCGGTGCGAGCCATGCCCGGGGTGACGACGGCGATGGTCGCGCTCACAGCCGAGCGGCGGCCCGGCGCGCCCGCCCGGCCGCCTGCCGCCGCCCCCGCTGCATCGGGGCGCGCTCCAGCCGGTCATGCGCCGAAGGGAACGGCGGTGCCCGGCATTGCCGCGATCATTGCGGTCGCTTCGGGCAAGGGCGGCGTCGGCAAATCCACCACCGCGGTCAATCTCGCGCTGGCCCTGCGCGAACTCGGCCTCAAGGTCGGCCTGCTCGATGCCGATATCTACGGTCCGTCGCTGCCGAAGCTGCTCGCTATCGACGAGAAGCCGGAAACCGCCGGCGGCACGCGGCTCAAGCCCATCGTCCGGTTCGGGCTGCCGGCCATGTCGATCGGATTCCTGATCGGCGCGGAGACTGCAATGGTCTGGCGCGGACCCATGGTCGTCTCGGCCCTGACCCAGATGCTGCGGGAGGTGGAATGGGGCGAACTCGACGTGCTGCTGGTGGACATGCCGCCCGGCACCGGCGATGCACAGATCACCATGGCCCAGCAGGTGCCCCTGCGCGGCGCGGTGATCGTTTCGACGCCGCAGGACCTTGCACTGGCGGACGCCCGCCGCGGCATCGCCATGTTCCAGAAGGTCAGCGTGCCGATCCTCGGGATCGTCGAGAATATGAGCTATTTTCACTGTCCGGCCTGCGGCGAGCGGGCGGATATCTTCGGCCATGGCGGCGCGCGCGCGGAGGCCCGCCGGCTCGGCGTGCCGTTTCTTGGCGAAGTGCCGCTGCATATGGCGATCCGCGAGACGTCGGACAGCGGCACGCCGGTGGTGGCGAGCGATCCGCAGGGGCCGCACGCCGCCGCGTATCGCGAAATCGCGGCCCGGCTTCGCGATGAGCTGGCGGGCGCGCCCCAGCGCGCCGCTCCGCGCATCGTGATCGAGCCCTGAGGAGCAGGTCCGCCTCAGTCTTCCGCCCACATGCGGATGAGATTGGCGAGGGACTTGGACATGAGGTCGAACTCCCGCGACTTGCCTTCCCGGGCGAACAGGCTGCGGCGCGCGGTGTCGAGATCGAACAGCAATTCCCGATGCGCGGCATCGCGGATGAAGCTGCGCACCCAGCCGACCACCGCGCGCCGCTCGCCCCGCGTGACCTCCGCGACATGGTGGAGGCTCGTCGCCGGATAGGCGACCATGGCGCCGGCCTCCAGCTTGACGGCATCCTCGCCGGCGGCGGTTTCGATGGTCAGCTCTCCGCCGTCGTAGTCGTCGGGATCGGACACGAACAGCGTGAAGGCGACATCCGTCCGCATGCCCTGCATCAGCGCATCGTCCACATGACTGCCATAGGTCATGCCGGGCTCGTAGCGCGACAGCAGCAGCGGCGAAAGCTGTTTGGGCCGCACCGCGGTCCTGAACACGTCGTTGGACAGGATGCGGTCCGCTGCGAGCTTGCGCAGCGTTTCCAGCCGGCGGTCGCTGCCGGCGGCCTGAAGATTGTTCTTCACCTCCCGCGCGGCGAAGCCGGCGGTGCGGCGGCCATCCTCGAACCGGATCTTCGCGAAGCCCTCCCGCAGCAGGGAAAGATCGTCACGGGACAGGACTTGGCCGATGGTGATCTGCATGAGGTTCCCGTGAAAAGAAGCCATTCAAGCTATGGCGCGGCGATGGCTTTGCCGCAAGAGCGCGAGGGCGTTGATGATTCTGGAATAAGTCAAAAGTAACAAAGGGTTGGACAGCTTTGCTGCGAAGCCTATAACGCGCCGAAGCATGGAGAGATGGCAATGCGCGGTTCCCGCAAGATCTGGGTTGGTATCGGAGCCTTTGTGATTGCCGGGGCGGCCGGCGCGGCGACGCCGGCGGCCGAGGCGCGGGTGTCCACGGACCGGGTGCGCGCGGGCCGCGAGGTGGAGGCGGACCGGTCCCCGGCCATCGCCGGCAGCTTCCTCGTCGCCCAGCATGCCGACCATGCGGTGCAGGACGGCGAGGCCGGAGAGCAGGGCGGCGAGCAGGGCGTCGCGACCCTGCCGCCGGATATCGCCTTTGCCGTGCGCCTCGGTCTGATCCGCGGCCATCTCATGGCCGGTGACGAGTTGGTCCGGCGGAACGACTGGACGTCCGCCCTGCCGCACGTTCTGCATCCCTCCGAGGAAATCTATGACGACCTCAAGGAGCAGCTTGCGGATTTCAAGGTTGCGCCCTTTGAGAAGGAATTGGATGCCTATGCGGCGCTGGTGAAGGCGAAGAAGGGCGGGGCGGATTATACCAAGGCCCTTGCGGCGGTCATGGCTGCGCTGGACAAGGCCGAAGCGTCGCTCAAGACGACCCATGGCGCGGACTGGCCGTCGTTCATTCTCGAAAGCGCTATCGAAATGATGAAGGTGGCAGGCGACGAATATAATGCGGCGATCGAGAACGGGCGCATCGTGAATCCGGTCGAGTATCAGGATGCGTGGGGCTTCATCCACATTGCCGACCGGATGATCGGGAGCGTGGCTGCGGATCTGAAGAAAAAGGACGACAAGAGCTTCACGCAGGTCCAGATTATGCTTGCCGATCTCAAGAAGGCATTTCCGACCGTGATGCCTCCGGACAGCATCATCAAGGACCCGGCTACGATCTTCAGCGACGTGGCCCGTATCGAGCTGGCTGCGGGCAGCCTGAAATAGTCGATGTTTTCGATCCGCCACGCCCTTGCAACACTGGTGGCCGGATGGATCGCGGGTATCGGCGCGGCCGGCGTATATCTTGGCGTCAACGACAGGGCGGCCGAGGCGGCGGCTTCGCTTGCGCAAGTGCAGGCGCGCTATCGTCGCCCCGAGACGATACCGTTTCCGGCGGACAATGCCTTCTCCGAGGAGAAGCGCGCGCTGGGCGAGGCCCTGTTTCACGACAGCCGGCTCTCGGTGGATGGAAACCTGTCCTGTGCCTCGTGTCACGAGCGCAGCCTCGGCTTCGCAGATGGCGTGGCGCTGACCAAGGGCGTGCCCGGGCGTCAACTGAAGCGCCACACGCCAACGCTCTGGAATCTGGCTTACGGGGCCGATACCTTCTGGGACGGCCGGGCCAGGACCCTGGAAGAACAGGCGACCGGGCCGATCACCAATCCCGATGAAATGGCGATGCCGATGGAGCGGCTGGTCGCGCTGCTTGCAGCCGATCCGGCCATGACGCAGGCCTTCGCCAAGGCGTTCCCGGCCGATCCGCAGGTCACCGACCTCAACATCGCCCGCGCGCTCGCGACCTATCAGCGGACCTTCGTGTCGCCGCAGACCCGGTTCGATCGCTGGGTCGAAGGCGAGGACGGTGCGCTGACGGGGCAGGAGATCGCCGGCTTCGCGCTGTTCAACGGCAAGGCCGGATGCGCGAATTGTCATTCGGGGCCGGCTTTCACCGACAGCGCCTTTCACGACATCGGCCTGCCGGGAGACGACCGCGGGCGGGGCGCGGTGCTGCAACTGCCGGCGGCGGATCACGCCTTCAAGACGCCGGGCCTGCGCGAACTGGGACGATCGGCGCCCTATATGCACGATGGCTCGCTGGCGACCCTTGCCGATGTCGTTCGCCACTATCAAAGCGGGATCGCCGAGCGTGACAGCCTCTCGAAGGATCTGCCGCGCGGGCTGGTCCTGACCGAGGAGGAGCAGCAGAGTCTCGTGGCCTTTCTCCACTCGCTGACGGCGGAGACAGACCCCGAGCTGCCGTCACGGATCGCGCCGGCGCTCGTCCAGTCCGCAGCGCCGGCGGTCCGCATCACCACCGTGTCGCAGGATAACAAGACGTTTCATCCGGGACGGATCGCGGTGGAGCGAGGCGCGCGCGTCTGGATCGTGAACAATGATACGCGGACCCATAACGTCCGGATTTTCAACCCCGCCCTGAAATTCGATTCAGGCGCGCAGGAGCCCGGAGAGACCATCCAGGTTTCGTTCCCCGAGGCGGGGTCATTTCTGGTGTTCTGTGGCCTCCATCCGAAAATGGAACTCCGCGTCGAGGTTGCGCCCTAGCCATTCCCGGCCGGGAAGCGGCCCCGGATAAAACTTTAGTCGAATGCGGATTGTCATGGACCTTCATGAAGGGTCCAGCCATTCTTCCTCCGGCTACCGACGGGTCCGGCACACCGGAAACAACAAGTCGGGCCAACACCCAAGGGAGGATGACCGTATGAAACGCCGCCAGTTTCTACAGGGTGCGAGTGTTGCCGCGGCATCGGCGGCTACCGGGTCCGCCGTGGCTCAGCCCGCTGTCATCCAGTCTTCTCCCGATGTGCAATGGCGGCTGACGTCGAGTTTCCCCAGGTCGCTCGATACCATCTATGGCGGTGCCGAAGTCATTGCCAAAGCCGTTGCGGAAGCGACCGACAATCGGTTTCATATTCAGGTATTCGCAGCCGAAGAGATCGTGCCGGGCCTTCAGGCGGCGGATGCCGTCCAAAAAGGAACCGTTCACGCCTGTCACACCTGCTCCTACTATTATTTCGACAAGGATCCGACCTTCTCTCTCGGCACGGCGGCGCCTTTTGGTCTGAACGCGCGTATGATGAACGCCTTCATCTATCATGGCGGCGGCTTTGACCTGTTCAACGATTTCTACAAGGACTTCAACATCTATGCGTTGCCGAGCGGTAACACGGGTTGTCAGATGGGCGGCTGGTTCCGGAAGGAGATCAGGGACGTCAGAGACCTTTCCGGGCTGAAGATGCGCATTGCCGGCATTGCGGGACAGGTGCTGGGCAAGCTTGGCGCGCTGCCTCAGCAGATCGCAGGAGGGGACATTTATCCGGAGCTGGAAAAAGAAACGATCGATGCCGCCGAATGGGTCGGGCCCTATGACGATGAGAAGCTCGGCTTCCAGAAGGTCGCGCAGTATTATTATTATCCGGGATGGTGGGAGGGGGGACCCATGGTCCACACTTTCATCAACATCGAGGAATGGGAAAAGCTGCCGAACAGCTACAAGGCCATTCTCAAGAGCGCGGCAGCGCAGGCCAATGAGCAGATGCTGGCGAAATACGACGCCGTCAATCCGCTGGCATTGAAGCGGCTTGTCGCCGGCGGCGCGCAGCTTCGCGCTTTCCCGCAGTCTGTGATGGAGGCTTGTCTCAAGGCCGCGCGGGAGGTCTATGCGGAGACCTCAGCCCAGAATCCCGCCTTCAAGAAGATCTGGGATGCGATGGCCGCCTTTCGGAGCGATCAGTATCTGTGGTGGCAGGTCGCAGAAGCGGCCTATGACGCGTTCCTCATCCGCAATCGGGCTCGCCTGTAGGACGCTCCGCGATTGCGCCGGGCCGGAGTGATTGCGGGTATCCCACGCGCGCCATCCTTTTCCCGCTGTATTGAATGGGTCTGTCCGATCCCGTCCGATCATGGCGCGAGGCTGTCGGACCGTTCGTTCCAGCCCTGCGGGGCGCGGCCGACGTCTTTGAACCGGGGATGGCGCTGACGCCTCAGCCGCCCGTCACGCTCATGTGACGTCCGACCGCAGGGCGCTGGTGGCGCCGGTCGATGATAAAGTCGTGGCCCTTGGGCTTGCGGAACACGGCGTCGTCGATCGCGGCATTGATGAGGTCGTTGCCTTCGGAGGCCCGGAGCGGGCCGCGCAGATCCGCCGCGTCTTCCTGGCCGAGGCACATATAGAGCGTGCCGGTGCAGGTGATGCGCACGCGGTTGCAGGCTTCGCAGAAATTATGGGTCAGCGGCGTGATGAAGCCGAGCCGTCCACCGGTCTCCGCGACGCGGACGTAGCGAGCAGGACCGCCGGTCCGGTAGGGAATGTCCTGCAAGGTGAACCGCTCCGCGAGGCGGGCGCGCACCAGCGACAGCGGCAGATATTGATCCAGCCGGCCTTCGCCGACTTCGCCCAGCGGCATGACCTCGATCAGCGTCAGGTCCATGCCGCGGCCATGAGCCCAGACCATCAGCTCGGCGATTTCCGCCTCGTTGACGCCTTTCAGCGCGACCGCGTTGATCTTGACTTCGATTCCGGCGGCCTGGGCGGCATCAATACCGGCCAGCACCTTGTCGAGATCGCCCCAGCGCGTCACCGACCGGAACCGGTCGGGATCGAGCGTGTCCAGCGACACGTTGATGCGCCTCACGCCGTGGCCTGCGAGTTCCGCAGCATAGCGGGAGAGCTGGCTGCCGTTGGTGGTGAGCGTCAGTTCGTCGAGCGCGCCGGAGCGCAGATGCCGCGACAGCGAACCGAACAGGGTCATGATGCCGCGGCGGACGAGAGGCTCGCCGCCGGTCAGGCGCAGCTTGCGCACGCCGCGGGAGACGAACACGCTGCAAAGACGGTCCAGTTCCTCAAGGGTGAGCAGGTCCGCCTTGGGCAGGAAGGTCATGTGTTCCGACATGCAATAGACGCAGCGGAAATCGCAGCGGTCCGTCACGGACACGCGCAGATAGGTGATCGCGCGCCCGAACGTGTCGACCATCGGCGGTCCGCTCAGGGGATCGACCCTGTCCGGAATTCTGATGGGTGCTGTATCAAGCCTTGCGTCCATGGCCTTGCCGATCCGCGCCTTCCAAGCCACCGGGCTTTAAGCCCGCCGGAGGCCGCTGAGGCGGCGCTCCATGCTTCATCATATAGGAAGAAACATGGAAAAAACGAGCGGCTGAAATGGGCGCAAGCCCACCGATCAGCGGGCTGGCGGAGGTGGGAAAGCTGAGGCCGGAGGAGGAGGAAACGGCGAGGGCGCGTTGCTGGCCGGCGGCAGTGCGTTGGCCGGCGGGTTCGGGAAGGGATTGGAGGGGGCGGACTGCGCGGGCGCAGCGCCCCGCGGCGGAACAGCCTCGGAAGCCGGGGTGGATTTCGGCGCGGCCTTGGCCGGGGCGCGTTTCGGCGCTGCCCGCCGCGGGGGCGCGGCGGGTTCCGGCTCCAACTCCGCCAGCACCGGATTCGGCAGAATGCGGGCATTCACCGGCTCGCCCATCTGCGGGTTGCCGCCGGGGATGACCTCCAGCCCGATGATCTGCGACTGGTAGCCCCTCAGGGTGAAGGTGGCGGTCATATCCACGGCCGGTGTGACGGAGAGCTGGCAGGGGGTCTGGCAGCTCTGGTCGCCGATCCTGGCTTCCGCGCCCGGCGGATCGGATTCGAGCCGCAGGGCGACGGGCGAGTCCGACGATCCCAGGATCGAGCCGCTTGGCAGCATCGACGAGGTGCAGGAGGCCAGCAGAATTCCGCAGGCTCCGATGGCGATGAGTCGGCTCATGATGATCGTCCGTCGGTTGGGCGGTCCGGTCGCCGCCTTCTGGCTGTGACCTTATGACCGGGCTTGGGCAATCGCAACCGGCGAAGCGCGACAATCACCGGAAAAGATATTGCATTGTCATATGGTTACAGGACGGGACGCGGTAATGGAGAACGCCCCGGCCCGAACCGGCGAAGGCTCCGCTAGGGCCATTTTGCGCTAAGCGCATGGACGGCCGGCGGCAGGTGTTCGAAATGATGGATCAGCCGGTCCGGTCCGATCTCGGCCATGGGAATGTCCGTATAGCCGAAGCTGACCCCGATCACCGGCAGGCCGGCGGCGCGGGCGGTGGCGACGTCGGCCATGGAATCGCCGATCATGATCGCGGGGCCTGCGCCTCCTGCCGCGGCGATGGTCTGCCGCAGCACGTCCGGATTCGGCTTGCTGATACCGAAGGTGTCCGCTCCGCAGATCGCGTCGAACCGGCCCGCAAGGTTCAGTGCCTTGAGCAGCTTCACCGACAGGCCCTCCAGCTTGTTGGTGCAGACGGCGAAGCGGAAGCCATCGCCGGCGAGATGGTCCAGCGTGTCGGCGAGACCTTCGAACGGGCGTGAGGCATCGGCGATATGCTCGCTGTAGTAATCCACCATCTCCCGGAACAGCCGCTCCACCGTTCCGTCGGGGCGGGCCGCATCTTCGGCCGCCAGGGCTTTTTCGATGAACGGCCGCAGGCCGCCGCCGATCATCAGCCGGGCCTCCTCGTAAGGCAGGGCCGGGAAGCCCTCGCGCGTGAAAACCGTGTTCAGCGCGTTGACGAGGTCCGGCGCGGTGTCGACCAGGGTTCCGTCGAGATCGAAAACGAGAAGGGGCAGGGCGGAAGTCATGCCCCAGCGCTACCCGCTGCGCCGGCGCCGGGCAAGATGGAATCCTCCCGGAAAATCGCCCTTGAAACCATGGTCTGCGAACCGGCCAGGGTGTGATCGGGCTTTGTTGAATCAGAGTTGAATCAGACCCACCGGTTATCCTTTTGTTTGAGCATGTTCTTTTCCGAAAGCCGGTTCCCGCTTTTCGGGACCGTGCTCTAGGCTGCCGCGCCAAGCTCGGCTAGAACGGCGGCATGGAATGGCAGGTCTGTTGATGGATATCGACTCGCGGAAGCGCGCCGCCGCGGCGCAGGCGGTGGCGCTGGTCGAGCCCGGCATGCGCCTGGGCCTTGGGACTGGTTCGACCGCGCGCCATTTCGTCGAATTGCTCGGCGCGCGCGTCCGCGAGGGGCTCAGCGTCGTCGGCGTGCCGACGTCGGAGGCGACCCGCGCGGATGCGGAGCGGTGGGGCGTGCCCCTGACGACGCTCGACGAGACGCCGGAACTCGACCTGACGGTGGACGGAGCGGACGAGATTTCGCCGGACCTGACCCTGATCAAGGGTGGCGGCGCGGCGCTGCTGCGGGAAAAGATCGTCGCCTTCGCCTCGCGCCGGATGGTCGTGATCGCGGACGAATCGAAATGCGTGGAGGTGCTCGGGCGCTTTCCGCTGCCGATCGAGGTCATGCCGTTTGGATTGGGCGCGACGCGGCGCGCGGTGGAGGTGGCGCTTGCCGCCGCCGGCTGCCCGGCGCCTGCGCTGCTGCGCCAGCGCCCGGATGGTCACGCTTTGGTCACGGACGGCGGCCACTGGATTCTCGACGCTGCGCTGGAGCGGATTCCCGACCCCGCCGACGTTGCCGCGCGGCTGTCGGCCATTCCGGGAGTCGTCGAACATGGTCTTTTCATCGGTCTTGCCGATACGGCCCTGCTGGCGGGGCCGTCGGGTGTTCGAACGATGACAAGGCCATAATGCAGGGTGTTCAGGTGGGCAGGCCGCTCATTTTCCGCAAAATCCACTACGATTCACTGGGAGTGTCTTCATGATCCGTGCTCGCTTTCGCTGGGCTGCCGTCGCCGCCGTTGGAATGCTGCTGACCGCGGGGCCGTCATTCGCGCAGAACGACAAGCCGTCGCCCGCCGCCGTCGCGACGGCCAAGGAAATCCTTGAGGTCAAGGGCTCGGCCCAGTTGTTCGACCCGGTCGTGCCCGGCGTGATCGAGCAGGTGCGGCAGATGTTCATGCAAAGCAATCCGACCGTCGGCAAGGACCTCGGCGAGGTTGCCGCCAAGCTGACCAAGGACGAAGCCAAGCGTGTCGATGAAGTCCGCAACAGCCTGTATCAGCAATATGCCTCCAGCTTCACCGAAACCGAACTGAAGGAAATGCTGGCTTTCTACAAGACGCCGCTCGGCAAGAAGATGATCGCGGAGGAGCCGAAGGTCCTTGAGGAAAGCATGAATGCGGCCGAAGCCTTCGCCCAGCGCTTCACCACTGAGATTATCGAAAAGACCCGCGCCGAGATGAAGAAGCGCGGCCACGATCTGTAAGCCTATCGGCGGGAAAGACCCATGACGCGCGAAGTCGATCTGTTCGTGATCGGTGGCGGTTCCGGCGGCGTGCGCGCCGCCCGGATCGCCTCGACCCATGGTGCCCGCGTCATGCTGGCTGAGGAATACCGCGTCGGCGGCACCTGCGTGATCCGTGGCTGCGTTCCGAAGAAGCTGCTGGTCTATGCCTCGCGCTTTGCCGACGAGTTCCGTGATGCCGTAGGCTTCGGCTGGACGGTGCCGGAACCGGCTTTCGACTGGCCGACGCTGATCGCTAACAAGGACCGCGAGATCGACCGTCTCGAACAGGCCTATGTGGCCAATCTCGAACGGGCCAAGGTCGAGATCGTGCGGGATCGCGCGGTTCTCGTCGATGTGGACAAGGTGCGCCTTGTCGGCACCGGCGAGACGGTCCGGGCGAAGAACATTCTCATTGCAACGGGCGGCTGGCCCTCCATGGGTGCGGAGATCGCCGGCCTTGAGCATGTGATTTCGTCCAACGAAGTATTCCACTTGGCCGAGCTGCCGAAGCGCATCCTCATCCAGGGCGGCGGCTATATCGCCGTGGAATTCGCCGGCGTCTTCGCCGGTCTCGGCTCCGAGGTCACGCTGGTCTATCGCGGCGACAACATCCTGCGGGGCTTCGACGACGACGTGCGCGCGCATCTGCGGCTGGAGATGGAGAAGCGCGGCATCCGCATCGTCACCGGGCAGACGGTGAGTGCGGTGGAGAAGGTCGAGCGCGGGCTCTGCGTCCAGCTTTCCGACAACGACTCCTGTGTGGTCGATCAGGTGATGTTCGCGACCGGGCGCCGGCCGAACATTCAGGGGCTCGGCCTTGATGTCGTCGGTGTGAAGCTCAACCCTAGCGGCGGCATCGCCGTGGACGAGTTTTCCCAGACCTCGGTTCCGGGCATCTATGCGGTAGGTGATGTGACGGACCGCATCGCGCTGACGCCGGTTGCGATCCGCGAGGGGCATGCTTTCGCCGACACCGTGTTCGGCGGCAAGAGCGTTCGCGTGGACCATGCCGACGTGCCGAGTGCGGTGTTCTCCGAGCCCGAGGTGGGTTCCGTGGGGCTCACCGAGGCGCAGGCGTTGCGGACTTTCGACCGGGTGGATATCTACAAGACCAGCTTCCGTTCCATGAAGATGACGCTGGCCGCCCGCGACAGCCGCACGTTCATGAAACTGGTGGTGGACGGGACGACGGATCGGGTCGTGGGGGTTCACATCGTTGGGCCGGAAGCCGGCGAGATGATCCAGCTCGTTGGCATCGCCGTGAAGATGAACGCCACCAAGGCGGATTTCGACGCCACCATGGCGGTCCATCCCACCGCCGCCGAGGAACTGGTGACGATGCGCGAGCCGGCCATGCGCCACGTCCGCGAGGCGGCGGAATAGCTGCCCGGCGAGGGCCGCAGCCGGAGCAGGACAGCCCGCGACTGGTTTTCCTGATGCCGCGGCGTTATAAGCGCCCCTCAAATCGGCGGGGCCGGCGGCAGGCCGGCCTGTTGGCAGCCGGGAGATAAGGTCATGGCGGAACGTTGGTCGCCCGATAGCTGGCGGAAAATGCCCATTTTGCAGGTGCCGGATTATCCGGACCGGCAGGCTCTGGTGGATGTCGAGCGCCAGCTCGCCTCCTTTCCGCCGCTGGTATTTGCCGGCGAGGCGCGCAATCTGACCAAGGCGCTCGGCCGCGTCGCCCGGGGCGAGGCGTTCCTGCTGCAAGGCGGGGATTGCGCCGAAAGTTTCGCCGAACACGGCGCCGACAACATTCGGGATTTCTTCCGCGTCTTCCTTCAGATGGCGGTGGTGCTCACCTATGCCGGCGGCTTGCCGGTGGTGAAGATCGGCCGCATTGCCGGCCAGTTCGCCAAGCCGCGCTCCTCACCGAACGAGAAGCGCGACGGCGTCGAGCTGCCGAGCTATCGCGGGGACATCATCAACGATTTCGCCTTCACTCCGGAGTCGCGCATCCCCGATCCGCGCCGGCAGCTCCAGGCTTATCGCCAGTCCGCCGCGACGCTGAACCTGCTGCGCGCCTTCGCCCAGGGCGGCTATGCCAATCTCGGCAATATCCGCCAATGGATGCTCGGCTTCGTGAAGGATTCGCCGCAGTCCCGCCGCTATGGCGAGCTGGCGGACCGGATTTCCGAGGCGCTGGGCTTCATGCAGGCTTGCGGGCTCGACCTCGAAAGCCACCCCGAGCTGCGCACGACGGATTTCTATACGAGCCACGAGGCGCTGCTGCTCGGCTACGAGCAGGCGATGACCCGCGAGGATTCCACCCGGCCGGGCACCTACTATTCGACCTCCGGCCATATGATCTGGATCGGGGACCGGACCCGCCAGTTCGACCACGCCCATGTCGAATTCTGCCGCGGCGTGAAGAATCCCATCGGCCTGAAATGCGGTCCTTCGCTGAAGCCCGACGATCTGCTGCGGCTGATCGACATCCTCAATCCGGAGGATGAGGCGGGCCGCCTGACGCTGATCTGCCGCTTCGGCGCGGACAAGGTCGGCGAATTTCTGCCGGCGCTGGTGCGTGCCGTGAAGCGCGAGGGCCGCACTGTGGTGTGGTCGTGCGATCCAATGCATGGCAACACGATCACGTCTGCCAGCGGCTACAAGACGCGGCCGTTCGACCAGATCATGAAGGAGGTGCGCGGTTTCTTCTCGGTTCATGCGGCGGAGGGGACCTATCCCGGTGGCGTGCATCTGGAAATGACGGGCAAGAACGTCACCGAATGCACCGGCGGCGCCCGGGCCGTGACCGACGAGGACCTCAATGACCGCTATCACACGGTCTGCGATCCGCGTCTCAACGCCGAACAGTCGATCGACCTTGCTTTCCTGATCGCCGATCTGCTCAAGGACGGGCGGCTGGCGCGGAACGCGCCGCTTCCGGCGGTGGCGGGACTGTAGGAGACTTCGGTGATGTGCCGGGCGGACAGGTTCACCCGCCCAGCGGCCGGATTCCAGCTTGCGCGCGGGCGGACATGAAGCGGATCGTGCGGGCGGCCATCAATAGCTGGAACGGCTTGCGCTTCGCTCTGGCGAGCGAGGCGGCCTTTCGGCAGGAGGCTGTCGCGCTGGTGGTGGCCGTTCCGCTGGCCTTCGTGATCGCGGCCGATAGTCCCGCGCGTGTCGTGCTGATCGCGGTTGTGCTGCTGGTGATGCTGACTGAATTGGTCAACACCGCGATCGAGAAGCTGGCCGACCGGGTGACGCTGGACCGCGATTCCCAGATCGGCCGTGTGAAGGACCTCGGCTCCGCCGCCGTCGCTTTGTCCATTGTCATTGCCGTCCTGTTCTGGGGCCATGCGCTGGCGGTATGGGCCGGGCTGGCGTGACGGCTGCAATTGCTACCGGTGCGCGGGACGCGTAAGTCTGCCGTTATGATCGAAGCTCAGCCCCGGCAGCGTCCCGCCGACCGCCTGTCCATCTGCCTCGCGCAGCTCAATCCCACTCTTGGCGACATCGCGGGCAACCTCGCCAAGGCGCGCCGGGCGCGCGCGGCCGCAGCCGCGGACGGCGCCGATCTCATCGCCTTCACCGAGTTGTTCATCTGCGGCTATACGCCCGAGGATATCGTCCTGAAGCCGGCATTTCAGGCCGCCTGCCGCACCGCCGTGGAGGTGCTGGCGCGGGAGACCGCCGACGGCGGACCGGCGGTGCTGATGGGGACTCCGTGGGTCGAGGACGGCAAGCTCTACAACGCCTACTGCCTGCTGGATGGCGGGATGATCGCCGCGGTGCGGCTGAAGGTCGACCTGCCGAATTACGGCGTGTTCGACGAGAAGAGGGTGTTCGCCGTGGGGCCGCTGCCGGGCCCGGTGGATTTTCGTGGCGTTCGCCTTGGCCTGCCGATCTGCGAGGACATCTGGAGCGACGCGGTGGTCGAGTGCCTCACGGAGACCGGCGCGGAACTGCTGCTGGTGCCGAACGGTTCGCCCTACTGGCGCGGCAAGGGCGACGTGCGGCTCAATATCGCGATGCAGCGGGTCGTGGAGAGCGGGTTGCCGCTGATTTATGTCAACCAGGTCGGCGGGCAGGACGAACTGGTGTTCGACGGCGGTTCCTTCGCGCTGCATGCCGACCATGCACGCGCGCTCCAGCTAGCCTCCTTCCGCGAAGAGGTCGTGACGACGCGCTGGGTGCGCAGCAGCGGAACGTGGCTGTGCGAACAGGGGCCGCGCGCCGCGATCGAGGAGGGCGACCGGGCCGACTATGCCGCCTGCATGCTGGGCCTGCGGGACTATGTCGGTAAGAACGGCTTTCCCGGTGTCGTGCTCGGGCTTTCGGGCGGGGTGGATTCCGCCCTGGTGGCCGCCCTTGCCGTCGATGCCCTCGGCGCGGACCGGGTGCGCACGGTGATGCTGCCCTATCGCTTCACGGCGCAGCAGTCGCTGGACGATGCCGCCGCCGTCGCGCAGGCTTTGCGCGTGCGCTACGACACCCTGCCGATCGAGAGCGCCGTGCTGGGGCTGGAGCAGGCGCTGGCGCCACTCTTTGCCGGCAGGCCGCGCGATGTGACGGAGGAAAATCTCCAGTCCCGCGCCCGCGGCACGATCCTGATGGCGATTTCAAACAAGTTCGGCGACATGCTGGTGACGACCGGCAACAAGTCCGAAATGTCGGTCGGCTACGCCACGATCTACGGCGACATGAACGGCGGCTATAATCCGATCAAGGACATCTACAAGACGCAGGTGTTCCGTCTGTGCCGGCTGCGCAACGAATGGAAGCCGGAAAGTGCGCTGGGGCCGGACGGGGTGGTGATCCCGGAAACGATCATCGTGCGGCCGCCGAGCGCGGAATTGCGCGAGGACCAGACCGATCAGGACTCGCTGCCGCCCTACGAGATTCTCGATGCGATCCTCGAGCGGCTGGTCGAGCAGGAGCAGGCGGTGGCGGACATCGTTGCCGCAGGGTTCGATCAGGAGACGGTGGTGCGGATCGACCGCCTGCTCAATGTCGCCGAATACAAGCGACGGCAGGCCGCGCCGGGGGTCAAGGTCTCGCCGAGAAACTTCGGACGTGACCGCCGCTATCCGATCACCCAGCGTTTCCGCGATGACGGGAAGCCGGTCCCGGAGCCGGATCTGTCCCTGCTCCGTGCCGGGGGCCTGAGTAAAGCCGAAACCTTCGACTATTGACCCGGCAGAAACGGCGGGCCGACCGAGCGGACTTTCTGCGCCGGATCGCGGCGATGGGTCGGCAAGCCCTCGGAGGGCGCAGCGTTGGGCCGCTCGGCGGGCTGATCGGCGGCTGCGGCCGGGGACAGGGGCTTCAGGGCCTCTACCCAGGCTTCGCCGTGGCCGCTCTGGCAGGTGCAGCTTTTGTCGATCTGGGTCCTGTAGCGGAATGCATTCGGCAGCGACGTGTAAGGCTGGCCGTTGATCGAGACGGCCTGGCGCATGTCCTCGCCGGGGTTCCGGTAGGCGAAGAGGGTCGTGTCTGCTGCGGGACACATCCGCCGGCAGACATTCTCGTCATTGGCGAAGCTCGCCGGCGACGTGGAAAAAGAGATCGGGAAAAAATAACCGTCGCAGGTCCTGACGCATACGGTGCGGTAGCCCGAGGACGCCGCCGGCGCTTCCGGCGCGATGACGGTGCCGGGTCCCATCAAGGCGTCGAAGAATCCGCCACCGGACGCGGCCGCGGCATTGCGATACTGCGGGCCGCAGTCGTTCTGGGCGAGGGCGGCCAGCACGGCACGCCTTTGTCCCTCCTGGCCGCTGTCGCTGCCGCGCATGCGTTCGATGTCGGAGAGGATCCGGTCCAGTCCCGCACGCACCTGCTGGATGTTCTGGCGCAGCGGTCCGCATTGCGGGTTGGGCGTCGAGAATAACGAGAACAGGCCCCCGCCTTCGCAGCTCAATTGGCGCGACTGGGCCATCAGGCGGTCGAGCTGATATTGCTGGCGTCCGGCGGCGTCTTCCGCGCGGCGGATCTGGTCGGCGTAGGGAGATTGCCCGCGGGCATTTTCCACGCCGGCCAATTGCGCTTCGAGCCTGACGCAGACGGGATTGCGCCCGTCCTGCCTGGGCGCCGCCTGGGAAGCCTGACCCGAAAAGGGCGGAAAGCCGCCGCGCAGCCCACCTTGGGCGAAGGCTGCGGAGGCAGATGCCCCCGTCACCGCCAGAGCGATCACCAAGCGGCTCAGCGCCGAGGGAAAGCCAATTCGGGCTACGCCCACTTGCATCTCCATTTGATACCGCAGACAGCCCATCACCAGTATGGTGACCAAAGTATGGAGCGGCACCGGGGCCCCGTTTGGACCGGATTGAGGGAAGAATCTACTGTCTTCGTGAAGCATTCGCCATCTGCGGCGCCGCTGCCGCAGGAGCTGGGAAGCGGCGGGACTCGGCGCGCAGATTCCACAGAACGCCCAATACGATGATGCCCGCTCCCAGGAAGACGAACAGGTCGATCGATTCCTGATAGAGCCACCAGCCCACCAGGGCGATCAGGGGAATGCGCAAGAAGTCGATCGGCACGACGACGCTGGCCTCGCCGGCGCGCATCGCGTTGGCGAGGCAGAAATGGGCTGAAAGGCTCGCCACACCCAGCCCGACGGCGGCGAGGATGTGATGGCTTTCGAGCTTGAGCGGAAATGTGAGCGAGTCCGCACCGAGAAGGCCCATCGGCAATTGCATCAGACTCATCCAGAACAGGATGCTCAGCGTGCTTTCCGTAGCCGTGAGCTGCTTGGTCAGGATCATCGTCGTCGCGTAACCGAAGGCCGCGAGCAACACGTAGAACGCGGCCGGCTGCACGATTTCCAGGCCCGGCCGGAGAATGACCAGCACGCCGACGATTCCGAGCAGGATCACCCCGATGCGGCTCGGCGTGAGACGCTCGGCGAGGAATATCGCCGCGAGCAGTGTCGTCCAGGCCGGCATGGTGAATTCGAGCGCGAATACCGTTGCGAGGGGCAGCATGGTCAGGCCCAGAACCCAGAGCCACTGCGCCCCGAAATGCAGGACGCTGCGCGTGAAATGAACGCCGAGCCGTCTTGCGGCGAGCCCGGCGCGCACCTGTGGCTGTGCCGCCATGACAGCGAAGATCACCAGCAGGCTGATGAAGCTGCGCACAGTCAAGATTTCGAACAGGTTCAGGACGCCGGCGAGGCCGCGCACGGAAATGGCGAGAACGCAGAACGAAAGCAGCGTGCCCGTCATCCAGAGAATGACGCGGCCGAGGTTGGTGGATTGCACGGCGTCTCCTCGTCACTGCGCCCGTGGCGGCACCTTGGCGCAATCTAGGCTGGCGTGACGAGGCGGGCAAATTCCGGGCCCGCCTCCCAGGGTCGTGGCGCGTCTGTCAGGCAGTGGCGTCAGGCTGGTTTTCCGGCCTGGCGCGGTCGAAGGCTTCGATCGCGTTGCAGGCTTCCTCGACGGCGAGGATTTTCGGGAACGCATCCAGCGGCACCTTGAAGCGCCGGGCGTTGTAGATCTGCGGAACAAGGCAGATGTCGGCCACCGTAACCGCGCTACCCGCCGCGTAGGGCGAGGGGGTGATGAGGCTTTCGATCGCCTCGAAGCCTTCCAGGACCCAGTGATGATACCACGCATTGATGGCATCCTCGCTCTGGCCCAACTGCTTGCGCAGATAGTTCAGCGGCCCGACGTTATTGAGCGGGTGAATGTCGCAGGCCACGATCTGGGCGATGGCCCGCGCATGAGCGCGCTCGAATGGATCGCGCGGAAGAAACGGCGGTTGGGGGTGGACCTCGTCGAGATATTCCATCATGGCCAGCGACTGATAAACCCGCGAGCCATCATCG
The DNA here is from genome assembly GCA_035556495.1 of Xanthobacteraceae bacterium. Taxonomy (GTDB): domain Bacteria; phylum Pseudomonadota; class Alphaproteobacteria; order Rhizobiales; family Xanthobacteraceae; genus CANKHJ01. The sequence goes on along the minus strand of DATMEW010000074.1, from coordinate 53,359 downwards.
AGTTCGAGGGTCGGAACCCGCTTCTGAGGATTGACGGCCTGATACGCCGGGCTGAGATGATCGCCCTTCGCGAAGACGATGGAGGTCATGTCATATGACAAGCCCTTGAGGTTCAGGGCGATCCGGGCCCGGTAGGCGGCCGATGACCGAAAGAAGGTAAAAAGCTTCACGATATTCCCCCGCGCTCTGCCGGCGCGTATCGCAGCCAGCTTCGGCGCTGGTCTAGCTTTCCGCGGCCGGAAAGACCAGACGGGCAGACCAGACAGGCAGTCCTTGGCGCACTGGGGTAGATGCGGGAGCAGCGGGCGGACCTGGAGCGGCAAAGGAGTAGGATTTCAGCCCCAGACGATCCCGCTCATGTTTTTGCCCTGGGCCGGCCGGCGGGAAGAGGGATGTGCCGAACGCGCCGGAAGGTCGGGCGGGACCGGCAGCATATGGCGCAGCACCTGCCTGAGCGCGGGCAGATAACCGGCCGTCATGATGGCTGCCATCAGTACCAGAAGAAGACCTGTCTTCATGAGGATGCCACTTGCCGGTCGGAAGGGTTGAAGCCTCACGAATAACTCAATGCCGGGCGCAACGTTCAATCACATTGCCGAGACAACGCGTCGCCCTCCCTGTTTCATTGCGTAGGTTCCGGCTGAGGCATCAGCCGGCGAAGACATGCGCTGCATGGATTTTGCGACAGCCAAAGACGGACAAAAAAGCCCGCCGCTGCAAAGCAGGGCGGGCTTCGGATCTCGTGGGCGACGGCTGTGCGTCAGGCCTTGAGATTTTCGGCGCTGGACTTGCCGCGCTTGGTGTCCGTCACGACTTCGTAGGAAATCTTCTGGCCTTCGTTGAGGCCGCGCAGACCGGCGCGCTCCACCGCGCTGATGTGAACGAACACATCCTTGCCGCCGTCATCCGGCTGAATGAAGCCGAAACCTTTCGTGGCGTTGAACCACTTCACCGTACCTGTTGCCATTGTGGCCTCCGTTAGCGCAACGCGCTGGCTCCCTTGCGCTTTCGCAAGGGCATCATCCGAATTCAGCGTCCTTAAGCTAACGACCCGAATTGGGCATTGGCAACAAAGCGTGAGGTTCGAACCGTCTTTATTGTAGACCTTTTCCTTGAAATGGCAATGACATGGGTGAGCCGGCCCCGCGCGGGACCGCGAAACCGGAGGGCGGAATGGCGAGTGTGGAGGCGGCTGGGCAGATGAGACAAATTCAAATCTTCATCGACGCTGACGCCTGCCCGGTCAAGGACGAGGTCTACCGGGTCGCTCAGCGGCATGGAAGCAGGGTCTATGTGGTGTCCAATACCCCTATCTCAATACCGCGGGAGCCCTGGATCGAACGCGTGGTGGTTCCGGCGGGACCGGATATTGCCGACGATTGGATCGCGGAACGGGCCACGGCGGGCGACATCGTCATCACCGCGGATATTCCGCTGGCGGACAGGGCCCTGAAGCGTGGGGCGATGGCGATCGCCCCGAACGGCAAGTCGTTCACACCGGAGTCCATTGGCATGACTCTCGCGACCCGGAACCTGATGGCCGACCTCCGCAGCGCAGGCGCGGTCACGGGCGGGCCGCGCCCGTTTTCGCCGCGCGACCGGTCCGCTTTCCTGTCGGCGTTGAATCTCGCTGTGATCCGCCTCCAGAAAGGGGGATTCAATTCGGCCGGGTGAGCATCCCTCCGTCCGTCTGGACAGGACGATCCCTGCCCGCGAGAGCTGCATAGGCCCCGATTGCGGCCATCGCCCCTCCGACCAGCAGGACGATAAAATGCAGGCTCAGGCTGAGGCTGGCAGACCGGGTCAAGGCACCGGAGGCGCCGTGCCCGGTCCAGGCCAGCAGTCCGACGAAAGCTAGACCGGCGAGGATGAGGGTCGCCTCCCATCCCGGTCTGGATCGGAAGAAGATGCGCCCCGCGCCATGGGACACAAGAAAGCCGGCAGCGGCGATGGCCCACCATGCAATGGCGGACCTGACGAGCGCTCCCGAGGCGGGGAAGACCTGCTGCCAGGCATTGCCCAGGCCGACGCCGGATCCGGTCAGTGCGACATGGACGGCCATTGCCGCCAGCAGGCCGAGCGTGGCGGCGAAAGCAAAAGCCGTCACCAGGGCGGCGGAGGAAGGCTGTCGGCTGTCTGTCATCGGGACGGCGGCAGGAGCGCTGGTTGAGGGAACCGAAGTTCCAGTCGTTGCATCTGTTTCGCCGGAATTCAACCGGAGCGGTTTATCGAGGCTCTTTATCCCCCTTTGAGGAACCGGGAGATGGCTCTGGCGTTGGCCGGGCACAGCGCATCGCGCGATGCGGCGGCGAGCCCGCCGGCAATCCGACATGAAAGGATGAAGCCATGGGACTGTTCACCAAGGACATCAAAACCTTTGACGATCTCTTCGTGCATCTGCTTCGGGATATCTATTATGCGGAGAACAAGATTCTGAAATCTCTGCCCGGCATGATCGACAAGGCGACCGATGCCAATCTGAAACAGGGGTTCCAGACCCACCTGATGGAAACCGAGGGCCAGATCAAGCGTCTTGAAGAAGTCTTCAGGATGCATGGCGTGGACATCAAGGGAACCAACTGTCCGGCGATCGACGGTATTCTCAAGGAAGCCGATGAGGTCGCGGGAGAAGTCGCGGACAAGGAAGTTCTCGATGCGGCGTTGATCGCGGCCGCGCAGGCTGTCGAGCATTACGAGATCACGCGCTACGGCACCATGATCGCGTTCGCGCGCCGTCTGGGGCGCAACGACTGCGCCTCCGTTCTCGCCAGGAATCTCGAAGAGGAAAAGGCGACCGACAAGAAGCTGACGACCATGGCGGAGAACAGCGTGAATCTCAAAGCCGCGAGTTGACATCGCCACCGCATCGCAAAAGCCGTCCGACGCCCATCGGGCGGCTTTTCTGTTTTGGCGGTTCCCTCCGGAGGATTTGCGCCCTATCGTGGTCGCGCCGAAGCGGGCGTGAGCCGGCGCGGCGCAACAAAACGGTGGACGGGGAGGGGCGAATGAAGATGAGGCTTGCTGTCGGAGTTCTGATGGCGCTGATGCTGGGCAACGGCCCTCTGGCCGCTCAAGGAACAGCGGACACCTTCCCGAACCGGCCTGTGCGCATCATCGTTCCGTTTCCCGCTGGTGGAACCGCCGACGTGCTGCCGCGGTTGCTGGGCGACTGGCTCTCCAGAAAGTGGAACCAGCCTGTCGTGATCGAGAACCGCACCGGCGCCGGCGGCAATATCGGCGCGGAGGCCGTGTTCAACAGCGAGCCGGACGGCTACACCCTGATGGCCACGCCGCCATCTCCCCTTGCCGTCAATCAAAGCCTTTATCCCCGGCTGAATTTTGATCCGACGCAGTTCGTGCCGATCACGGTCATGGCGCGCGTGCCGAATGCTCTGGTCGTGAATCCCAAGCTCGCGGTCAAGGATCTCGGCGAATTCGTCGCTTATGTGAAAGCCAATCCCGACAAGCTGACCTACGCTTCTCAGGGCAACGGCACCACGTCGCACCTCACCGCGGAGATGTTCAAGCTGATGGCGCCGGCCAAGCTCGTTCATGCGCCCTATCGTGGCTCCGCGCCGGCCTTGCAGGATCTGGTCGCGGGCAATATCGAGGTGATGTTCGACAATCTCGGAGTGTCGCTTTCACTGGTGCGCGGCGGTCAGTTGCGGCTGCTCGCCGTGGGTGCGGAGAAGCGTGTCGCAAGCCTGCCGGACGTGCCGACGATCGCCGAGGCTTTGCCCGGCTTCGCCTCGGTGACATGGTTCGCCGTGGCGGCGCCACCGAAGACGCCGAAGCCCATTGCGGACAAGCTCAGCGCGGATTTTGCCGAAGCGCTGAAACAGCCCGAGATTCAGCGCCGCATGGCGGATCTGTCTGCCGAAGCTGTCGGCGGAACGCCGGAAGAAACCGGTAAATTTCTTCAGGCGGAGATCGTTCGGTGGCGCGACGTGATCCAGAAGGCCGGCATCACCATGGACGGGAAGTGATCCTCATCGAAGTCTCGTCCGCATTCCAGAAACTGTCGTCAGGTTAGCAGCAATGAATGTTCATCACCGTGAGTGGCCGCCCGAAGGGCTGACCCGCGTGCCTTACTGGATCTATTCGGACCCGGATATCTACGCTCGGGAGCAGGACAGGGTTTTCCGCGGCCCTATCTGGAATTTTCTGTGCCTCGAAGCCGAGGTGTCGGAAGCGAATACATTCCGCCGCAGCGCGATTGGCGACATGCAGGTGGTCGTGACGCGGGATGAGAACGGTGAACTGCACGCCTTTGAAAACCGCTGCGCGCATCGCGGCGCCTTGCTCTGTCTCCACGAGCAGGGAGAGGCGAAAGAGTTTTCGTGCGTCTATCATAACTGGACCTACGATCTCTCGGGCAAGCTCACCGGCATCGCCTTCCGGCGCGGCATCGGCGGCAAGGGCGGCATGCCGGCCGACGCGCAGCCGGAATCCCAGGCGCCGCGCAAGCTGCGGCTCACGGTCTTCGCAGGGCTGGTGTTCGGCACTTGCTCCGACGCCACACCGCCGATCGAGGACTATCTCGGTCCCGACATCAGCGCCAAGATTCGGCGCGTGATGCGCGCGCCCGTTAAGCTGATGGGTGGCTACAGCCAGATGCTGAACAACAACTGGAAGCTCTATTTCGAGAATGTGAAGGACACCTATCACGCCAGCCTGCTGCACACCTTCTTCACGACCTTCCGGCTCAATCGCCTGTCACAGAAGGGCGGTGTCGTCATCAACGAATCCGGCGGCTCGCACATCAGCTTTTCCATCGGCGACGCTCTTTCCAGCAAGGAATACGAGCAGGCGAAGCTGCGCGCGGCGCAGGATGGCTTCGTGCTCGAAGCGCCGGAAATGCTTCAGTCCGTGGACGAGTTCGGCGATGACGTGGGGTTGCAAATCCTCACGGTGTTTCCGAATTTCGTACTTCAGCAGATCCGCAACAGCCTCGCCGTCCGCCGCGTCGTGCCGATCGGCCCGGAACGGACGGAACTGGTCTGGATGGCGTTCGGCTTTGTCGATGACGACGACGAGATGACCGAGCGGCGCCTGCGGCAAGCCAATCTGATGGGCCCGGCGGGCTATATTTCCATGGAAGACGGCGCCGCGACCGGCTTCGTCCAGCGCGGCGTCGCGGCCGCCAAGGACTTCACCTCCGTGGTGGAAATGGGGGGCGCCAGCGTCTCGTCGGCCGAGAGCCGGGTCACCGAGGCTTCGGTTCGCGCATTCTGGAAAAACTACCGTCAATTGATGGACATTTAGGTTTCACGCCGACGACGCTGTCGCTGCATGAGAATATGTTCTGATCATTTCAGGTTCCGGCATGGATATCGAATTGCTGTTGAAGGTGCAGACCTTTCTGGCGCGCTACGCGCAGATCATCGACGATGATCTTCTTGAGGAATGGCCGGCGTTGTTCGTCGAAGCCGGCCGTTATGTCGTGACTACCGATGAGAACTTCCGGCGCGGCTTTCCCATCGGCATGATGTATGCGACCTCGCGGGCGATGCTGTGGGACCGGATCAAGTCGCTCCGCGATGCGAATGTCTACGAGGCGCAGCGCTATCGGCATATCCTCGGCGCGCCTCTGATTTCGCCCAGCGATGGCGGTGTATTGAGGGTGCAAAGCAATTTTCTGGTCGCCCGCATCATGCATACGGGCGAGACGACGATCTTCGCCACGGGTCGTTATGAGGATCGGATCGTGGTCGAGGGCGAGGCGCTGGCCTTCGCGGAGCGGATCGTCGTATTGGACAGCCGCCAGATCGACACGCTGCTGGCCATTCCGCTTTAGGGGCCGATAAGTGGAGCAGGTCGTGGCGCAATCCCGGAGCAGTCTGCTTCGGCATCCTGTTTTCATGATGTTCTGGTCCGCCCGGACCTTTACCAACGGCGCGTTCCAGATGCTCGCTGTTGCAGTGGGCTGGCAGATCTATGCGCTGACCAACGATCCGTTCGATCTCGGGCTCGTGGGTCTGGTGCAGTTCTTCCCCTTCGTCCTGATGGGCGTCTTCGCCGGGCAGATCGTGGACAGGTTCGACCGGCGGCGCATCGCCGCGCTTTGCCAGATCACCAAGGCGTGCTGCGCGTTTCTTCTCGCTGCCGCCAGCGTGGCGGGCTGGATCGAGCGCGATATCATTCTGGCGATCCTGCTGGTCGGCGGCACCGCGCGCGCCATCGAGATCCCGACCCTGCACGCCATCCTTCCCGGCATCGTGCCGATGGAGATATTGCCACGGGCCATTGCGGCTTCCGCTACGGCGTTGCAGACGGCGGTGATCGCGGGGCCGGCGGTCGGCGGGTTTCTCTATCTGTACGGTCCGGGTGTCGTTTACGGGATTTGCGCGGCGACTTTCGCGATCGCGGCGGTGCTCATCAGCCTGCTGCCAAAGCCGGTGCGGCCGCCGGATCGCAAGCCCGTGACCCTTCAGACCGTGTTCGCAGGCTTCACCTATCTGCGCCATCAGCCCATCCTGCTGGGTGCGATTTCGCTGGACCTGTTTGCTTTCCTCTGCGGCGGGGTAACCGCGCTGCTGCCTGTTTTCGCCCGTGATGTTCTGCACACCGGGCCGGAAGGGCTCGGTCTTCTGCGCGCGGCCCCGGCCGTTGGCGCGCTGACGATGTCCATACTTCTGGCGCGTTGGGCCATTGAGCGGCGCGCCGGTTTCATCCTGCTCGGCTCCGTGGCGATTTTCGGCGTGTCGGTCGTCGTCTTTGCGCTTTCGCCATGGTTCTGGCTGTCGATGGTCGCGCTCGCGATCTATGGCGCGGCCGATGCGGTGAGCGTGGTGATCCGCCAATCGCTGATCCAGACCCGCACGCCCAACGAGATGCTGGGGCGGGTGATGGCGGTGAATACCGTCTTCACCGGCACGTCCGGCACGCTCGGCGAATTCCGCGCGGGCGCGATGGCGGTCTGGTTCGGCGTGGTGCCGGCGGCGCTGCTCGGCGGCCTTGCGGCTGTCGGCATTGCCGGTCTGTGGTGGAAGCTGTTTCCGCAGCTTGCGCGGATCGAAAAGCCGATCCCGTGACGACGCATGGCGGATGCCGTCGCCGGACCGGCTGAACCTCGCGTCGATGATCCGCCGCGGCGTCAGTCGGCCGGCAGGTTCAGCAGCTTGGGCGTCACATAGCGTTCAAGCCGGCCGCTGAGCGGCTGGATTTCTGCCCAATCATGGATCGAAAATTCGATGACCGCGAGGGCGGCTGTCGGAAAGTTATCGTACAGCCGCGCGCGAGGCTCCGTTTCGCCCGAGGCGACGAACTGGAAGGCGGTCTCGTGCAGGCCGGGATTGTGACCCACCACCAACAGGGTCTGGACGCTGGCAGGTGTCTCGCGGATCACGTCGAGAATGGTATCCGCGCTCGCGTTGTAGAGCCGGGGCTCGCTGTGCAGGGAAGGAAAGGGGTCCAGTTCCGTGCGGACCTCCTCCCATGTCTGGGTGGTCCGTTTCGAAGGGGATACGACGGCACGGTCCGGCAGCATGGCATGCCGGGCAAGATAGGCGCCCATCAATCGGGCGTCGTTGTGCCCGCGCGGCTCCAGCGCGCGCTCATGGTCGTCGAGGCCCGCAAATCCACGCTCGGCTTTGGCATGACGCAACAGAAGAAGGCGCCGCATGTCGATCGTTCCCTCAAACGCAGAAACCTGCCGATTCCCAACCGCCGCAGTTTAGCATAAACACATCGTTTCAAGACGGCGTTGCGACAGATGGATGCGGTAAACGATCCTGTTTATGGGGCGAACTGGTACGCGACGGCTGCGGGCGCGCGGGGCCTGCCGCGCCGGGCGCTGACTCGCGATATCGATGTGGATGTTTGCGTGGTCGGAGGTGGTCTCGCGGGGCTGACGACCGCGCGGGAACTGGCGCGGCGCGGCTGGTCCGTTGCGCTTCTGGAGGCGAGACGCATCGCCTGGAATGCGTCGGGCCGCAACGCCGGCTTCGTTCTGCCGGGCTTCAATCAGGGCCGGGAGCGTATCGTCGAGCGTGTTGGCCGCGATCAGGCCCGTGAAATCTGGTCGCTCGCGGAAGAGGGCATGAACTATGTCCGCCGCGCCATCCGTACGGATCGCATTAGGGCGGCGGACCCGAAGCGGGGATGGCTGGAGGTCAAAGCTGTCGAAGCCGGCGCGGAGCTGGCGCAGCAGGCGGAGGAGCTGAACACAGTCTATGGCACCCGAGCCGAATTCTGGCAGACGGACCAGGTGCGTGCCGCTCTGAATTCGCGACGTTATCATCAGGCCATCTATTATCCGCGCGCGTTCCATATCGACCCGCTGGCTTATGCCGGCGGACTTGCGGCGGCGGCGGAGGCGGCGGGCGCCGCCATCTATGAGCAAACGCCGGCGGTCGCGATTGATTTCGACGGCATTCGCAAGCGGGTGACGACGCCGCAGGGCCGCGTCAGGGCGGAGCACATCGTGCTGGCCGGCGGCACGCATATGAGCGGCGTTCTGCCGAGTCTCGAAGCGACGCTGCGGCCGATCTGGTCTTATGTCGTGGTCACCGAGCCGCTCGGCGCGGCGCTGTCCGAAGCGGTCCGGTTCTCCGGTGCTGTCAGCGAGGCCGAAGGCAGCAACCACTACAGGATCGTGGACGGAGACCGGCTGCTGTGGTGCGCCCGGATCACGACCTGGGAACGCAACGCATCGCGCTTTGCTGCGAAGCTTCAGGGGGAGATCGCCCGGACCTTTCCGCAGATCGGCCGGCCGCCGATTGCCCATGCGTGGTCCGGCGTGTTCGGAAACACGATCCATCGCATGCCGCAGATCGGCTGCCTGCGGCCGGGCGTGTGGGTCGCGAACGGCTTCTCGGGGCATGGCCTCAATACCAGCGCGATGGCCGGCAATCTGATTGCGGCCGGTATCGCGGCGCGGGACGACCGGTGGCGGCTGTTCGTCCCGTTCGAGCTGATCTGGGCTGGCGGCAGGGCGGGGCAGGCAGCCACCCAAGCTTATATCTGGAGTCGCCGGTTCAGGGCGCGTGTGGCGCGGCCGCTGCTCGCGATGTTCCGCGCCGCGCCTGCGGCAGATGACCATGAGGTCGCGGGAGATCCGCAGGATACCTCCATCGCTGCCGCTGAGCCGACCTTGACCGGTGGCAACGGCAGAAACCGGCGCGGCAGGAAGGCCACACCTGCTGCATTAAACGATTCCGTTAACCGGGCTGTGGCCGATGGGCCTGTATGATCGTGACCCGTCGTGCTACCCCTCGAACAGATGTAGGGCGTCCTGGACCACTGGAGTGCTGACGAGACATGAAGCTGGGGGCTGTGGAGCAGAGCAGGGGCTTGGCATTCGCCGCTGCGTTCGGGGTCATCGCGTTCGGCGCCGGAATGGCGCAGGCAGCCGATCAGGCGCCGTTGCGCGCCCCCGCGCCGGCCGCCGCGGGAGCCGCCAGCGACTGGACGGTGACGATCGGTGCCGAGCCCGGCTGGGGGCCGTCCTATGTCGGATCGGATCGCAACAGATTCGGCGCCAAGCCGGTCTTCAGCGTTCGCCGCGCCAATGTGCCGCGCGGCTTCACCAGCCCGCGTGACGGTTTCGGCTTCTCCCTGTTCGACCAGGGCAACTTCCGGGTCGGTCCCGTTGGGCAGATCCGCATGCCCCGCTACGAGGGCGACGACGCTGATCTGCGTGGTCTCGGCAAGGTGGACTTCGTGTTCGAGGCCGGTGTGTTCGCCGAGATGTGGTGGGCGCCCTGGCTCCGCACGCGCGGTGAACTCCGTCATGGCATCGGCGGCCACCATGGCCTGATCGGCGATCTGAACGCGGATGTCGTTTTGCCCGTGAGCCGGCAACTGACCTTCTCCGCCGGTCCGCGCGTGACATTCGCAAGCAGCGCGGCGCTCAGCCCGTATTTCGGGGTGACCCCGGTTCAGTCCATCAATTCCGGCCTGCCGCTCTACAGCGCCAAGGGCGGAGTTCATGCCTGGGGTGCAGGCGCGCAGCTTCGCTATGACTGGACACGGCAATTCGCCACCTATGCCTTCGTCGAGTATGACAGGCTGGTTGGAAGCGCCGCGGATTCCCCGCTGGTGCGGCAGCGCGGCTCACACAACCAGACCTATGTCGGCCTCGGCGTGACCTACAGCTTCGACATCGCGGGCTTCTGGTAAGCCTCGCCGGTTCCCCCGCAAGTCTGATGCTTCACGCTTGAGGAAGGCGGCCGCGGCCCGGTCCGCGACTGCCGGCACGAAAGGTGTCTTGGCAGCGGCAGAAATTGCCGGGCAGGGCCGTTTCTGCCGGTCGGATTTCGACAGAAACTCTTATATCTTCTTGATTATCAATAGATAATTTCTGGCACGACCCTTGCGATCCTTCGCATGGACGAGGCCGCATCTGTTCGCGGCGCTCAAGCAGTCGGAGCCAGGTGATGGGTATTTTTGGCGCTCTCACGACAGCCGTGGCGGGTATGCGCGCGCAGGCTTTCGCCCTTGAAAACGTATCGGGCAATATTGCGAATTCGCAGACCACCGCTTTCAAGCGGATGGACACCAGCTTTCAGGACCTGATCCCGGATAGCAGCCGCAACCGGCAACTGGCGGGCAGCGTCACCGCGCAGTCTCGCGCGACGAACACCGTTCAGGGAGATTTGCAGGCCTCATCTCTCAGCACGTCGATGGCGATCAATGGAGCAGGCTTCTTTGTTGTGCAGAAGCCCTCCGGTTACATGGATGGGCAACCGTCCTTCGATGGCATTGATCTCTATTCCCGGCGCGGCGACTTCGCTCCGGACAAGAACGGCTATCTGGTCAATGGCGCAGGTTACTATCTTCTCGGCGTTCCGATAGATCCATCCACGGGGAATCCGGCCGGCAGCGTCCCGCAGTTGCTTCAGTTCAAGACCGATTTTCTGCCGGCGCAGCCTTCGACCCAGATCGACTACAGGCTGAATTTGCCGAGCTATCCGCAGACCCTGAATGCGGACAAGAACGTTCCGGGTTCGGAACTGATCAATCCCGCCAGCTTCATTTCAAACCCGCTGGCCGGGCCGCCACAGCCGGCGCGGCTCATCGGTAACGGCGCGAACGTCCTGCCGGACGCAGCCGCGATTTCGGCCGGCACGAGCGATATCTCCGCTCTGGCATCGGCCGGCGGAACGTTGGAACTCAACGGCGTCAGCATTCCGGTCGCGCCCGGCAGCGATGCGGCGGCCGTGCTGGCTGCGATCAACGCCCAGACCGGCACGACCGGCGTCAGCGCATCGCTGAATTCTTCCAATCAGCTTGTTCTGACCGGGGGGGATGCTCACACCGCGGTAACGATCGGCGCAGCCAGCTCCCTCGGCGTGCTGGGTGAATTGGGTCTCGGCGTCGGCGTGGCGAATCCGACCAATCTGCTGAGCCAGAGCATTGCCTCCGCCGGCCAGACGATGACGATCACGGTGGGAGGCAATCCTCCGCTGACCATCACTTTCGGGACCGGGACGGGCGAGGTGTCCACGCTTGCGCAACTGAGCGCCGCGCTTGGCGGTCTTACCGGCGGCGCGGCTACGGTGAATACGGCCAACGGCAATATCACGATCACTGCCGGCAACATGACCGATAGCGTTTCTGTCGGCGGCACCGCGACGCCGGCGAATTTCGGCCTTCAGGTTGCCAGCGCCGTTCCGTCCGACGGAAGCGTCATCGGCGACGATGTGAACGCGTTTCTCAATTCCTCGATCGGCGGTGGAGCGGTCACCGCCTATGATGCCTCCGGCGCGCCGGTGAATATCCAGGTCCGCTGGGTCAAGACGGCATCCTCGACTTATGGTGGAACCGATACCTGGAATATGTTCTATCAGGTGAACAGCGGGGCCACGGGCTCGGATGTCGCCTGGAAGAACGTGGGCGTTGACTACACTTTCGGCGCAAACCGGCAGATGGACCCTCCGGTCGCCAACGTTCAGCTTCAGAACGTGACCGTCAACGGAGTCAGCCTTGGAAACCTGACCATGTCTCATGGTGTCGGCGGAGTTACTCATTTCGCCGATGCCAATGGTCTTGCGCAGATCAATCTGTTGCAGCAGAACGGCTTTCCGGCGGGAGATCTCCAGGGGATCTCGGTCAGCGACAAAGGCCGGATCGTCGGCACCTATTCCAACGGCCGCACCATCGATCTCGCCGAGATCACCCTCGCCAACTTCCAGGGCGCGAACTACCTGAAGCGGCTGGACGGCGGCGCGTTCGAAGCAACGGCCGAGTCCGGCGTCGCCATCTATGGCGGGACGGGCCAGATCATCGGCTCAACCCTTGAGGGGTCGAACACCGACATCGCGGACGAGTTCACCAAGCTGATCATCACGCAGCAGGCCTATTCGGCGAATACGAAGGTCATCACCAGCAGCAACCAGATGGTTCAAGACCTACTGAACATGCTGCGCTAGGCATGACGGCGGGGCACTCATCCTGACAGAGGCATTGCGCGCATGAGCCTTTCGCAAGCGCTTTCCGCAGCTTCGGCCGGCCTGCGCGCAACGCAAGCCGGCATGTCCATCGTTGCCGGCAACGTGGCCAATGCCGATACGCCGGGCTACGTCCGCAAGACGCCGATCCAGGTTGTTGCAGCAGCGGGTGAAGGCGGCATTAGTGTCCGTCTTGCCGGCATCAATCGCGAACTGGATCAGTATCTTCAACGTCAGCTTCAGACCGAATCCTCGGGCGCGAGCTATGCCGGATTGCGCGCTGAATTCTATACGCGTCTTCAGGCAGTTTATGGCGTGCCGGGATCCTCGACAGCGCTGACGAGCATTTTCGACAAGTTTACGGAATCGTTGTCTTCGCTGGCGACCAGCCCGGACTCCGCGGCTGCGCGAACGGCGGTGCTGGGCAGCGCCCAGGTGCTTGCGCAGCAGCTCAACACGATGTCCAGCACCATCCAGGGTCTGCGCAACGATGCCGAACTGGGCTTGGCCGATGCAACGGCGCGCGCCAACGCTGCGATGAAGCGGATTGCGGAGATCAACTGGAAGCTCGGGGCTTCCGGTGCGAACGATGCCACCACGGCCACGCTTCTGGATGAACGCGATCGCAAGATCAGCGAACTGTCTCAGATCATGGACATCAAGACGGTGTCCACAGGCAACAACCAGATCACGGTCTTCACGAATTCCGGGATTCAGCTCGTCGGTCTGGAGGCGGCGCAGTTGCGGTTCGATGCCCAGACGACGATCGGCGCAACAGCTCAATGGAATGCGGAGCCGTCCAAGCGCGGCGTCGGGACGCTGACGCTGACGACCAGTGGCGGGGCGGATATCGACCTCATCGCGAACAAATCGATCCGCTCCGGAGAGATGGCCGCCTATCTCGAAATGCGTGACACCACTTTGGTGGAGGCGCAGGCGCAGCTCGACGAGATCGCCGCGACACTGGCGCGCGCTCTTTCGGACACGACCACCGCCGGCGCGCCCGTCTCGGTGGGTGCGCAGGACGGCTTTGATGTCGATATCGGCGGGCTTGTCGCCGGCAATCAGGTCACCATCGACTATCTGGACACGCTGACCAACACCCGGCGGACCATCTCGCTTGTCCGCGTTGATGATCCCGCCGCCCTGCCGCTCGACAGCGCCCAAAGCTCGACCAGCCGCACCATCGGTATCGACTTTTCGGGCGGTATGGCGTCGGTCGTGAATCAGTTGAATGCCGCGCTTGGCAATACCGGCCTGTCGTTCGCGAATCCCGCCGGCCAGACGCTGCGCGTTCTCGACGACGGCAGTTTCAATCGTATTTCGCTGTCTTCCGTTACTGCAACGACGACTGAAAGCGGGTTTGCAGGTGGCAGCGTGCAGCTTCCCTTCTTCACGGACGGTAACGATCTTTATACCGGCGCCATCACCTCCGGCGGACACCAGCGCGTGGGGCTTGCCGGCCGCCTCTCGGTCAATTCCGATTTGATCGCGGACCCGTCCCGTCTCGTGATGTATGATGCGGGAACGCTGGCCGGAGATGCGACGCGCCCCGCTTTCATTCTTGAGCGATTGACGCAGTCGTCCCTCGACTATTCGCCGCAATCCGGCATCGGTTCCCCCGCCACGCCGTATAGCGGGTCGCTGTCGTCTTTCATGCGTCAGGTCGTCAGCATTCAGGGCGATGCGGCGGCATCCGCCCAAAGCCTGAGCGAGGGGCAGGCGCTGGTTCTCAATTCGATGCAGCAGCGCTTCGATGAAAAGGCCGCGGTGAATATCGATGTGGAAATGGCGACGCTGCTCAATCTTCAGAATGCCTATGCCGCGAATGCCCGGGTGATGACCACCGTCCGGGACATGATCGACATACTGCTGCGGATGTGAGCCGGGGGATCGGGCAATGAGCATTAACAGCGTTGGCGCGAACACCCGTCTTGCGGTCCAGTCGCTCGTGGATATGCGGCGCCAGTTCGGCGACCTTCAGCGCCAGCTCGGCACGGGCCAGAAGTCGGAGACCTATGCGGGTCTTGGTCTCGGCCGTGGGGTGAGCGTCGGTCTGCGCTCGCAGCTTTCGGCCATTTCGGCTTTCTCCGACACCATCACGAATGTCGGGATGCGGATCGATCTGCAACAGAGCGCGCTGGGCCGGATTGCAAAGTTGTCGGATGAGATCAAGGGCGCGGCGCTCAAGTCCACCACGATGACCAATGAGGAAGGCATTTTCGTCCAGAAAGGCGCGACCAACGCCCTGGGCGAGATCGTCGGCTTGCTGAACACCCGCGCCGGCGAGCGGTATCTCTTTTCCGGTCGCGCGACGGATCAGCCGGCTGTGGCCAATGTGAATGCGATTCTGGATGGCGTCGCGGGCCAGGACGGCCTGCGGCAGGTCATCGATGAGCGCCGGCTGGCGGATCTCGGCTCTGATGGGCGGGGACGTCTGGTTGTTTCCACGCCGGCTGCGACAACGGTCGCGCTGGCGGAGGATGCCGCCGGTTCGCCTTATGGCTTCAAGATAAGCGGCATATCGTCGAATACTGCCGCGATAATCGTCAGTGGCCCTTCCGGTTCGCCGGCCGGGGTGACGATCGACGTGGCGGCCAATCCCACGCCGGGAAGCGAAGTTGAGATTGCGCTGACGCTGCCGGATGGCACTGTCGAAACGGTCAAATTGACTGCGACCGCGTCGCAAACGCCCGGCCCCGGTGAATTCACCATCGGCGCGACTGCGGCGGACACGGCCGCAAGCCTGCAAGCGGCGCTGGGAAGCTCGCTTGGCGCGCTGGCGGACACGGCGCTGACGGCGGCCTCCGCCATGGCGGCGGGCAACGACTTCTTCGCCAGCGATCCGCCATTGCGCGTGGATGGACCCCCATTCGAGACGGCGACCGCGGCCGTGGCCGATACGGCCGGCCGGACGGTCAAGTGGTATACGGGCGAAGACAGTTCCGATCCGGCGCGCGCCAGCGCGACCGCACGCATCGACAATTCGGTCACGATCTCATACGGCGCGCGGGCCGACGAAGACGCGCTGCGCCGGACGTTGCAGAATGTCGCGGTGCTGGCGGCGGTGTCCTTCTCGGCGGACGACCCCAACGCCACGACGCGAAGCGTGGCGCTGAACTCCCGCGCGGGCGCAGCGCTGGGCGCGAGCAGCGCGTCGGGCTCAATCGCCAGCATTCAGGCCGAGCTTGCCGGCGCGCAGACCTCGATTGCCGCCGCCAAGGAGCGCCATCAGCAGACCGGCAGCATGGTCAGCGAGATGCTTGCGGGAATCGAAGGGGTAACCACGGAAGAAACGGCAGTGAAACTTCTGGCGCTGCAAACGAGGCTCCAGGCATCACTCCAGACGACCAGCATGCTGTATCAGATCAATCTGGTGAATATGTTGTGATGCGGTCGCCACGTTTGCCGTGCCGGCGAGGCCAGATGCAGGAAAGCCCCGGATCATCTCCGGGGCTTTTCTGTATCGATATGGCTTGGCTTTTCAGCGGCCGCGCAAGCCCATCGCGAGCTCGCGATTGATATTGATGAGCGATGAAAGCTGAGTGGGCTTTGGGTCAGTCATCAGCGCCATGGTCTGGTTCATGACGAAAATGCCGAGATTGGCAACGTTCTGGCGCACTGCCGCGGGCAGCGGATGTTCTGCGCTCGTGACCGATGACAGAAAAATGGACCAAAGCTTTCGATTGTAGAGCAGGGCGTCGTTGAGCTGGGTGCCCTCTGTCTCCCAGCTATCTTTGGCGGATTGCAGGCGGGCCGCGGCCCGCAACAGCAGATCGGCTTCTAGTTCACGCGGACTTGCGGTCTGCTTCGCTACCGTGCCGTACGCCTGCGCCGCGCTTTGCATGTTCGAGAAGCTCCCCCTCGTAGGAAATCAGCTGCTTGGCTTCCTTCAGCGCTTTATAAAGATCGCCAATTAAAATTTGATTATTGATGCTCTCGATCAGCGGCCACATGCTGGGCGCCGCCGTGACGATGTCCCGGACCAGCGTGAAATAGATGTCATGATGAGCTTGAGGTTCTTGCGACGTATACATGAGCTGGATGGCGAGATAGATCCGCTTGGCCGGCGTATCCGCCAGCTCCGCTGTCATGATGTCTTTCTCGCGCAGGATCGGCGCCCGCCCCTCCAGAAGGAAGCGCGTTCGCTGATCGCCATTCGTGATCACGCATTCTCCGATCAGAATGCGTTCACCCGGTTTCAGTTCGACTTTGAGGGCCATGAGGCGTCCTTTCAGAAGGTCTATCCGAACAGCCGCAGCACGGCCTGGTCGGCTTGAGCCGCCATCGAGAGGGCGGTGCTGGAAAGCTGTTGGCGGGTTTGCAGTGCCAGCAGGTTGGCGCCTTCCTCGTTGGTGTCGGCCAGCACCAGAGCGTCAGCGCCGGTCTGCAACGTGTTGATCATCTGCTTGGTGAAGTCCTGGCGGGTCTGCACCGTGTTGAGATTCGCGCCGAAGCGGGAAGCCTGCGTACGCAGTGTCGTCAGGGCGGTATCGATCTGTGACAGAAAGCCGTCGATGCCGGCATTGGACTGGAACGCATTTCCCGTGGCCGGCGTCATTCCGAGTCCCGCCGCGCTGAACGTCACGCCTTTGATGATCAGATTGCTGCTGCCTTCCTCATTGAAGACGACCTTGAGGTCATCGCCGGTCAGCAGGTTGATGCCGTTATAAGAAGCATCGCGCGCCAGCGCATCGATCTGGGTGAGAATGTCGTTATAGTCGCTTTGCAGATTGGCGCGGGTAGGATTCACCGTCGTGGTGGAGACAAGAGCGCCGTTCTGGTTGAAGCTGGCCGGAATGCCGAGCGCCGTCTCGACGCCAGCCGTTGCGGTCATGGTCAGGTTGGTCTGCACGGCAGCCGAGGCAATGGAGAAGGAGGACGTCGTGCCGGAGACGCTGGCCGTGAGTCCGTTGATATTGGCGAGCGCGGCGTTCAGCTCGGCCATTGTCGAGATCTCACCAGGGCCGGAACCGAAGGTGATGGTCTGGGGAACCGATCCGTTGACTGCGATGGTCAGGCCCGAAGCGCCGTCGATCCCGCCGCCGGCAATTATGTTGTCCAGCAGGCTGGTGGAAGCATAAGTTCCGGCTGTCAGGCCGGAATTGGCGGCGCTCGTAATCGTGAAATCGGTATCGGCATTTGCGGCGGTCAGACGAAGTCCGTCATCCGTGTCGTTGGCGGCTACCGTGATGCGGCCCGCGCCCAGGGCGGTGTCCAGGGCGCCCTGCAATCCGGCCACCAGTTCGGCGTTTGTTGCCGAAGTGCCGGTTGTGTAGGAGATCGTCGTTGCCGCACCGCCGTTCACTTCTACGGTGAATGAATATGTCGTGTTGTCGGCCAGCGTGACGGCGGCTCCGTTGCCGGTGGAGCCCAGCGTTTCAGTCTGTGCGGTGCCGGTCACCGTCACAGGTGCGAAAGTATTCGTCGTTGGCTCTGCGGTCTGGCGCGCCTGCTTGACGATGGATTTGGCGGATTCGACCAGTTTGGTGAGCGAGGTAAGCCCCTTGTTGGCTGCGTCGAGCGTCTGCTGAGCCTGGCCGATGGAGTCGAGCAGGGCGTTGAGATCCCCGGCGCGGTTTTGAAGGGACTGCGATGTGAAGAAGTTGGTCGGATTGTCGAGAGCCGAATTGACCTTCTTGCCGGTGGCAAGGCGATTTTGTGTGATGCCCATGAGGTGAGCCGTATTCTGCAACGACAGCAGATTCTGCCGCACGCCCGCCGAAAGAACAATGTCGCCCATGGAAAGCCTCTCGTGAATGAGCAGTGCGATGTCCGGGCATCGCGGAGCCGTCTGTGTCAATAATGTTTGGTTAACCCTAATGGCCGGTAAATAAATGATGAATAAAGAGTTAATTTTTTGCGAGGCATACTGGTGCGCGACAAATCGAAAATTTGACCCAACTTGAATCGTTAACCATGTTTTTTTACGCGGTGTTTGGTTGCGCCATGGAACATCGGCAACCGATCCGTAGTGATCGGAATGCCGCCCCGGCAGGGGCAAATGACCAGAAAGGTTCATATTATGGCTAGCAACATCACCTTGTCCGCCGGGGTTCGTCAAAATCTCCTGTCCCTGCAGTCGACCGCTCAGATGATGAGCCTGACGCAGAACCGCCTCGCCACCGGCAAGAAGGTCAACTCGGCCCTCGACAATCCGACCAACTACTTCACGTCGCAGTCGCTTCAGAACCGCGCGAGCGACCTCAACGGCCTACTCGACTCCATCGGCCAGGCCCAGCAAACGCTGAAGGCCGCCGACACCGGCATCTCGTCGCTGACCAAGCTGGTTGAATCCGCCAAGTCCATCGCCAAGCAGGCGCTGGGCGCCGCGGCGGCCACCGCCACCTATGCGCAGACGGTGACGGGCGGCGCGATCGCTGCTGACAGCGCCGCCGTGGCGACCGGCACCGTCGGTTCTCTGACCACAGGCACGGCGCTTAACGCCGCTTCTCTTGGCCTTGCCACGGGCGAAACGATTTCCGTCAGCGATGGCACCAACACGACGACCTTCACCGTCGGCGCCGATCCGTCCGCGCAGACCGTCCAGGACGTGCTTACGGCGCTCAACGGCGGCGCGGCGACCTGGGCCGCCTCTGTGAATGGTGATGGCGAGATCGAGATCGCGTCGAACAATGCGAACGATACCATCACCGTCAGCGGCACCGGCGCTGCCAAGGCAGGCTTTGGCACCGGCAACACCACTGCGGACCCGACCAACTCGACCCTGTCCGCGCTGGCCGGCCAGTCGCTCAGCATCGCAGTTGGTTCAGGTTCCGCCAATACGTTCAACATCACTGCGTCCACGACACGTGCGGACGTGGACTCCTGGCTGGGCGGCCTGAGCCTCGGCACCGGCATCACTGCCTCGCTCACCTCGGGCGGCGCCATCGAGATCGCCTCGACCTCCTCCGACAACATCACGATCGGCGGCACCGCTGCATCCGCTCTGGGCTTCACGGCTCCGGGTGGCGTCTATGAGCCGACGGGAACCGTCACCACGCCGAGCGCCACGCGCGCGAACCTGCAACAGCAGTATAACGACCTGCTGACCCAGATCGATGCGCTGGCGCGCGATGCCTCCTACAATGGCATCAATCTCCTGAGCGGCGACAATCTCAAGGTCGTGTTCAACGAGGATGGTTCCAGCTCCCAGACCATCACCGGCGTGGACTTCACGTCCGGCGGTCTGAATCTGACTGCGCTGAGCGGTGACGAATTCCAGGCCAACAGCTCGCTGGATACGGTCCTCGCCGGTCTCGATTCCGCTCTGAGCAGCCTGCGCACCCAGGCCGCCAAGTTCGGTTCGAACCTGACCACGGTGCAGACCCGTCAGGACTTCACCAAGAACATGATCAACACCCTCCAGACGGGTGCGGATGCTCTGGTGCTGGCCGATACCAACGAGGAAGGCGCCAACCTGCTGGCGTTGCAGACCCGTCAGCAGCTCTCGACCACTGCGCTGTCCATGGCCGCCCAGGCGGATCAGGCCGTGCTGCGTCTCTTCTAAGAGAGCCTCTCGTTCAAGATTGGGAACGGGGCGCTTCGGCGTCCCGTTTCTTTTTAACAGAAGGCATTTGACGCCGCGATTTTCGCGGCTGTCCTGCGGCTTCAGAGGACGCGGCTGACGGCGAGGGGCTGGGCTGGAGTCCGATACGTGGCGGGACGGCCGCCTCCGCCATAAGTCGTCGGCGCAGCTTTGCTGGCAAGCGCGTCTGAAACCCCGCGAACAATGCCTTCGGACACGGCATGAGAGGTCGCCAGCACCATGAGATTCTGTTGCAGTACGGCACGAAACGACTCATGACGCCGCTGGAGTGCCTGCCAGAGGGTGGGAAGCTGCTCTCTCAGGAAGCCGTGGTTAGCCTGGATATTCATCGCTTCGGCCATGTAGCGGCGGGAATATTCCGTCTTGCTTGACCCAAGGTCCATGGCCTCGTTGAGTTTTCCCGCGCGTAGAGCTTCGGTCTCTTGCAGGACCACTTGTTCCAGCGATTCCATCGTTTGGAGGATGCGTGTGGTCATGGTCTGCGCTTCCGCAACGCTGGCGATGACGTTGTCGGCGCTTCCCGGCGCAGTCGCGTGTCGATGCACGGTCATTGTTTGTCTCCGTCCTGTGCGTATCGGAAAGCGAGGCTTGCCGTCCGTGTGCCACCGCAGGGCTAAATGGCTGGATTTGCTTCCTGCTGCGCCAGCAACTGGCGATAGACCTGATCGCCGATGCCGATGCCGCCGGCCTTCGCAAAGGACTTGGCGTATTCCTCTGTGAGGAATGATCGCCATACCCCGCTCGCGCCGTTGCCGCCGAAGGGGCCCTCGCTATCGATGCCTGTAAACATCTCGTTGAACATGCTGTTGAGAAATACGGCTTCGAAGTCCGTGGCGGTCTCCCGCGTCCGGTCCTTCGTCGCCGGCTGGGCGGTACGCATCGGCAGGCTGCCGGCGGCGAGGATATCCTGCGGCTGTTGAAAAATGGCAGGGCTGATGCCGGACAAGGCGTCCATCACATCACCTCGATTTCGGCCTGGATCGCGCCGGAAGCCTTGATGGCCTGAAGAATTGCGATCATGTCGCGTGGTCCGATGCCCAGCGCGTTCAGTCCGTCGACCAGTTGTTGCAGGGACATGCCGTCCTTCACGATGGCGAGCTTGCGGCCATCCTCCTGGACGCCGATGCGGGAGCGGGGAACGACTCTGGTTTCGCCGTCAGAGAAGGGCGCCGGCTGGCTGACCACGGGTGTTTCGGAGATGGTCACCGTCAGATTACCCTGGGCCACGGCCACGGTGGACACCCGGACATCCCGTCCCATTACGATCACGCCGGAGCGTTCGTCGATGACGATCTTGGCGGCAAGGTCGGGCTCGATCTGGAGCTGTTCGATCTCCGTCAGCAGCGCGACCAGATTGCCGCGATAGGATGCGGGCAGGGTGAGCTGAACCGTGGACGGATCGATCGGCTCTGCGGTGGCTGCGCCGATAAAATCGTTGACGGCGGCCGCGATGCGTTTGGCCGTGGTGAAATCGGCATTGCGCAAAGCCAGGCGCACCTGGCCGAGACGGTTCAGCGCGAACTCGATTTCCCGCTCGATGATCGCGCCATTGGTGATGCGGCCGACGGTCGGCACGCCGCGCGTGATCTTGGCGGCCTCGCCTTCGGCCTGAAAGCCGCCGATGGCGAGCGAGCCCTGCGCGACGGC
Source organism: Xanthobacteraceae bacterium (assembly GCA_035556495.1). Classification (GTDB taxonomy): domain Bacteria; phylum Pseudomonadota; class Alphaproteobacteria; order Rhizobiales; family Xanthobacteraceae; genus CANKHJ01. Next base: position 31,771 of record DATMEW010000074.1, on the reverse strand, counting down.
ATAGACGTTGCCATCGGCGCCAAGCAGGGGCGTGACCAGAAGGGTGCCGCCCTGGAGGCTCTTGGCGTCTCCCAGCGCGGATACGGTGACGTCGATGCGCGTGCCCTGGGTGCCGAAAGCGGGCAGGTTCGCCGTCACCATGACCGCGGCGACATTGCCGGTGCGCATCTGCGCGCCACGGACGTTCACGCCGAGCCGCTCCAGCATGGCTTGCAGGGACTGACGGGTGAAGGGCGCGTTGTTCAGCGTGTCGCCGGAGCCGTTGAGGCCGACAACCAGACCGTAGCCGATCAACTGGTTCTGGCGGATGCCCTCGACATTCGCCAAATCCTTGATTCGCGAGGTTGCCGCGGCCGGAAGCGCCAAGCTGGCAAGCATGGCGATGGCCGCCAATGCCGTCTTCCATGCTGTTGTCATGCCGCATCTCCTGCACGTCTGTGCGTGAAGTCGTGTCAGCGAAACCCGTGCCAGTTTGGGTTTTCAATGCAGGTATCTGATATATCTGATAATTTTCGTGTGTCCGGTTCTTCCCCTACTCCGCGACGGTGGCCCGCCTTTGCCGATGCGGCAGTTTTTGCCGGTTCGTTTACGTCCGGTTAACCATGGGGGGCGTTGCATGATCTCGTCACCACGCGGCCCACGAGGATTCGATTTCATGCGTATCACGGGACCAACGGGGCCATCGGTCGCGGCCATGGCCAGCGCCCCGCGCGCCGCGTCTGCGTCCGGTTTCAGCCTGCCGCAGCCTCCGGCCGCGCAATCGGCTGCTGGAAGCCTGCCCCTGCGCACCGTTGGCGGTATCGAGACGCTCATCGCCTTGCAGGGCATGGACGATCCCGGTGAGCGGCGCCGTCATGGTGTTCGGCGCGGCCGGCTCGCGCTCGACATGCTGGAAGAGATCAAGGTCGGCCTGCTTGGCGGGCCACTGTCGGGCACGGTTCTGTCCCGGCTCAGAACTGCCGCCGATATGCTGCGCGAGGAGACCGGCGACAGCGGGCTGGACACCGTGCTGGGGGAGATCAGCCTCAGGGTCGAGGTCGAGCTGGCAAAGGCGGAGGCTGCGCGGGGTCAGGCTCCCGTCATTGGTGTGTAAAAAATACATTATAAATCAATAGCTTGTGAGGTTTTTGGCAGCCCGGAAAAAGGTTAACGATCCCATGTTGTCGTTCTCGGACCGGAACGATATAAGCGCCGCTCACCAGAGTGGACGTTATCTGGTTCGGGGATCGGCGATGCCAAGCGACAAGGCGAAGACCTATCGGCCGTCGGACAAGGAGCCGTTCATGAACGAACGGCAGCGCGAATATTTCCGCGCACGCCTGCTGGCCTGGAAAGAGGAAATTCTGAAGGAGGCGAAGGAGACCCTCCAGCATCTTCAGGATGAGAACCAGAACCATCCCGATATTGCGGACCGCGCCTCGTCGGAAACCGACCGCGCCATCGAGCTGCGCGCCCGGGACCGGCAGCGCAAGCTGATCGCCAAGATCGACGAAGCCCTCGGCCGTATCGAGGACGGGACCTACGGCTATTGCGAGGAGACCGGCGAGCCGATCTCGCTGAAGCGTCTGGAAGCCCGTCCGATCGCGACCCTGTCCGTCGAGGCGCAGGAGCGGCATGAGCGCCGCGAGCGCGTCTATCGCGACGATTGAAGCCGCGACCGCTCGGCACGACTTCCATCGAGATGTGAAACGGCCCCCGGCCGGGAGAAGCCGGAGGCCGTGACGCCGCGGCAATGCACTGCCGTGGCGCGGGAGCTTGTGAAGCCTGATCTGCGGTGAGGATCGAACGTCAGAACGGCAGGAGGATATCCAGCACCTGCTGCCCGTAGCGGGGCTGCTGCACATCGGTGATCTGGCCGCGGCCGCCGTAGGCGATGCGCGCTTCCGCGATCTTGGTGGAGTCGATGGTGTTGTCGCTCTCGATATCCTCGGGGCGGACGATGCCGGCGACGATCAATTCCCGGATCTCGAAATTCACCCGGATTTCCTGCTTGCCTTCGATCACCAGGTTGCCATTCGGCAAGACCTGCGTGACGACGCCGGCGACATTGGTGCGCAAGGCCTCCTGCCGGTTGACCGAACCCTTGCCGTCGCTGGAGGAGTTGGAGTCCGCCGTCAGCAGCCTGCCCGGAAGTGCGGCACTGAAGCCCATCGTCTGCGAGCCGGCAAAGTCCGAAACGCCGGAGTTCTCCGCATTGGTCCGGCTGCGCTGGGTCTGATTGGCGATGGCGGCCCTGTCCGCGACATTGACGCGCACGGTGAGAATATCGCCGACCTGATGGGCGCGCTGATCCTTGAAGAACGCGCGGGAGCCGTTGCGCCACAACGAATTCGGATTGTAGGTCGCTGGCTGTGCCGCGGGCATCGGCATCTGCACCGGACGGTAGCCCGGCTGGGCGGTGGGATTGTCGATGGCGGCCAGCGCGGGCTGCTCGCCCACATTGCGCAGCCGGTCGAAAGCTGAGCAGCCGCTGGCCAGCAGCCCCGCCGAGATCACCAGCGTTACGGACATGAGCTGGGCCGGCCGCGGGCGGTGGCGTTGCGCGGTCGTGTCAACTGGATTGAGATGGGTCATGGCAATCACTCGGTACGTGTCGTTGCGGCGGCAGCCAGATGCATGTCGGGAGTTCGGTGGGGGGCGGCGGGTGTCACGCTCACGCGGCCCTGTCCCGTCACCACCGCCTGAAAATTCCGTTTGGACTGGGTGTTGGTGACGTCGATGATGTCGCCTTCAGCGCCGCCTTGAAGCGCCTTGCCGCGCACGGTCAACGTCAGGCCCGGCAGTTCGTAGAAGATGGTGACAGCCGCATTGCGCTCCACCAGTTCGGGGCGCGTCAGCTCCGTCTGAGGCAGGGCCTGACCGGCCCGCATCGCCCGGCGCGTGGATTTGCCGATGGCCGCAACCTGATCGAGGATGACATCCTGTCCCGCCTCCGCTTTCGGGCGGCGCGCCATTGTCAGATCGGCAGCGGTCACGACGTCGCCTCGCGCCAGGGGTCGGGTCAGCACAGGTATTTCGACGGTCTCCACGGCAGAACCGGTGAAGCGAATCTGCGTGACGCGCGCCGCGCCGGGCACGGCAAAGACCACCTGAAAGCGGCCGGACCGTGTATCATAATCAAGACGCCGGGCTGCCAGACTGCCGGTCGCGTCCGGGTCGAGGTGAAGCGCCCGTGCGTCGCCATCCAGCGCAACGGCCAACTGGGTGAGGTCGATGGCGGGATGCCGCGCCCCGATGGCGCGTGTGATCTCCGCTTTGATATCGGCGATGGCAAGGCGACGGCTGGCGCGGGTCACGCTGACCTCGGTTACGCCCCCGGTTGCTATCTTTGTGAGGCCATGGGTGCGAACTGCATCGAGAACCGCCTGCACCGGCACATGGCCGGTGCCGCCCAGGTCGGGCGCGCGGAAGATGGCGATATCCGCGATGGCGCCGGCATTGTCGAACAGGTCTCCGATGCGGACAGCTTCGCTGGTCACCGTCACATCGGCTTTCAGTGCGGGCAGGGCGCTCTGGGCAACGGCGCCGGGAGCAAGCGTGGCGGAGAGGAGCGCGGCGAGGGTGGCGAGGCGGATCATGGCGGCTCTCCTCAACGCAGCATGCCGGAGGTGGACTGCAACATCTGGTCTGCCGCGGAGATCACCTTGGCATTCATCTCATAGGCGCGCTGGGCCGCGATGAGGTCGGAGATTTCCGTCACCGCTTCCACATTGGCCTGTTCGAGATTGCCCTGGAGCAGGGTGCCGAAGCCGTCCACGCCGGGCAGGCCGTTCTGGGGCGCGCCGGAGGCGGGCGTTTCCAGATAAAGGTTGTCGCCGATGGCTTGCAGGCCGGATTTGTTGATGAAGGCCGTCAGTTCCATCTGCCCGATTTGCTGCTGGGCCGTCTGTCCCGGCACGGAGACGGAGACCTGTCCCTGCTGGTTGATGGTGATGGACGTGGCGTTCTGGGGCACGGTGATGCCGGGCTGAACGACATATCCCTGCGATGTGACGATGCGGCCCTGGGCATCCAGTTCGAAAGAGCCGTCGCGGCTGTAGGCGGTGCGGCCATCGGGCATCTGGATGCGGAAGAAGCCGTCGCCCCGGATGGCGACGTCATAGTCCTTCTGGGTCGGCAGGATGTTGCCCTGACTCATGACGCGGGGCGTTCCGGCTGTCTTGACGCCGCCGCCGAGTTCGATGCCGGCAGGCAGGATGTTGCCCTGATCGGAGGTCTGGCTGCCGACGCGGCGGATCTGCTGATAGAGCAGATCCTGAAACTCCGCACGCTGGCGCTTGTAGCCGGTGGTGCGCATGTTCGCGATATTGTTGGAGATGACCTGGACGTTGAGTTCCTGGGCCATCATGCCGGTCGCGGCCGAGTGAAGCGCGCGCATGGGACTGTCTCCGTCGCTGGGTTAGAGCATGATCCCGAAAAGTGGGAACCGGTTTTCGGACAAGATCATGCTCAAACAAAAAGAGTACCGACGGGTCTGATTCAACGAAGTGGGATCAGACCCTAGGCCGGCATTTCGGCAAGGCGTTCGATGGCGGTGCGTCTGAGATCGCCCTGCTGTTGCAGGATGCTGGTGACGCTGGTGTAGGCGCGGTTGAGCTCGATCATCCGCGACATCTCCACGACGCCGCGGACGTTGGACTGCTCGATCGCGCCCTGAATGACGCGGATTTCCGCCGGCGCGGGAGCAGGCGCCATGTCGGCGGGCGCCGCGAACAGGCTGGAGCCGTCTTTCTGCAACCGGGCCGCTTGCGCAAAGCTGACGAGACGCAGCCGTCCGCGCACGGAATCCGCATCGGCATTTGCCCCTTCGCGAACGCTGATGCTGCCGGTCGCGCTGATGGTGATCGCGCGGTCGGTCGGCTGGAACTGGATCGGCCCACCGTCGCCGAGCACGAGCTCGCCCGCACTCGTCACGAGTTGGCCCTGGGCGTTGATCTGCAAAGCACCGTTGCGGGTGTAGCGCTCGCCGCGCGGCGTCTGCACGGCCAGAAACGCGTCCCCATCGATGGCGACGTCCAGTTCGTTGCCGGTCTGGCGCAGCGGGCCGGAGCTGAGATCGTGCCAGGTGGCGCGATCCTGCACGAAGCTGAGCCGGTCGTCTCCGCGCATGAAGGTCGTCGCGCGGGCGACGGGCATCAGATACTCTTCGAATATCGCACCATCGGCCTTGTAGCCGTTGGTGTTGATGTTCGCGATGTTGTTCGCGACGGTCGCCAGTTCGCGTTGCAGCGACATCTGGCGCGACAGTCCGATGAGGAGTGCATTCTCCATCGGTCCAAATCTCCGGTGCGGAATCCGCTCGCCTCTCCCAAAGCGAGGTGATCCCTGATGGCGCGGGCTCTCCCAAGCCGGCCATCGCTGAAGATTGGAAAGCAGGGTGCGTGCCAAGATTTATTATTGAATAATTTCAATACCTTATGTGTTTTTTGGATGGTGCGGCACCCGGCAGTTTCCGTGCCCTTGCGGGCCCAACCCGGCAAAACTTTCCGGGTTGAGGCGTGTTGGCAATATTCCGTTAACCATTCGGGTCATAGTTTGACGTCACGGGCGCAACGTTAGCGCCTGCGGCTTTTCAGTCCCGCGTTCATGCCGCTGCCGTTCAGATGACAGGACATCAGGGCATTCCATGGCGACGAATGACGAGGACGCGGCCGACGTTGCCGCCGATGGCGGGCAGGACAAGCCGGCAAAGAAAGGGATGCCGATCAGGCTGATCGTCATCGCGCTCGGGGTCATCCTGCTGGGCGGCGGGGCCTGGGGCGCCAGCAAGCTGTTTCTCGGCGGGCAGAAAGAGGCCGAGCAGGCTGCCATTCCCCAACCGAAGCCACCGGTGTTTCTCGAGGTGCCTGACGTGCTGGTCAACCTGGCCAGCACCGGCGGCGAACGCAGCCAGTATCTCAAGGTGAAGGTTGTGCTTGAACTGCCCGACGAGGCGCTGGCGCCGCAGATCCAGCTTGCGATGCCGCGTGTGCTCGACACCTTTCAGACCTATCTGCGCGAGATGCGGCCCAGCGACCTTGACGGGTCCGCCGGTCTTTATCGGCTCAAGGAGGAGTTGACCCATCGTGTCAACGCATCCATTGCGCCGCGCCGGATTACCGCAGTCCTGTTCAAGGAAATGATCGTCCAATAGGGCGGCGAAGCATCATGGCGAACCAGAAAGACCCGAACGATGAGGATGCGCTCGCTGCCGAATGGGGGCTGGCGCTGGCGCAGGACGGACAGCCGGATCAGGCCGATGCCTCTGCCGCTTCTGGCGATGATGAAGCCAATGCCTGGCTGAACATGGGCGAGAACAGCGTCGCGCAGAACACGAGGGGCGGCGCCGAACGTATTCTCAATCAGGAAGAAATCGACAGCCTGCTCGGCTTCAGTCTTGCCGATATCGCGCTGAACGACAATTCGGGCATCCGGGCCATCATCGACTCAGCGATGGTGTCTTACGAACGCCTGCCGATGCTCGAAATCGTCTTCGATCGGCTGGTCCGGCTGATGACGACGTCGCTGCGCAACTTCACCTCGGACAACGTTGAAGTCTCGCTCGACCGCATCACGTCGGTTCGCTTCGGGGACTATCTCAACTCGATTCCGCTGCCGGCCATCCTGAGCGTGTTCAAGGCTGAGGAGTGGGACAACTTTGGCCTGGTGACCGTCAACTCCAGCCTGATATATTCGATCATTGACGTTCTCCTTGGCGGCCGCCGCGGGCAGGCCGCGCTGCGCGTCGAAGGCCGGCCCTACACCACCATCGAAACCAATCTCGTCAAACGTCTGATCGAGGTCGTGCTGGCCGATGCGGAACTGGCCTTCCGCCCGCTCTCGCCGGTCAAGTTCAATATCGATCGTCTGGAAACGAACCCGCGCTTCGCTGCCATCTCACGTCCGGCCAATGCCGCCATTCTCGTGCGGCTGCGCATCGATATGGAAGATCGCGGCGGCAATCTTGAGCTGCTGCTTCCTTATGCCACTATCGAGCCGATCCGCGATGTGTTGTTGCAGATGTTCATGGGCGAGAAATTCGGCCGTGATCCGATCTGGGAAGGACATCTCGCGACCGAGATAATGCAGGCGGAAATTGATGTCCAGGCAGTGCTTTACGAAGCCAAGCTGCCGTTGAAGCAAATGATGAATCTCAGCGTCGGAGACACTTTGCCCCTGGGGATCAAGCCGGATGCCCTGGTCAGCATTCGTTGCGGAGAAGTCTCGCTGACAGAGGGCCGCATGGGTCGCGCCGGAGACCGCGTCGCCGTGCGCGTTGCGGCACCGCTGAATCGCCCTAAAACCACACTTGCCATGTTCGAGAAAGCGGACAGGGCCAACAAGCGGATGGAAGCGCCATGAGCTATGGTATCGGTCTGGCGATTGAGGTTTCGGTCGCCGTTCTGCTTGTGCTGACAATCGTCTATTGCGTGACGCTGAACCGCCGTCTGAAAAGCCTCAAGGCGGACGAAGGTGCGATGAAGGCGACGATCGCAGAGCTTGTCGCGGCAACGACCGCCGCCGAGCGTGCGGTCGGCGGCCTGCGGGCCACGATGAAAGATTGCGAGAGCGGTCTCGACGAGCGCCTGCGCGCGGCTCAGCTCATGGCCGCTGATCTCGAATTGCAGGCCAAGGCGGGAGATGTCGTTCTGGGCAAGCTCACGCGGATCGTCGCCGCGGCCCGTTCCGCCCCGGATCTGACGCCGGATCGGCCGCTTGACCCACGCGCGATGGCAATTGCTGCACAATCGCTCAACGAGCGTGCGCGCCTGCGCCTGAACGGGCTTGCTGCATGAAATGGATCCTGCGCGACATGCGGATCGTTCCGGTCGTGATTGTGGCGACTGGCGCATTGCTCGTGCTCAAATTCCTGGGACTGGTGCTGGAAGGCGGCTACACCTTTGCGGGATCAGGCCGCGACGATGCGCCGCGCATGGTCGCAGCGGCGCCCGTCGATGCGAAAGCCGCGCCGAAAAGATCATGGGCTCAGGAGGTTTTGGGCTTTCCGGATGTGACCGGCTCCGTTCCGGCTCCTTCCGGCGAAAGCCCGAAAGCCAAGGTGCCCGATGCGCCGATGCGCGAAGGCGCACCGGTCCGGCTCAACGGGGAACTGCCCCAGTCGCCGGCGGAGCGTGCTTTGCTGGAGCGCCTTCAGGAGCGGCGCAAGGAAATCGAAAATCGAGCCCAGGAAATCGAGGTGCGTGAGAGTCTGCTTCAGGCGAGCGAGCAGCGGCTGGAGGCACGGCTCGCGGAACTCAAGCAGATGGAGAGGAAGATAGGCGAAGCCACGGTCAGGAAAGATGAAGCCGAAGCCGTGCAGTTCAAGAGCCTCGTGACCATGTACGAGAACATGAAGGCCAAGGATGCCGCGAGGATTTTTGACCGGCTGGACATGCGGGTGCTGATCGAGGTGGCCAGCCAGATCAATCCGCGCCGCATGTCGGATGTTCTCGGGCAGATGTCACCGGAGGCGGCGGAACGGCTGACGGTGGAACTCGCCAACCGCTATGGCGCGAATATCAAGGCCACCGACGCCAAGGTCCCCATCTCCTCCCTGCCGAAGATCGAAGGCCGCCCGGCGGACTGAGCAGCCGGGAATTGCGGCTCTGTGAGGTTTTGACTAGAGTGTCTCCCAACTAGTTGGGAGGGGCGGAAATGGCGCGCCGCGGCGCCGGGGAACTTACGACCGGGCGGATCGTATCCCAGCTTTTCCGTGTCCGGGCCGATCATCTGCGTGTCATCGAAATTATCATCGGCACGCATTGGGGCCGTCAGTCCGGACGTTTTGAGGTTTCGGTTTTCGATTTTGGTCTCCGTCCTCCCCGTGGATTGACCGATTTCTTGATGGCGTTGGACCGTTCGTTGTTCGATCCAGGTTCCCAGCCGTCGCTGCTTCGGGATATCCGCCTTCGCTTCGGTCAGTGGCGAATGCTTCCGGTCGGCAGGCGTATCGCTTGTCAGATCGTCGAACTAGCAACTATCTATGACAATGCCAGCGTGTCCATCCACCTGGATGCGCCGGAGGATACGGCCGGACGGCACTTTCTCGTGCGCATAGCGCCGCTGGCGAGCCAGACAGGCAATGCGGCGACCGTCTGGCTGGGAGATGGGGATGACGCTATCGAAGGCCACATTGCCTGCCTGGTGGGCGGAAGCGATCAGGGCGCGATGGGCGTCGTCGCCACTCTGGGATTTGACGATCCGATCGCCGCGACGCCGGTGCCTCCGGGCTTGCTTTTGAGCCCGACATCGCAATGCAATCTGAACTGCATTCACTGCATTTCCAGCTTCTCGCGAAAGTCTGTCCGGCGTCTGGCGCCTGAAATCAGACAGCAGCTTCAAGAGTGGGCCAGCGAGGGCTGGTTGCGAAGCGTGGCGTCCGACTATAGCGGAGATATCCTTTGGTCGGATCAACGCTTCGGCGGCGATCTCGATCTCCTTCTCGACCTTGACCTGCCTTTTCATCTCGATACCAACGGCATTGCGCTGACGGAGGATTATGGCCGTCGTCTGCTTTCTTCGAAGGTGCGCTCGATTAACGTTTCGCTGGATGCGGCGCGGGACGGGACCTTCCGGCGGATTCGCAGAGGTGCGCCGGCACTGCAAAGCGTTCTTGAGAAACTGAAAATGCTGGCGCGGCAGCGGGCCGATATTGGCCGCACCGATATTCAACTTTCCATCAGCATGTCGCTGATGAAATCAAACGCAGAGGAAATCTTTGCCGCGATCGACAACGTGAAGGAAATTGGATTCGATGCGATCTATTCTGACCATGTCGAGATCTATGACGCCAAGCTGGAGAAGGAGAGCTTCTGGTTCGATCAGGCAGGATTCAATGATCTAAGGCAGCGCGCCATCCTGCACGCACAGATGCGGGGCGTTCCGCTGGGCATTCCGCCGCCTTTCGAGGACAAGCCTGAACGGTTCGGTCACACCTATTGTCGCGACCCCTGGGATACCGCCGTCATTCTCGGCAACGGAGACGTGAGAGCCTGCTGCATTCCTGCCGCGGAACTGACCATGGGAAATCTCCATGAGAATTCCATGGAGGAAATCTGGAATGGCGAGCGCTACATGGATTTGAGGCGGCGAGTGAACACGCCGGATGCGCCGGGTGCCTGCCGGCATTGCCCGCGCCGCCGGATCGGAAACAATCCGGGAAGCTACCTCCCGTTCAGATATGTCGAGGATCTGCTCGGCCGGTGAGCCGCTGTCCGGAACCTCAGGTTTAAGCCGATATTAAACGCTCCGGCCTAAATTCAGCATTCCCGCCGGCAGGAGGCCGGCGCCGGCGGCTGCGTATCTGGCTGTCGGGTGGCCTTTCGGCGAAGTCGATGCGTATGGCGGCAAGCGAACGGATCGGGGATGGGAAGAAGCCGGTTCGCGCCCGCCTGTTGCTGGCCGGTTGCGCGGCTTTTGTTGCCGTCGTCCTTGCTGCGCCGCCAGCGATCACCCAGCCCGCGCCGGTGAAGGGAGAGATTTCCGCGTCGGTCAGCGGGGGCTATGCACGCCTGATTTTCGATCTCGCCGAAGAGGTCGAGGCCGATGTGCGGACGTCGAACGGCATTCTGATCGTCAGCTTCAAAACTCCCGTTGCGGTGAATGTCGATCGGCTGAGCGCCAGCGCGCCCGGCTATGTTTCGGTGGCGCGGGTCGATCCGGATGGCCGCGGCGTGCGGCTCGGCTTGAGCCGCAAGGTTATGGTGAATGCCATGGCTGCCGGCGAAAAGCTGTTCGTGGATCTGTTGCCCGACAACTGGACCGGAATGAAGCCCGGCCTGCCGCAGGACGTGGTGGACGCCCTGGCCCGCCGCGTCCGGGAGGCGGAACGAAAGGCCAAGGAACAGAAGGCTCTTCAGCGCGCGCAATCCACGCTGCCGATCCGGGTCCGGGTTGGTCAGCAGCCGACATTCACACGGTATGTGTTCGATCTGCCGGATCTCATTGCGGTCGCGATCGATCGTGGCGAGCAGCATCTCGATCTGACTTTCACATCGCCGCTGAAGTTCGATCTGGCGGATGTCGCGGCGACGCTGCCGCCGGGGGTGACGGCTGCCGATGCTGAAACGGAAGGTGAGCGCGTCCGCGTGCGTTTCTCGCTCAGCGAGCCGGTGGAGACCCGAACCTTCCGGGAGGGAAACAGCTATGTGGTTGATTTCTCCCGGCCAGACACCGCGCGAAAGCAGGACGCTGCCGGTCATGTGCGGCCCGATGATCTGGGCGCGCTGATCGAAACCGCCGGGCCGACACCGCCGCCTGCACCATCCCCATCCCCGGGGGGGCAGGCGCCGTCACCGGCCGGCGCCGATCAGTCTGCCGAGCAGGACGGGCTTCGATCTACCGAGGCAGTGCAGGATCGGCCAGGCCCCGCGGCGGAAGAGGCTCATGCCGCCCCAGCTCAGGACCGGTCTGCGGCGTCGTCCACCACGGCAGCCAAGTCGGAAGCGCCGCCGCAGCAAGCTGTTTCCACCGCACCTTCGGCCGGTGCTGCGAGCGCGATATCCAACGGAGCCGGCGCCTCGCTGACCGTCCGAAAGGACGCCGACGCCCTACATATTGCCGCGCATTTTCCTGCGGAGACACCGGCTGCCGTGTTCCGTCGTGGCGACGTCCTGTGGCTGGTGTTCGACACCGACGTGAAACTGGATATCGGGCCGCTGAAGGAAATCGGCGCCGGCATTCGTGATGTCACATCGATGACGGCCGATGGCCTACAGGCTGTGCGGCTGAGGCTGGAGCGGCCGAGGCTTGTCGATGTCTCTTACGAGAATGCGGGCTGGACGATCACGCTCGGTCCGGAGCGAGTCGGGCCTCAGCGCAGCCTGTCTGCCAGCCGCGTCATGGTCGGCTCGCCGCGCGCCGGTGTCACCATTGACATGGAAGGGCCGGCAAGGCTGCACCGGCTGGCCGATCCGGATGTGGGCGATGTGCTGTGGGTCGTCACCGCGCGGGGGCCCGTGCGCGGCATGGTGAAGCCACAGGATTTTCTGGAATTCCGCGTGCTGGCTTCGATGCAGGGAGGTGTTTTGCAGCCGCTGGCGGACGACCTGACGGTCGAGCTTGTGCAGAACAGGCTGATCGTCGGGCGGCCGGATGGTCTTACGCTGTCAGCCGCCGCACCAGGATTGAAATCGAAGAAAGGACACTACATTCCCTCGGTGCTCGATGTGCCGGGCTGGTCCGCGAACCGGGATGCCGCCTTCGGCGAACGCCGCGACGAACTGACGACGGGCTCGGCTGATGCCGCGCCGAACGAGCGCCAGGCCGTGCGGCTTGAGCTTGCCCGCTTTTATCTCGCTCAGTATATGCCTGCCGAGGCCAAGGGGGTTCTGGACCTGGTTCTCGCCGAACCTGGTCCGGATGCGGCCGATGCAGTGCTGCTTCGTGGAGTTGCCTCGACGCTCATCGAGCGACCTCAGGATGCGCTTCGGGACCTTTCCGATCCGCTGGTCGCTCACCGGCAGGAGGCGCTGTTGTGGAAAGGCGTCGTGCTGTCCGCTCTCGGCAAATGGAAGGAAGCGCGAGAAGGCTTCCGGACATCGACCACGGCTCTGGGCCTGCTGCCGCCGGAGCTTCAGGCCGTCGTGCTGCTGGCAATGGCCGATGCGGCCGTTGCCGTCGGTGATATCGGCGATGCCACGTCGCAGCTTCACGAGCTTGATAGCGTGGGTGTGCCGCCGCGCCTGCGGCCGCAGGCGGATCTTCTGAATGCCCGGCTGACGGAAAGTATGGGCCGCGACGCTGAGGCTGTCGCGGGATATCGCGCGGCGGCCGACCAGCGGGATCGCCGTGTTGCGGCGCAGGGCCGACTGAATCTCGTTCGGCTGCGCGAGAAGCTGGGCGAAATGAAGCGTGACGAGGTTGTGGCAGAGCTGGAAACGCTGACGACCATCTGGCGCGGGGACGAAACGGAAGTGGAGGCGCTGCAATTGCTGTCGCGCTTCTATATCGAGGATGCCCGATACCGTGATGCGTTTGCGGCGATGCGCGTTGCTTTGGCGACGCAACCCAATTCCGAATTCGCCCGCCGCATGCAGGATGATGCCGCAGGCGTTTTCGACACGTTGTTTCTTGCGGGCAAGGCTGACGCGCTGGAACCGATCGAGGCGCTGAGCCTGTTTTATGATTTCCGCGAACTCACGCCAGTCGGTCGGCGGGGCGATGAGATGATCCGCCGTCTTGCCGACCGGCTGACCTCCGTTGATCTGCTCGATCAGGCGGCGGAGCTGCTTCAGCATCAGGTGGATCACCGGCTGCAGGGCGCCGCACGGGCGCAGGTCGCGACGCGACTGGCCATGGTCTATCTGATGAACCGCAAGATCGGAGCCGGCCTTCAGGCGCTTCGCGCGACACGGATGGCGGGGCTGAGCGAGGAGTTGCGCAACGAGCGGCTGCTCATAGAAGCGCGATTGTTATCCGACAGCGGGCGGCACGATCTCGCGATCGAACTGATCGGCAACATCAAAGGCCGCGCGGCGCAGCGTCTGCGCGGCGATGTTTACTGGGCGGCAAGGCGCTGGCGGGAGGCCGGCGAGCAGATCGAGCTTGGGCTCGGCGATGCCTGGCAGAGGTTCGAGCCGCTGGATGAGCTCCAGCGTGCGGATGTCATCCGCGGCGGCATGGCTTATGCGCTTGCCAGGGACGATCTTGGCCTTGGCCGCTTCCGTGACCGCTTTGCAGGGAAGATCGATTCCGGGCCGGACCGGCGTGCGTTCGAGGTCGTGACGTCGGCCGCCGGCGCCGGCAGCGCCGAATTCCGCGACGTGGCGCGGATGATTGCATCGGCCGGCACGCTGGAGGCTTTCCTGCGCGACCTCCGCGCGGACTATCCCGGCACGCGGGCCCTGCCGGACGAGGGCCGGCCACCGCGGATCGAAACGACGCCGGCGGCTGCGCCAAAGCAGGCTGCTGCGGCCGGGCCGCGTCTGGCGGCGCGCTGATCGCGTGCGCGAGGCTATGACGAGCTGAAGCTCTGCACGAGGCTGCCGGCCACCAGACTCCAGCCGTCCACCAGCACGAAAAAGATTAGCTTGAACGGCAGCGAAACCACGACCGGCGGCAGCATCATCATGCCCATGGACATGAGCACCGACGCGACCACCAGATCGATGATGAGAAACGGCAGGAACAGCAGGAAGCCGATCTCGAACGCGCGGCGCAGCTCCGAGATCATGAAAGCGGGAATCAGAATCCGCAGCGACATCTCCTGCGGCGTGGCGGCCGGCGGCGCGCCGCTCATGTCCATGAAAAGCTGGACGTCCTTCTCACGGACGTTCTTCTGCATGAACTCCCGCAAGGGGCCGACGCCACGTTCGAACGCCTGTTCCATCGTGATTTCGTTGGCAACCAGCGGACGAACGCCGAGATCGTAGGATTGTTGCAGCGTCGGCGCCATGACGAAGCCGGTCAGGAACAGCGCTAGCGCGATGATGACGGAATTGGGCGGCGCAGTGCCTGCGCCGAGCGCGGTGCGCAGCAGCGAGAGCACCACCACGATCCGCGTGAAGGATGTCATCATCACGAGGATCGAAGGCGCGAGCGACAGCACCGTGAGCAGCGCGACCATCTGGATCACGCGCTCGGTCAGGCCGCTGCCTTCGCCGAAGTTGATGCTGATATCCTGCGCGGCGGCAGGGTGAAGCGCCGCGACGATCATCACCGCTACACTGGCCGTCACCGTCGCGAGACGGACGCAACGCCCAATCCTGGTCCGTCTCACGTTTTCTGATTGGGGCGGCCGAGCAGGCTGGCCATCTCCTGTTCGAGACTGTCGTAGGTCGAGGCCCGGTCGGGGGTTCGATCCGGTGTTCGGTCCGCTTTGGGCTCGGCCGCTGCTGGCGCGGGCGCTGCGGGCGCCGGCGTGATGGTCACGTTCGGCGCGGTGTCCGCTCCGGTCTTCAGGCTGGGTGCGGGCGGGGGCATGGAGGCGATCGGAATTGGCGGAACAGGCAGCCTGGGCTCTGCCGCGCGGGGCGTTGCGGCCGGCGTTGGCCGGCGCAAGGCGGCTTCGAGCCGCTGGGTCATGCCGTTCAGGTCAGGATCGCCTGCCGTCTCGGCAGAAGCCTGCGGGGGGGCTGCTGCGGGCCGGGCAGTGGGTTCTGCGCGAAAACTGGGTTCCGCTCGCAGCGGAGCGGAGGGGCGCGGAGGGGGCGGCGGCGCCGAACGGGTATCCAGATCGCTGGGCGGTGCCGGGCGGGTCGAGAGTTCGGCAGCGAGACCGGCCAGCGTATCCGCCGCGCGGGGGGATGGCCGCAACGCCGGCTCGGGTGTGGGCGCAACTACGGGTATGGGCGCGGCCGGCGGCTCCTCAGCCCTGACCGTTCGGGAGCCGGCAGCCGCAGGCATTGGCGTCGGCGCCGTCACCGGCGCAGCTTCTGGAGGCGTCCATGTCGGCTCCGGCCCGCGCCCGCCGTCGCGCTGGGGCATGGCGCGAACGATGTTGGTCTCCACGACGACGTCGGTGGGCCCGCCGATCATGAGCAGATGCTCCACATTGTCGCGGCGGACGATGACGAGGCGGCGGCGATTGTCCACTGCTGCGGAATCGATCACGGCGAGGCGGGGAGCCCGGTTCCGCCCGCTGCCGCCGCCGAGGCGGCTGGAACCGAACCGGCGCACGATCCATGCCGTCAGGCCGATGAGCACGAGCACCACCACAAAGGCGAGCAGGAACCGCACCGGAGGCGACACGTCGGGGCCGAACAGGGTTTCGAACATGAGCCCTCCAGAGGCTGTGCCGGCCCCGTCCGTCATGGCGCGGGCTGGCTGATCTGTTGGCGAATAACTTTCGAAAGCCGGTTTCGCGGCCGATGTTCCCTGATCTAGCGGTCCGGAGCGGATTCGCAAAGGCGCAAGTTGCGCCGGCGGCGGATGCTGCTACCTCCGGCCGGGGGGTGGATTTCGGGCGGGCGCGCCGCCGCTGCCTGCCCGCTGGGGTGGACCGGAGCCGGACAGGCGCGGCATTTTAAGACTCCATTAACCATACACTGGGCAAAGTCTGCCGGGTGCAGGTGCATCCGGCTGGGCTGCCCATGATCTCGGACATTCCGATCTTCTCCATGTTGCGGACGCGGATGCAGTGGCATCAGGAGCGTCAGCACGTCCTGTCCGAGAATGTTGCCAACGCGGACACGCCGAATTTCCGGCCGCACGACCTCGCGCCGCCGGATTTTTCCCGCGCGGGGCAGCCCGGGACCGGGGCGCTGGCTCTGGCGAGGACCAATCCGGCCCATCTCGGCAGCGGCCTGACCCAGGCGAGCTTCCAGACCCAGGCTGGCCGCGACAGCGCGATCCGCCCGGCGGGCAATGCGGTGAACCTTGAAGACGAGATGATGAAGGTCGCCAACAACCAGATGGATTACCAGGCAGCGACCGCGCTCTACACCCGCGGCCTCGGCCTTCTCAAGACAGCGCTCGGCCGGCGCTGATCGCTTGCGGATTTTCCGGAGCAAGCCGGAGCAGTAGGACTCGGAACAGTCATGGATTTCCTCAAATCCCTTTCCATCGCCGCCGCGGGCCTGCGGGCTCAGTCCGGCCGTATGCGGATCATCTCCGAGAATATCGCGAATGCGGATTCCACCGCGCAGACGGCGGATGGAAATCCCTATCGCAGAAAGATCCCGACATTCCGCGCCGAGATGGACCGCACGCTGGAGGCGCAGGTCGTCGCCATGGGGCGCGTGCAGCCGGACCGCAGTGATTTCCGCATCAAATACGAGCCGGGGCACCCGGCCGCTGATGCCGCCGGCAACGTCAAATATCCGAACGTCAATTCGCTGATCGAGACCATGGATATGCGCGAGGCGCAGCGGTCCTACGAAGCAAACATCAACGTCATCACCGCGACGCGCCGGATGCTCCAGCGCACGCTCGATATTCTCAAAGCCTGAACGTTCCGGGGGCTGATATGACTTCACCTCTTGCCGCGGCCAATGCCTATTCGAGCCTCGCGCGCATCGCCAGCGGGGCCGGCGTCTCCCCCGGTGAGGGTGCCGGCGAAGGCTTCGGGGCCATGCTGAAGGACGCGCTCGGCTCGGTTGTCGAATCGGGCCGCATGGCCGATACACAGAGCCAGAACATGGCGGCCGGGAAAGCCAATATCGTCGACGTGGTCACGGCCGTGTCCGAGACTGAGGTGGCCGTGTCGGCGCTGGTCTCGGTCCGCGACAAGGTGATTCAGGCTTACGAAGAAATCATGCGGATGCCGATCTGACGGCGGACGCGGCTCGCGGGCGGCAGGGGCTGCGGCGGAAAGGCGACAGCGAGGCTGGCAGATGACCGGACCTGAAGTTCTCGATGTCAGCCGGGATGCCATCATGACCATCGTGCTGGTATCCGCGCCGCTGATGCTGGTGGGCCTGACCGTCGGCGTCGTCATCTCGCTGTTCCAGGCGCTGACCCAGATTCAGGAAATGACCCTGGTTTTCGTGCCGAAGATTCTCGCCATCTTCATCACGCTGCTGGTCGCACTCCCTTTCATGGCGGACCTGTTGCAGAGCCACATGGCGCGGCTCGCCGCCCGCATCGTGGCAGGTTGAGCCGATGGGCCGCGTGCTTTTCTCGCGTGGGCGCGGCGAATGCCACGCCCGGCCACGGACGTGATGCATGCGCGTCGATGTCTCCTTCCTTCCGGTCTATGCCGCGACATTCATGCTGATTTTCGCGCGCGTCGGCATGATGGTGATGCTGATGCCGGCGCTGGGCGAAATGACAATCCCGACGCGCGTGCGGCTTGGCGTCGCGCTGGTGCTCACCGCCGTTCTGCTGCCGCTGCATCGTGAGGCGTATCAGATCGACCTGCGTTCTTTCGGCCCGCTGCTGGCGATGCTCGGTCAGGAGATATTGATCGGCGCAATGCTCGGCATGGCGGCGCGGCTCACCATGGCCGCCTTGCAGGTCGCCGGGGCCGTCATCGCCCAGCAGCTCGGCCTCGGCTTCGTCACGGCGGTGGACCCGAGCCAGGGCCAGCAGGGCGCGCTGCTCGGCAATTTCCTGTCGCTGATGGGCGTGACGCTGATTTTCGCGACAGACCTGCATCATCTCATCATCGCGGCGCTGAATGACAGCTTCCGCCTGTTCCGCCCCGGCGAAGTTTTGATGATGACCAACCTGTTTGGTGACATGGCGCAACTGACCAGTCGGGTGGTGGCGGATGCGTTCCGCATCGGCATCCAGCTTTCCGCGCCGTTTCTCGTGTTCGGCATGTTGTTCAACCTCGGCCTGGGCGTGCTGGCGCGGCTGATGCCGCAGATGCAGGTGTTCTTTGTCGGCGCGCCGCTGTCGATCCTGATCGGCTTCCTGCTGCTGTTCGTCGCCGTCGGCGCGATGATGACGACCTTCCTCGGCATGCTGGAAGGCGTGCTGCGGCAGATCGCGCCATTTTCGTGAGGTCATGAGCGATGGCCGGCGAAGAGGACAAGGACCAGAAAACAGAGGAACCGACCCAGAAAAAGCTGGACGACGCGCTCAAGCGCGGCGACGTCGCCAAGAGTCAGGAGATCAATACCTTCTTCATTCTTGGCGCGGGAACGCTGGCGCTGATGGTCTTCGCCGGCAATATGAGCGGCGAACTCGCCACGACGATGCGCGGCATCCTTGCCAATCTGCATACATTGCCGACCGACGGGCAGGGGCTGATGCGCCTTTCGGGATTGCTGAGCCTTGAAATTCTGGCAGCGGTGGCGGTTCCGTTTCTCGTGCTCGCGCTGGCGGCCATTGCCGGCAACATGGTTCAGCACCGGCTCGTCTGGTCCGCGGAGAACATGAAGCCGAAGGCGAGCAAGGTGTCGCCGATGGCCGGCTTCAAGCGATTGTTCTCGAAACAGTCGCTGATGAATTTCGTCAAGGGCCTGCTCAAGCTTGCCGTGGTCGGCACCGTCATGGTGGTTCTGCTGTGGCCGGAGCGGCACCGGCTCGAAGGGCTGGTAACGGTCGAGCCGGCCGCGTTGCTGCCGCTGACCCACGGCCTGTCGCTGAAGCTGCTGGGTTCGGTGGTCGCCATTCTGGCGGTGATCGCGGCGGCGGATTTCTTCTTCCAGTATCGCCAGTGGCGCCAGCGCCAGATGATGTCGGTTCAGGAAATCAAGGACGAATACAAGCAGACCGAGGGCGACCCGTTCATCAAGGGCAAGCTCAAGCAGCTCCGGCAAGCGCGGATGCGCAACCGCATGATGGCGAATGTGCCGAAGGCGTCGGTCATCATCACCAACCCGACCCACTTCGCGGTCGCCTTGCAATACGAACAAGGCATGAACGCCCCGGTCTGCCTCGCCAAAGGGGTCGATGCGCTGGCCTTGCGGATCCGCGCGGTGGCGACGGAGCATGACGTGCCCATCGTCGAAAATCCGCCGCTGGCCCGCGCCCTGCATGCCACGGTCGAAATCGATCAGGAAATCCCTGCGGAGCACTACAAGGCGGTGGCGGAGGTCATCGGCTATGTCATGAAGCTCCGGCGCGGGCTCCGGTGATGCCCGCGCCCGCCGGAAAATCCGCTGCGTTTTAACCAGCCTGCGCAAGACCCCCCGAAGATTGCCTTCGGCCTCTTGCGCCCCGCGCCCCCGGTGGGGCACGAAAGAGCGTTGATTCACACTCCGTTCACCCCGATTCTGCGGTGGCGGCGGTCGAGGATGTGACGGATTTCAGGCATGGCCGCCCATCAGCCAGATCAATCCGGATTGAAGGCTTACGACCGCACCCAGGTGGCGGACCAGCCGGGCAGCATCGGCCTCGTCCTGCTCGTCGCGCTGGTGCTGGTCGGGGCCGCGAGCGGTCTCGTCTTCCTCGGCCGCAATCAGGCCGAGCCCTATGTCGTGGGCCTGCTGGCGCTGCTGGCCATGATCGGCGTGTTTTCGCTGTTCGGCCTCGCGGCGGGCGTCCTGCGCTTCGCCGGCCGGCAGCAGGCCAGCCCTCTCATCAAGGCGGTGGCCGACGGCGCCATCGACGGCATTCTCGTCACCGACGCGAACAGCCATGTCATTTATGCCAACAGCGCCTATCTCGACCTCACCGGCGCTGCCGATACCAACGATGTCCGCCCCGTGGAGCGGGCGTTCATTGGCGAGCCGAGCGTTTCCGAAGCGATCTATCGGCTGGTCAAGGCGGCGCGGGAAGGTCGGCGGCTGACCGAGGAGGTCCGGCTCGGCGGCGCTCATGGCGAAATGGCGCGGTGGCTTCGCCTGCGCGTGCGGCCCCTCGAAACCACGCGGGCCAGCGGGCGGCTGACCGTCTGGTCCGTCGCGGATGTCACCCGCGAGCGGGAGCGGCAGGAGAACGTCTTTCAGGAGCTCCAGCACGCCATCGACTATCTGGATCACGCGCCCGCCGGCTTTTTTGCCGCGGAGCCGGATGGCGCGGTCGTCTACCTCAACGCCACGCTGGCGGACTGGCTCGATCACGACCTCGCCCAGGTGGGTTCCGGCGGCCTGCACCTGTCCAATATCGTGGCGGGCGGCGACGCCTCGCTGGTGACGGGCATCACGGCAGCCCCTGGCGAGGTGAAGACCGAAATTCTCGATCTGGATTTCCGGACGCGCCACGGCCGGCCCTTGCCGGTCCGCCTGTTCCACCGCGTCGCCTTCGGCGCGGACGGGATGCCGGGCCCGTCGCGCACGCTGGTGCTGAACCGCGCCGTGGACGATGGCAGCGGTCCGCAGCGGGCGGCCGAAGTGCGCTTCATGCGCTTCTTCCATAATACCCCGATGGCGATCGCCACGGTGGAGCGGAGCGGGCGCATCGCGCGGACGAATGCCCTGTTCGCGCGGCTGTTCACCTCGCTCGCGAAGACTGAGCCGCCGGCCCCCGAACGCTCCGTGATGGATGTCGTGGCGGAGGGGGATCGCCCCCGTCTGGAGGCGGCGATCGCCCGCGCGGCGGAGGGCGGCGGGGAGATCGCCCCCGTCGATGCCGCGCTCACGGCGAGCGAACGCTGGGCGCGCTTCTATGTCACCGCCATCGAGGAGGAGGAGCGCGACCAGGAAACCGCCATCATCTATGTACTGGAGACCACCGAGCAGCGCGCGCTGGAAAACCAGGTCACCCAGCAGCAAAAGATGGAGATGGTCGGCCAGCTCGCCGGCGGCATCGCCCACGACTTCAACAACGTGCTTTCCGCCATCATGATGGCGACGGACTTTTTGCTGAATGCCCATCGGCCGACGGACCCGTCGTTCCAGGACATCATGCAGATCAAGCAGAATGCGAACCGGGCCGCCAGTCTGGTGCGCCAGCTTCTGGCGTTCTCGCGCAAGCAGACGCTGCGCCCGCAGGTGCTCGACCTTGGCGACTCGCTGTCGGACCTCACGATGCTGCTCAAGCGGCTGCTCGGAGAGAAGGTGTCCCTGAACGTGGTCCATGGCCGCGACCTGTGGCCGGTCAAGGCCGATATCTCGCAGTTCGAACAGGTCGTCGTGAATCTCGCGGTGAATGCCCGCGACGCCATGCCCGGCGGCGGCAAGCTCACGATCGCCACCCGCAATGTCGATGTGGCGGACAGCGCGACCTATGCCGGCAAGGGCATGCCGGCGGCGGACTATGTGCTGATCGAGGTTTCGGATACCGGCACCGGCATTCCGCCGGAAATCGCCGAGCGGGTGTTCGAGCCGTTCTTTTCCACCAAGGAGGTGGGCAAGGGCACGGGCCTCGGTCTCTCCACCGTCTATGGCATCGTCAAGCAGACAGGCGGCTTTATTTATTTGGAGTCGGAGGTTGGCAGCGGCACGGTGTTCCGCATCTTCCTGCCGCGCCATATTCCGGCCGCCGAGCCGGTGGTCGATGCGCCGCAATCCACGCCGGAACGTTCGAATGCTGCGTCCGCCGGCAGCGCAGAAAAGCCCCCGGTGGTCTCCGAGGCGCCGGCGGATCTGACGGGGCAAGGGACGATCCTCCTCGTCGAGGACGAGGAAGGGCTTCGCGCTCTCAACGCGCGGGGGCTGGCGTCGCGGGGCTATACGGTTCTTCAGGCGAGCAACGGTGTCGAAGCCATCGAAATGCTGGAAAGCCACGGCGGCGCCGTCGATCTCGTGGTGTCCGATGTCGTCATGCCGGAGATGGACGGGCCGACCCTGCTGAAGGAATTGCGAAGCCAGGACCCGGATATCCGCATCATCTTCGTGTCCGGCTATGCGGAGGATGCCTTCAAGAAGAACCTGCCGGAGAATGGCCAGTTCGCCTTCCTGCCCAAGCCCTTCACGCTCAAGCAGCTCATCGCTGCGGTGAAGGAGACCTTGAGCGGCCGTTAGCACGACGCAACGGTCGGCGACCATGCCGTTGGCGGTTGTTGTTTACGCTTGATCGGCTTCAAGCCGATCAGACCGGGTTCATCCGGATCAAGCCTTTTATGATCCGCGAAACTTCATGGGCCTCGCGGATCATCAGTTCGTGAATATCTGCCAGCTCAGTCGCAGACTTCGATCCGCCGGGTCCGGCCATCGGGCAGAATCTCGCGTCCGATGTGGCATTGCGCCGCCGCGCCGGTCGGGCGGACATAGACCGTGCCGCGCGGCGCGCGCGGGTCCGGCTCATAGGCATAGCCGTCGCCGTAGCGTTCTGCCTGAGCATGGGTGGCGATAGCGCCCAGGGCGACGCCGCCGACCACGCCGCCGATAATCGCGGGCACGACCCAGACCGGATAAGCCTCCGCCTTTTGCGGTGCGGCGGTGAGGCCGGCCGCGCCAACGGCGGCCGCGGTTGCCAGCGCAGCGAATGTTCGTTTCATGGCGAATTCCTTTCCTCGGCAATGTGTGTGTCGACCCCGGCCAGCAAGCAGGTTCCAACCTTTCCGCTCGTGGAGGGCGAACTCGTTCAATGGCTGGAAGAAATGATGGTTCCCGGAAAGTCGTGGCGCCGGTGGGGTCTTTTGAGGGCGTTATCGGGGGGCGCGCCGTGCCCTTAAGTCCGGCGTCCCGGAGCAGAGACGCGCCGAGCCCGACCACTTCCGAAAATGCAAAATGGTCCCGGATATTCGTGTTGAAAAACCGGCCCTTAGACGGGGCTACGCAAAACTCAAGATAAGTTTCTTCGGGCACGCCGGAATAGAGGTATGTCCGCCCACTCCGGAAGGCGATCCGCAATTGTGCGATATCGGGCTCGTAGCTGAAGGTGCTGATGACGCTGGATGGCATGCAGGACAACGTCTTCGCGACGAAACGTTTCCTGCCTCGCTGTTTCCTGCCTCGCTTCTGCCGGCATCATTGACGAAGCCGTCGCCGCAGGTGGGCGACGGCTTTCCATTCCGGACGTCTGTTCTCAGGCGAGTTCCCGCGCCGCGGGAACGCTGGTGATCTCGTGGGCCTGAAGTTTCGGCAGCACGTCGCGGCCGAACCGCCGGATCTGTTCGAGGAACAGTTCGTAGGGCATCGCGCCCACATTGACGTTCAGGAGGATGGTGTTGGTGCCGGCCTGTTCGGCGGATTCGATCAGCCGTTCGGTGATTTCTTTCGGCGAGCCCCAGTTGAGTTCGCCTGAGCCGA
The DNA here is from genome assembly GCA_035556495.1 of Xanthobacteraceae bacterium. Classification (GTDB taxonomy): domain Bacteria; phylum Pseudomonadota; class Alphaproteobacteria; order Rhizobiales; family Xanthobacteraceae; genus CANKHJ01. The sequence continues at coordinate 8,327 of DATMEW010000074.1, read as the reverse complement.
CACGTTCGTTGATCTGGCTTTGCGTGACGTTGCGGATCTTGGCGCGATCCAGCACGGCGGCGCCGAGGTTCTCCGGCCTCACATAATCGAGCGACGGCGGCGGCGTCGTGGGCACTGATGCGGCCGGCTTGGCTTCGGATTCCTTGATGGCCTCCTGCGTCAGGCTGCCATGGTGCCACAGGGTCTGGTTGAAATAGAGGAAATAGGGCGAATATTCGTCGATCGCCTGGGCCTTGCTATCGGCCACGTACGCATCCGTGAACAGGCAGATATGATCCGGCGTGATGCGATGGCCATGCTCGGCAAGGCAGCGCCCGTAATAACCGATGACGTCTTCAAGGAAGCCCGGCGTATTGTCCGGGATCACGGCGTTGATGTTGTGCCGTGCCGCCCACTGGATGGTTTCCTTGGAGCCCGAGAACGGCACCCACAGCTTGGGATAGGGCTGCTGATAGGTCCGCGGCCAGATCGCCATGTCCTTGAACGACCAGAACTTGCCCTGGTGGGAGAAGACGTCCTCGGTCCAGGCTTTCATGATGATGTCGAAGGATTCTTCGAAGCGCGCGCGGGATTCCGACATCGGCACGTCATAGACTTTGTATTCGCGCGGTACGCCGCGGGCGAAGCCAGGCCAGACGCGCCCTTTGGACATGCAGTCCGCCATCGCGATTTCCTCGGCGATGCGCAGCGGATTGTGTAGCGGCAGAAGTTCGCCGAGGATGAGGAATTTCAGGTTCTTCGTGCGCTGCGCGCCGACAGCGGCCATCATGTTGGGGGAGCACATCAGGCCGTGCGGCGTGGTGTGGTGCTCGTTCAGCCCGACGCCGTCGAAGCCGAGCCGGTCCATTTCCTCCCACGCGAGGAGGTGCTCCTCATAGGTGCGCGCCGCGGTCTCGGCGTCGAAATGACGGCCGGACAGAGGATAAGGCATGAAGCGATCAGCCTTGTATTCCTCGAAATGCTTTCCATAAGCCAACAGGTCAAACAAAAACACTTTCATCGGGAAATCCCACCTCAGCGTCCCAATTTGCGGCCGGTGATTTGGAAGACCGCGGCAGGCTTTGTCAAATGCTGGAGGCCGGCTTTCCGAGAATCGTTCCTCGTTGAAGCAGATGGCGAAAACCGTGCGGTTCGGGTCTGAACGCCGCACGGAAGGCGACGGGCAATGCCCGTCGCCTCTTTTGCGCGGCGCGCCGGTGCTGGAGATCAGAGTTGGGCCGGTTTGCCCATGAAGTCCTGCTTGCCCACTTCCACGCCCGCGGCGCGGAGCAGCCCGTAGGCCGTGGTGGCATGAAAGAAGAAATTCGGCAGGCTGAAGTTCAGCAGCAGTTCCTGGCCGGTGAATTTCCGTTCGTTGCCGTTGGGAAATTTGAAGACGATTTCCTTCGCTTCCGTGCCGTCAATCTGGTCGGGCTTGAGCGTCTTGAGGAAGTCGATGGCTTTCTGGATGCGCGCCTTCAACGCGTCGAAGTCGGCTTCGTCCTTGCCGAGATCGGGAAGCGCCACGCCGGCGAGGCGGCCGGGGCTCAGGGCATGGTTCGTCACCTGCTGCACCTGCCGGGAAAACTGGAACATGTCGGGACACAGCCGCAGGCCCAGATAGACCGACGGCTCGACCTTCCGCGCTTCGGCATGGGCGGCAGCCTTGTCGATCACGCCCGACAGGCTGGTGAGAAACTGAACGAAAATCGGCACGGAGACCTGATACATGCTGATAGTCATGGAATATCCTGGAAAACGAAAACTCCCGTCGGGGTGACGGAGAGTGCCAATTCTAGAGAGGTCCGCGCCAAATAATAGTGGCGACGCGGGGGGCTGTGGTGAAACGGCTGCAAGATAGCCGGAGGATGAAGGCTAGGGACGGCGTCGGAACGTATCGTCGGCGCTTTAGCCGCCGGCGCGATCGCTGCCCAACTCGCTGTTCCGGCTGATCTCGGTTTCGGTGCGGCTTGGCGCCTTGTCGGAGGGGGCCGGCGTCGGCACCGGCGGGACGATATCCGTTCCGTCGCTCTCCTCTGTGATGTAAGGGCCGGTCGGTCCGTTCCGGGGTTCGCCGGACGGCGTATCCACGCCGACGCTGATTTTCGGCTCATTCATTTGACAAGTCCTCTGGCGCTGTCCGTGACATGGAAAGCGGCGAGAGGGAGCCCCCGCCGCTTTCCCCGAGACCCTGAGCGTCAGACGTCGCCCCTTCGGCCGCGTCGCCAGTCGAACCGCAGCGGCGGGGTAACCGCGTTGTCGCGATGGCGTCCGCCCGCTTCCGCGGCAAACCAGGCCGCGGCAGCGCCTGCCGCCAGGGCAACTGCCGTCATGAAGCCGAGCAGAACGCCGCTGCGCCGGCTCTGGGCCGCCGACTGGCGCACCTCGGTCTGGATGTCCCGAACGCGCCGGTCGGCATCGGCGGGACCGAGGCCGGTGCGCGTGGAAACCAGCCGGACCAGATGGGTGCGATCATCCTCGGCGAGGTCCTGACGTCCCGCGCCCTTGAGCAGCAACCGGCCGGCTTCCGCCCGCGTGTCCGGATCGACAGCCTCGGGGCGCTGTGCCGAGCGGAACAGCCGATCGAGTTCAAATGCGATGCCGGCGGGTTCCGCGGTGGCGCTCCGTGAGGCGCTGTTCGCCGTCACGGCGGCAGGCGTCGCAATGGCCGCGCCCCAGGCCAGAATGCCGCCGATGAGCACGGCCAAAGCCCATACGAGCAGGCCGTGGGTGCCATCCCTGAACTCGATTTCCTCCTGGGAGGTGGACCAGCTCGACCGAACCCGTCCGGCGAGATAGCCGCCCGCCGCGAAAGCCCCAAGTGCGACGATCAGAAGCCAGATGCCGGACAAGAGAGCCAGCGCGACCGAGGCGTCCCGCCAGGTCGGGGAGGGCGAGGCGACGGCAAGGCCGATGCTCGCGCCGAATGCGCCGAGCACCAGCGAGATCGCGGCCGCGACGACAGCGCCGGCCACGATGGGGCCCCAATGAAGATATGAGAGCGGGCCGCCAGGGATCGGGACCGGTCCGTCGGTGCGAGCGAGCGCTGGCTCGTCGGAATAGGGGGATTCATAGGTCATGATTGCGGCCCATCGATCAGCGGAGGCCGAAGAACGACAGGATCGCCATGATCACCACGATCAGACCGACGAGATAAATGATGCCATGCATGTGTTGCCCTCCTCCGGTCCGGCTGCGGGCCGGACATCCTGGACCACAACGTCAGGAGCGGTTGCCGGTTCCTGATCCGACCGTCTGAAAACGTCACGGGTGTGCCGCATGCTGGCCTAACCGGCGATCAGGCGTCATATTGGCTGCCTGTTGCAGCTTCCCGTCTGCGCCGCGACAGCTTCGTCTTCAAGAGAGCTTTCCTCGCTCCGTTCGCATATGCTGATTGCCGCACTCTCCACCCCGCTGATGGCCCGCAACGCCTTGATGCTCGGCAACCTCGTTACCGGGGTCGCCGTGCTGGCGCCTGCGGGCATGTTGCCGGAATTGGCGGCGGGGCTCGATGCCTCCATCCAGCAGGCAGGTCTGCTGGTGACATTCGGAGCGGTGATCCTGTGTTTCGGGTCGCCGCTGCTGGCCTGGGCCACGAGCCGGATGGATCGCCGCATGCTGCTGGCGGGCACGATGCTGGTTGTGACCATCGGCCATGCCGTGTCGGCTCTGGCCCCTGATTATGGGACATTGCTTGGCGCGCGTCTGCTGCTACTGGCGGTCACCGCGATCTATACGCCTCAGGCGGCCGGCACGGTTGCGCTGCTGGTCAGGCCGGCGGAGCGTTCCGAAGCCATTGCCTATATTTTCCTTGGCTGGTCGCTGGCCATCGCGGTTGGCCTGCCGACCATCGCTTTCGTGGCGTCTCACTTCGGCTGGCGGACGGTCTATGGCGCCTTGACGTTTCTCGGGGCGCTGGCCTTCGTCATGAATGCGCTGGCTCTGCCCGCAGGTCTGAAGGGCATGCCGCTTTCGCTGGCAAGCTGGGGCACGATCGCGCGGAATCGAACGATCCTTCTTCTTCTGGCGGTCACCGGGCTGACCGTTGCCGGCCAGTTCCATCTTTTCGTTTATCTCGGACCTCTGCTCACGGCGCTGACGGGCGCGGGAGTCGAGACCATCGCGCTCACCTTTGCCGGTGTCGGCGTCGCGGGCGTCGTCGGGAATATCCTGACTCAGCGCGGCGTCCGGCGATTCGGCACCTTCGGCATGTCGTGCATGATGATCGGCTGTATGATGACCGGACTGGTGATCTGGTCTCTCGGCACCGGCCTTCAGCCGATCATGATCGCGGGAATGGTTCTGGTCGGCTTTGGCACGGCGGCGTCCAACACCATGCAGCAGGCTCGGCTGGCCTCCGTAGCACCGGACCTTGCCAGCGCGACCATCGCGCTGAACACCTCGGCCATCTATGTCGGGCAGGCCGTTGGTTCGGCGCTTGGCGGCATATGGTTGCAGCGCGGTATGCCCGCGATGGTCGGTTATGAAGGCACTGCGATCATGGCGGCAGCCGTCTGTGTCCTGGTGCTGACGCGGCCGCGGCGCGCGTAGACGGCTGCCGTCACCGCATCCCGGTCTGGCGGAAGGCGAGGCGTGCTTCACTTCCGGTCAACGCACCGAGCACCTCTCGTCCGATATCCATCCTTGTCGTTCCGGCCCGCAGCGCGGCGGCATAGTGGACCATGTCCTGAATCTCGTCCGGGACAGGGCCGAGGAATGCGATGCCGCCAGCCGCCGGCGAATTGTTCGCCGCGAAGCCGGCTTCGGGGTGCCAGGACAGGATTTCCGTGACCGGCGCGAACCCCAGCGGGCGCGTGGCCATGCTGGCGGCCAGCGCGGCATTGAGATGGCTCGCCTTGTCGAAGCGCCGGAGCTTGCGCTCGACCGCCTGCGCAAGGCCGAGTTCTCGGATGACGTTCAGAAGATGTTCGCCTGTCGGCGCGAGCGTCAGAAAAACGGCATCGGCGGCGAGCAGCGCCTCGCGAAGCCGGGCCATATCGTCCGGAGCCGTCAATGTGGCGCCCGCGCGGGTGACAGCCCCGATGCCGACCGAGCCGAGCGCCGCAATCCCCTCGCGCGCGACGAACCCGCGATCCGCCAGCGCATCGATCATCGGGACGGGCAGGACCACCATGTCAGCGGACGTGTCGCCCGAAAGGACGGCATCGCGGATGGTGTGGCCATGGTCCGTAGTGACATCCATCCCTGATTCCGCGCGCGCGGCGAGATGCGGGACGCACTGTCGCAGCCCAAAAACGGCCGATCCCGCCGCGCGGATATGGAAAAGTCCTGAAGGAATGCCCATGTAACGGATCGTTGCCCGCAACCTGCGCAAATCGCAATATTGCGATGCACAAACAACATGGTGCGACGCACCGGATTTTGATAAATTCGCTGCAAATGCAGACTTCATCGAAAGCAGCAGAGATGCGCAAAACGTGGAAGACGAAATACGGCACCCGGCGCGTGCGGCACGATCCCCCGACGCTTGACGAGGCCGTGATCGCCGCCAGCGGCATGACCGACGACACCGAGGCGCAGGTTGCGATTGCGGCTTCGCTCATGGACCTGTCGGCGGATAAGGTCCGGCCGGCGGTCCTCAAGGCCGCAGCGCTGCGGCGGAACACGGAAACGGTGACTTTTGCCGGTCGTCCCGGCGCGCCCCGCGCGGTCGTGGTCGAACGCAAGACACCGCGCCGTTTCGCGGTTGCTTCGTCCTCTGGCGCCTACGCCCGCTAATCAGCGGCGCGCGCGCCGGTCTCGGCGGCCGGCTCTTCCATATCGCTTCCCGGCGTCTCATGGATTGACGCCGCCGCGGCAGGCTTTCCCGATGCCATGTCCTCGGCGAGATCCAGCATGGCCTGGGCCCGTCGGCGCATGGAGAAGGCGGCCCCCTTGGTGTGGGCCTTGCGCCGGGTGGCGAGCCCCAGCCTGCCGAGCATCGTTTCCGACAGGATTTCAGCACTGACAGCAAGTTCCGTGCGATCGTCATCCAGCGGACGGAGCCGGTAATCGACGATGGCGCGAAACTTGTTGGCGCGGCTTGCGAAAACCAGTCGTGTCGGCGGTTCCGCCAGCAGCACGTAATAATCCATATCGACATAGGGTTGGCCCGGCGCGGCCTTGGTGCGGATCACCGCATCCTCGACCAGTTCACCGGTCGGGTCGATCCACGCCTGTCCAAGGTTGCTCAGTACCTCCGGCCAGCGGGGTGCCGCCTGCAACGCTGCCCAAACCTGCTCGGGCGTGGCCGTGGTTGTCAGTGTTTCCACGATCTGAAGAGGAGCGAGCAGAGCCATTGGACGCGAAACATGCCTTGAAGATCGGGGTCATACGCGGGGCGCCGCGTCGCGCGGGACCATAACGGAATATGTTATGAAATCCAGATGGCGCGCCGTCGCGGGCGTATATTTCCCATGGCGGCCGAATTCTGACGCGGCTGCGGCTGAGCCGCCGACATTGACGGCTCGCGGAGAGGCGCTATCTCAACCGGAACAGCGGCATGGACGCTTCCGGCGCGCCCATGGGGCCCTGGCCGGCGTCTGGCGCATTCCACGCGTTCGCGAGGCGGCCGTGTTCCTTTCCGCTGTTCCGTTTCCGCCGTCGCTCATTGTGAAGAGTGCGACCATGAGCCAGACCGTCGTTACGCCGGGAACCGCGACGCGCACCAAGATCGCGCGGCCGCCGCTCTACAAGGTCATTCTGCTCAATGATGATTTCACGCCGCGCGAATTTGTCGTGCTGGTGTTGAAGGCCGTGTTCCGGATGAATGAATCCCAGGCCATGCGCGTGATGCTCACGGCGCACCGCAAGGGCTCCTGCGTCATCGCGGTCTATACCCGCGATGTCGCGGAAACCAAGGCCAAGGAGGCAACGGAGTTTGGAAAGAACAGGGGCTATCCCCTGTTCTTCACCACCGAGCCTGAGGAGTGACGTTCTCAGTTCTGCGGAATGTTCGCTAGCTTGACGTAGTCGCCCCACTCGTCGATCGCCTTCAGGAACATGGCTTGGGCCTCGTCCGGCGTGCGGATCATGGGGTCGGCGCCGGAAAGCGCGAGGAATTTGCGGGCATCCTCCGTCTTCAGGATTTCGCCGAACATGGCGTTGATGCGATCCACGATCGGGCGCGGCGTGCCGGCCGCGAGCATCACGCCCCACCAGATATCGAGGCCCATGGGCACGCCGATTTCCGTCATGGTCGGGACGTCGGGTGCCGATTGCAGGCGCTCGCTGGAGCTGACCGCCAGAATACGCGCACGGCCTTCACGCTGCTGGGCGAGGGCGAAGATCGGATCGTGGAATGCGAAGTCGAGTTTGCCGCTCTGCAACTCGGGAAGGGAGTCGGGGGCGGTACGATAGGACACGTCGACCGCTTCGATGCCGGTGGCCTTCTTGTAGAGGGCACCCATGATGACACCGGGATTGGCCGCCGTGGCGTAGCTGGCGCTGCTGCCCTTCTTCTTCATGGCCTCCGTGAGTTCCTGCGCCGTCTTGTAGGGGCTCTTGGGATCGACCATCAGCATGAAGGCGAGGTTGCTTGTCGTTGCGGCGACCTGAATCGTCTTGCCGACATCGACCGGCGGCTTCTTGAAGAGATGCATCGTGGCGGCGACAGTCGTGCCTGCGAAGGGATAGAGCGTGTGGCCGTCCGGCTTCGAACGGGCGATATATTCCGTCGCGATGTTGCTGTTCGCGCCGACCCGGTTTTCCACGATGACGTTCTGGCCGGCGATGACGCGGAACTTTTCCGCAAAATACCGCGCGAAAATATCAGCGCCGGAACCGGGCGGAAATCCACAGATGAAATGTATGTCGCGGCTCGGATACTGCTGAGCAAAGGCCGGGGAAACGCCGCTGGCGGCGGCCAAACCCAATGCGGCGCCGCCGCGCAGAAAATCCTGACGGGTGATAAGCATGGATATTCTCTCTCTGGAAGGCGTTGCACGCCCTGCATGCGCTTGCGATGTGCATTTGAATGCGCAGCGCGATATCATCTCGTTGTGCGGTGCGCAACGCCGGCGCCAGGGCCGGGTGCAAGCGCAACGTCTTGCCTGCATCGATTGATTCCGGCCTGACGGACGAGATGCGGCAATTGCGTCGGTTGATGCGAAGACATGGCGATCAAAGGTCGCACCTCCGGCAACCGGCTGTCGCGGCGGTTGGAATGCCATGATTGAAACAGGGGACTGAGGCTATCGCTCCCGCCCGGCGGCGAGCGACAGCGCGATACCGATGGCGATGCCGAAGCCGATCCCCACTGCGATATCGTCCTGCATGATGCCGTAGGCCGCGCCGAGCGCAGCGCCGATGGCGATGCCGGTGGTCAGGGTCATCGGTGAGATATGGGA
>DATMEW010000073.1:0-30274 GCA_035556495.1 Xanthobacteraceae bacterium | reverse complement strand
TTCTCGTCCATCAGATGGGTGAGCAATTCCTGGTCGAGCGAGCCCCAGTTGGCGCCGATCCGCACCGGCTTGCCGTGGCGGATCGCGGTCTCGACGATGGCGCCGAACTGGCGGTCCTTCTTGTCCTTGAAGCCGACATTGCCGGGGTTGATGCGATACTTGTCCAGCGCCTCGGCGCAGGCGGGATGATCGGCCAGCAGCTTGTGGCCGATGTAATGAAAGTCGCCGACCAGCGGGACTTTCACGCCCATGCGTGCCAGCCGGTCGCGGATATGCGGCACGGCGGCGGCGGCCTCGTCGCGGTCCACGGTGATGCGCACGATCTCGGAGCCGGCCCGCGCCAGCGCGGCGACCTGCCGGGCGGTGCCCTCGATATCCGCCGTGTCCGTGTTGGTCATGGACTGCACCACGATCGGCGCGCCGCCGCCGACGGTGACGCCGCCGACATCCACTGCCACCGCGCGGTGGCGCGGCGCAGGGCCGGCCCGCTCCAGATGTCCATCGGTCATTGCGTCTGCGCTCATGAATCTGCGCTCACCGGCGTTCGGGTTCCACGGAAGCCGGCCGGGCCGGCATGCGGTTGATCAGTATCAGACCGGACAGCACCAGCACCACCGAGACCGCGAAGACCGGCGACAGCGGGTCTCCCAGGATGATGTGCGCGGCAATCACGCCGAACAATGGCGTCAGGAATGTGAAGGCGGAAAGACGGCCTGCCGAATAGGCCCGGACCAGCACGAACCACAGCAGGAACGTGACGCCCACGACCCAGACCGTCTGATAGGCCATGGCCCCCAGCGCCACCGGCCCCGGCCAGGCCGTGAGCCGCTCGCCCATGGCGAGGGCGCCGAGGCCCAGCACGGGAATGGACACCGCGAGCTGATAGGCCAGCGTCTTTTCCGGCGCAGCATAGCGCAGTGTCGTGGCCTTGATGACCACCGTGGTGCCGCCCCAGAGCGCGCCGGCGATGACGGCCATCGCATCGCCCATCAGCATGGTCGCGGTGACATGCGGATCAGGCACGCCGAAGGCGAGCGCGATCCCGGCGAAGGCGAGCCCGAGCCCCATCCATTGCAGCGGACCGAACCGCTCCTCCGGCAGCAAAAGCCAGCCGGCCAGCGCCACGAACAGCGGCGCGGTATAGAGGAACACCGTCATCCGGCTCGCGGTGGTGAGTTCCAGCGACAGATAGACGAAGACGAATTCCAGCCCGAACATCAGGCCCACGAGGACGCCGGCCCGGCCGGTGCCGTCCGGACCGAACAGCCGGACGCCGCGCAGGGTGCACCAGCCCAGCAGGATCGCAAGGCCGCCCACGGAGCGGATCGTCGCCTGGGTCAGCGGCGGGATATCCGGCAGCGCCAGCTTCACCGTGACCTGGTTCAGGCTCCAGCTCAGGCACAGCATGAACACCAGCGCCACGGCTCCGGCTTCGAGCGAACGCGCGGACGGGACGGCCGGAGCCGGAATCGGGCGAGTGGACACGAGGCTGACCTCAGACGTTCCGGCAGTGGGCGCAGATGCCACCGATCTCGATCACGGGATTCCGCGGGGCGAAGCCGGCCGCGCGCGCGGACGCCTTGAGCGCCTCGGCCACGTCCCGGCCGGAGCCCTCCCCGACCGCGCCGCAGCTCTCGCAGATCAGGAACACGGCGAACTCCCCGTCCTCATGGGGATGGACGCAGGCGAGGAAGGCGTTGCGGCTCTCGATGCGATGGACGAGCCCCTGTTCGCGCAGGAAATCCAGCGCACGATACACGGTGATGGGGGCGGGCCGGCCGCCGCCCTCCGCGACCCGGTCGATGATTTCATAGGCGCCGACAGGCTTGTGGCTTGCCAGCAGCGCCGACAGGATGGTGCGGCGGATCGGCGTCAGCCGTTCGCCCCGCCGGGCGCAAAGCTGTTCGGCCAGCGCCATGGCGTCGCTGGCGCAGCGGCCATGGTCATGGTCCGGAGCGGGAAAAGCCCCTTCGGGCGTGGCTGCGGCCACCGCGGCGGCCTTGCCGCCGGACCCGCGGGCGCGGGCAGGACCGCCGGCCGCAGCCTTGCCAGAAGCAGCCTTGCCAGAAGTCCGGGCTGACTGTTGGGAACCGGTCATTCCTCATCCTGTCAGGTTCGGGCGCCGCTGAATACTGCATCGCAACATATTTTGTTGCTTTGCAGTGTAGTTGAGCAACCCCATCTGAGTCAGGGTCAATATAAGGTGTTCCGGAGCGATTTGCCCATGGCGACCATACCGACCGGACATGATGCCGCCGCGCTGGCGCGCCGCCTGCTGTCCTGGGCCCGGCCCCCGACGGCCGCAAACCGCTTCAGGGCGAGCCCCCGGGGCAGCGGCGGCGATCCCTCGCCCGGCCCCAAACGCATCAACCTCGCGCTTCAAGGCGGCGGCGCCCATGGGGCATTCACCTGGGGCGTGCTTGACGGCCTGCTTGCGGACGGCCGCCTGACGGTGGACGGCATCTCCGGCACCTCCGCCGGGGCGGTGAATGCGGTGATGCTCGCCCATGGCCTCGCGACGCGGGGCGCGGACGGGGCGCGGGAGTGCCTGGCGGCATTCTGGAACGCCACCGGCCACAGCAGCGGCCTGCCCTCGCTCCAGCGTGATGTGGTGGACCGCCTGTTTCCCTTCTTTCCGGGCAGGGCCTGGTTCGACGCCGTTGCGCAGTTCTGGGGTCCGCAGCAGTTCAACCCGCTGAACATCAATCCGCTGAAGGAGCTGATCGAGCGCTTCGTCGATTTCGACGCGATCCGGCGCGGACGGCACCCGCTTTTCATCGCCGCCACCAACGTGGAGACCGGGGACCTGCGCATCTTCACCCGCGACGACATTTCCGCCGAAGCGGTGATGGCCTCGGCGGCCCTGCCGACGCTGTTCCGCGCCGTGGAGATCGACGGCGCGCCCTACTGGGACGGCGGCTATACCGCAAATCCGCCGCTGACGCCGTTCCTGCGCGCCACCGAAACGGAAGATGTCCTGCTGGTGCAGATCAATCCGCTGACCCGCAGCGGCGCGCCGGCCGACAGCAACGGCATCGCCAGCCGTGCCAGCGAGATCAGCTTCAACACCGCGCTGCTGGCGGACCTGCGGGCGGTGGATTTCGTCAACCGCATGATCGACGACGGCCGCCTGCCGCGCGGCACGGCGGCCGGCCACTATCGACGCATCCGCCTCCACCGCATCCTGCTGGACGGGAACGGAGAATTGTTCGACGCGCGCACCAAGGCGACGGTCGACCGGGAATTCTTCGCGCATCTCCATGCGCTGGGCGAGGATGCCGCCCGCCGGTTCCTGACGGCGCATTTCGACGACCTTGGCCGGCGCAGCACGCTGGGCGATGTTTCCGGCGCAGCGGCGTGAGCCGCCCGTCCCGGCCCGCCCCTCACGCCCGCGCGTCGAGGTCCATCGTCGCGAGCAGGCGGCTGGCCACGGCGGCGCAGCCAAGCAAGCCGGGCTCGTCATAGGTGATCAGCAGCGTCGGGATCGCTTCCATCAGCGCCCGATACGGCTCGTGCGCCTCGAAGGCATCGCGGAAATTCGGCTCGTCCAGCAGCGCGCCGAGGCCGCGCCCGACGCCCCCGGCCAGATAGACCCCGCCGGTCGCCTTGAAGACCAGCGCCATGTCGCCGGCGAAGCGGCCGAGCAAGCGCACGAACAGGCGCGCGACCCGCAAGGCGTCGGCATCGCCGGCCTGCGCCCCGCGCAGAATCTGGTGCGAATCACCGCGAACGCCCATGGCCGACGCCAGCCGCTGCATGCCGCTGCCCGACAGCACATGCTCGACACTGACCGGACCGTGAGCCCGCAGGACGCGCTCGAAGATCGGAAATTCATCCGCATGGCGCGGCCCAAGCGCGGTGTGTCCGCTTTCGGTGGGAGCCACCGTCCAGAGGTCGCCCTGGGGCAGCAGGCCCGCGACGCCGAGCCCGGTGCCGGGCCCCAGCACGACCTTCGGTCCGTCCGCAAGCGCCCTCGACGCTCCAATCGGCCGGGTGTCGGCCCGGCCGAGCATCGGCAGCGCCCATGCCAGCGCCTCAAAGTCGTTCAGCACATGCACCCGGCGAAAGCCGCAGGCCCGCGCCAGTTCGTCCCGCCGATAACGCCAGGCCGGCCTGTTGGTCAGGGCAAATTCGTCACCGGTCACGGAACTGGCGACGGCCAGCACCGCGAGGGGCGGCGGCGCGACGTCCTTTTCCGCCAGATAATTCGCGATCGCCGTCGGCAGGTCCGGAACGGCGTCGTTGTCGACGATCCGCACCCGCTCCGGCCGGCCGCCGGGACGGACGAGAGCGAAACGGCTGTTGCTGCCGCCGATATCGGCAATGAGAGCTGCTGCGGACATGGTCCTCTTGACGTTATGGCCGCTGGCGCGGCGGCTTCCCCCCTGGCGGGTTCAGGTTGTTGTGCATGACCGGTGCTGTCCTGCAAGGGGCGCATATCAGCCCGCCGTTCCGGACCGCAAAAGATGTCTGGCATATCATAAGTAAGCTTATTAATTAAGCGCCCTGGAACGGACCTCGCGATGCCTTTTGTCCAACGTGATTTCGTCTTCGCCCTGAGCGACGTCGCACGCCTGCTGCGCACCTATGCGGATCAGGAAGCGCGCCGCTATGGCCTGACCCGCGCGCAATGGGCCGTGCTGGCGCGGCTGGAAACCTGCGAGGGCCTGAAACAGGCGGAACTTGCGGAGCTGCTCGACATTCAGCCCATCACGCTGACCCGGCTGATCGACCGGCTGTGCGACAGCGGCCTGATCGAGCGGCGTCCCGACCCGACAGACCGCCGCGTCAAGCGCCTCCATCTGACGCCGGCCGCCACGCCGCTGCTCGCAGGGCTTGCGGATCTCGGACGGGAACTTTTCTCGGTCGCGCTGTCCGATACCGAGCCAGACGAGATCGCGGAAACGATGCGCCTGTTCGCGCGCATGAAGGACAACCTGCGCGGTGCCATCCAGACCGGGAAGACCCGGACGCCATCAGAGACGACAGAACACCATGACTGACAGCACCACGTCTCCCGCCTCCCCGCCCGCAACACGGCGCTCCCTCGCAGACCGGCTCCGCAGCCGCCTGCGGCTGGTGCTGCTGGTCGGCGTGCCGGCCCTCGCCGTGGTCGGCCTCATCGCCTTCTATCTGGCCGGCGGCCGCTACATCTCCACCGACAACGCCTATGTCGGCGCGCCGAAAGTGCTGATCACGCCGGACATCTCCGGCAAGGTGGCGCGGGTCGCCATTCACGAGGGCACCCGCGTCGCAGCGGGCGACGAACTGGTCGTGATCGATCCGGAACCCTTCAGGATCGCCATCGCCCAGGCCGAGGCGCGCCGCGCCACCACCCGGACCGAACTTGCCAATCTCAAGGACAACCTGAAAGCTTATGGCCGCCAGCTTGCCCTCGCGCGCGACATCGTCGCCATCCGCCAGCGCGATCTCGACCGCAAGACCTCCCTGCTCGGCAACCATGCGGTGTCCGCCTCCGATGCCGATCTCGCCCGCAGCACCCTCACCACCGCCCAGGCGCAGGTCGAGCAACTGGTCCAGCAGGAGGCTTCGACGCGCAACCAGTTGCTCGGCGACGCCGAACTGCCGCTGGAGCGCTTCCCCGCCTATCAGCAGGCCCAGGCCGCGCTGGAACAGGCTCAGCGCGATCTCGCCCATACGACGCTGCGGGCGCCCATCGCCGGCATCGCCACGCAGGTCGACAACGTGCAGCTCGGCCGCTACCTGACCGCCGGCACGGCGATCATGAGCATCGTCGACGACCGGCATCCCTGGATCGACGCCAACCCGAAGGAAACCGACATCACCTATCTGGCGGAAGGCCAGACCGTGGACATCACCGTCGATTCCTTTCCGGACCGCGTCCTGCACGGGCGCGTGCTCTCCGTGAGCCCCGGCACCGGCGCGCAATTCGCGATCCTGCCGGCGCAGAACGCCAGCGGCAACTGGGTCAAGGTGGTGCAGCGCGTGCCCGTGCGCATCGGCTTTGCGCCGGACGAAAATCTCGACGCCCTGCGCGCCGGCATGAGCGCCAACGTCTCCATCGACACCCGCCGGAAGCGCTCGCTGGCGACGCTGCTCGGCCTCTCCACGGTTTCCGCGCAGCCGACGACGCCGCGATAGGGACGATCCCGGTGAAGCAGCAGCCTGATGCAGGGCCGGAGGCAAACGGATGACCGACAGCACGGCGGGCAGCAGTAGATCCAGCGCCGCAACAGATGCGGCCCGGCCGGGCGCAGCCGCACCCAGCCCCACGCTGCGGCGCAATCTCGTCACCATCTGCGCCATGACGGCGACGATCATGCAGGCGCTGGACACCACCATCGCCAATGTCGCCCTGCCCTATATGCAGGGCAGCCTGTCGGCCTCCTACGATCAGGTCACCTGGGTCCTGACCTCGTATATCGTCGCCGCCGCCATCGCCACCGCGCCGGTCGGCTGGCTGTCCGAGCGGTTCGGCCGCAAGAAGCTGTTCATCATCTGCGCCGCCGGCTTCACCGTGGCCTCGATCCTCTGCGGGCTCGCCCAGAACATCGGGCAGATGGTGGCGTTCCGCCTGCTGCAAGGCGTGTTCGGCGCGGCGCTGGTGCCGCTGTCCCAGGCGGTCATGCTCGACAGCTATCCGCCGCATCAGCGCGGACAGGCCATGGCCATCTGGGGCATGGGCGTGATGCTCGGCCCGATCATGGGGCCGACCCTCGGCGGCTGGCTGACGGAAACCTATAGCTGGCACTGGGTGTTTCTCATCAACCTGCCGTTCGGCATCGTCACCGTGGTCGGCCTCACGCTGTTTCTCGACGAAAGCGCGCCGAAGCCGGAAATGCGCTTCGACTGGGCCGGCTTCGCCGCCCTGAGCATCGGCATCGGCGCGTTTCAGCTCATGCTGGACCGCGGCGAGCAGCTCGGCTGGTTCGAAAGCCCCGAGATCGTGATGGAGCTGATCGTGGCGGTGTTCGGCGTCTATTACTTCCTCGCCCATTCCTTCACGACGGCGCGGCCCTTCATCGACTTCGCGCTGTTCCGCGACCGCAACTTCTCGATCGGCTGCATCTTCATGGTCATGATCGGCCTGATCCTGTTTTCCAGCATGGCGCTGCTGACGCCGTTCCTCCAGAACCTGATGGGGCTGCCGATCTTCGACGCCGGCATCGTCATCGGCGCGCGCGGCGTCGGCACCTTCCTCGCCATGATGATCACCGGGCGGCTGCTGCAATTCGTGGAAGCGCGCTATCTGATCCTGATCGGCTTCCTGCTCAACGCCATCTCGCTCTACGAGATGACCGGCTTCACCGACCAGACCACCGCCGCCACGGTGATGCGCAACGGCCTGATGGCCGGCTTCGGCCTCGGCTTCGTTTTCGTGCCGCTGAGCACGGTGGCGTTCCTCACGCTGCCGCAGCATCTGCGCACCGCCGGCGCCTCGATCCTGACGCTGGTGCGCAACGTCGCAAGCTCCGTGGGCATCTCGCTCGCCATTGCCTCCCTGACCAGCACCACCACCGCCATCCATGCCCGGCTGACGGAAAGCGTCACGCCGTTCAACCCCGGCCTTCAGATGCTGCCGCCGGGCACGCCGCTCGGCCCGGGGACCGATCAGGGCATGGCGAATCTGGAAGCTATGGTGGCGCGGCAGGCGTCCATCATCGCCTTCGAGAATGTCTTCCTGATGCTGATGTGGGTCTGCATCATCGCCCTGCCCTTCGTGCTGCTGGTCGGCTCCTCGCGCGCCGCGATGCGGCAGCAGGCCGGCCATGTCATGGAATGACGAAGGGCCACGTCATGGCGTGACTTCGTGGTACGACTTGGCGTGACGTGGACCGCGGATTTCACTCCCGCAGATTTCAGCCCCACACCTGCCGCGCGACCTCGACGACGCGGCCGAGCTTGGCCCATTGCTGGCCTTCCGTCAGTTCGTTGCCTTCCTCGGTGGAGGCGAAGCCGCATTGCGGCGACAGGCAAAGCTGATCGAGCGGCGCGAAACGCGCGGCCTCGTCGATCCGCCGCTTGAGATCGTCCACGCTTTCCAGCGTGCCGGTTTTGGACGTGACGAGGCCGAGCACCACCGCCTTGTCCTTCGGCAGGAAGCGCAGCGGCGCGAAATCGCCGGCGCGCTCGCTGTCGTATTCCATGAAATAGCCATGGACATTGATGGCGTTGAACAGCGTTTCCGCCACCGGCTCGTAACCGCCGCTCGCGACGAAAGTGGAGCGGAAGTTGCCGCGGCACAGATGCATGGTGATGGTCATGTCCGCGGGCACATCCGCCAGCGCATCGTTGATGAGCCGCGCATAGGTCGTCACCAGCTTCGCCGGGTCCTCGCCCCGCGCGGCGGCCTGCTCGCGCAGGGCCGGGTCGCACAGATAGGCGAGGTTGACTTCGTCGAGCTGGAGATAGCGGCAGCCGGCCGCGGCGAAGGCGGCGATGACCTTGCGATAGCTCGCCGCAAGGTCGCGATAGAACTCATCCATGTCCGGATAGATCGCCTCCGGCACCGCCTGCCGGCCATAACGGAAATGCAGCGAGGTCGGCGAAGGAATCGTCATCTTTGCGACGACGCCCAGGGCATCCGCCTGGCTTTTCACGAAGCGGAAATGCTCGATCATCGGATGCGCGGCATAGCCGCCGAGCTTGTCCTTCACGCGCAGCAGGATGGATTTCGGCTGCACGCCCTGGAACTTCACCAGCCGCTCGCCGGCATAGGACTCCACGCCGTCCAGCCTTTCAAGAAAATCCATCTGCCAGAAGGCGCGGCGGAACTCGCCGTCCGTGACGGCGGCAAGGCCGATCTCCTCCTGCTTCGCGATGGCGGCGGCGATCTCGCGATCCTCCACGGCCTTCAGCGCGGCCGCATCGATCTCGCCGCGCTCACGGGCCGCCCGCGCCTCCTTCAGCGCCGGCGGGCGCAACAGGCTGCCGACCTGATCGGCGCGGAACGGCGGACGGGTTCTCTGCATGATACGATCTCCACGGATAGGACCTCGCCGCGCCAGCGGCTGTGCACAGCCTCGAAAAGCATCGACGCCGGAGCCAGTTCGCAGCCCCGGCGTCGATGGATCGTCAAAGAGCGGAACGTCAAAGAGCCTGCCCGCGCGGCGCGCCGGCCGTGCGGCTCACTTGCCCCAGATTTCCTTGGACAGTTCCACCACTTCCCGCATCTTGGCCCATTGCTGATCCTCGGTCAGGGTGTTGCCTTCCTCGGTGGAGGCGAAGCCGCATTGCGGCGACAGGCAGCACTGCTCAAGAGCGACATATTTCGTGGCTTCCTCGACGCGCTTCTTGATCGCGCCCTTGTCCTCCAGATCGCCGGTCTTGGAGGTGATGAGGCCAAGCACGATCTGCTTGTTGCCCTTCGGCACGAAGCGCAGCGGCTCGAAACCGCCGGCGCGCTCGCTGTCGTATTCGAGGAAATAGCCGTCGTAATTGGTGCCGGCGAACAGCACCTCGGCGATCGGCTCGTAACCGCCGGAGGCGATCCAGGTCGAGCGGAAATTGCCGCGGCAGATATGGGTCGTGACAACCATGTCCTTCGGCTTGTCGGCTAGCGCCGCGTTCAGAATATTCGCGTAGTCCTGCGCCAACGTCTCGGTGCGCATGCCGCGCGCCTTGGCCTTCTCCATCTCCTCCTTGGAGCAGAGATAGGCCCAGGCGGTGTCGTCGAACTGGAGATAGCGGCAGCCGGCATCGTAGAACGACTTCACGGCCTGCTTATAGGCCTTGCCGAGATCCTCGAAAATGTCCTCGCGGTCCTTGTATTCGGAGGTCTTGATCGCGTCCGGCTCAAGGCGGAAATGCATCACGGTCGGCGCGGGGATCGTCATCTTCGGCACGACTTTGGTGTTCGCCTTCAGGAACTTGAAATGCTCCAGGAAGGGATGGTCCGAAAAGCCGATCTTGCCGACGATGCGCGGGCTCTGGGACTTGGTCTGCACGCCCTGGAACTGGATGCCGTGATCGATCGCCTCGATCCGCACGCCATCCAGCATCCCGAAGAAGTCGAAATGCCACCAGGAGCGGCGGAACTCGCCATCGGTCGCGAGTTGCAGACCGACCTCCTCCTGCTTGGCGATCAGCTTCTTGATCTCGGCATCCTCGACGGCCTTGAGGCCGGCATCGTCGAGCTGACCTTTCTCGTGCCGGGCCCGGGCATCTTTCAGCGCGGCGGGGCGCAAGAAGCTGCCAACGTGATCGGCGCGGAAGGGGGCGGTCGTGCGTTGCATTCGCGTATTTCCTCTTATCCGGCTTGATTCTCGTGTCGTCCGCGGCCGGCTGGCGGTTCGCCTATATATCGCGCGCCTTGTGAGGGGCGATCAAGAGCCGGCCGGCAGCCCGAAGTATAGCCATTGCGCGCGGGGCGGCTACGAAAACCGGCCGCGCCCGGATATGGGACAATGCCCATTTCCCGCCCATCAGCGGCGCCCGTCCTGTCGCGCCGGTCGCTCCGGCTTTTGCAGCCCCGGCTTCCGCCGCTGCGGAAGCGATCGCATCGGCAACGGAGGCCAGCAACAACCGATGCCAGCAAAAAGCCCGGCCGAAGCCGGGCTTTTTCACATTTGAACATCGGAAAGCTGCTGCGGTCTCCCGCAGAGCGTCTCAGGCATGCGCCTTGCGCTGCGGATCGATGATCTGCTCCAGCTTGTGCAGCGTGCGCATGCAGGGCAGGAGCTGCTCCAGGCTGCCGTTCGGCACACGCTTTTCGCGGATCGCCGCGATGAATTCGCGATCCTCCAGCTCGATGCCGTCCATGGAGACATCGACCTTGGAAACGTCGATCACATTGTCCTTTCCGTCGGACAGGTCGTCGTAATACGCCTTGTAGGTGCCGTTGTCGCACATATAGCGGAAGAACGAGCCCTGCGGCGCGTCGTTGTTGAAGGACAGCGACAGCGTCAGGATCGCGCCGGACGGCACCTTGGCGACGATGCCCATGTCCATGGCGATGCCGAGCTTCGGATCGGTCGGCCCCTGCACGGCGTAGCAGTCCGAAATCTCCTCGCCGACCTGATACATGAACAGGTCGATGGTGTGGGCGGCATGATGCCACAGCAGATGGTCGGTCCAGCTCCGCGGATTGCCGGCGGCGTTCATGTTGGTGCGGCGGAAGAAGTAGGTCTGAACATCCATCTGCTGGATTTTCAGCTCGCCCTTCTCGATCCGCTTGTGGATCCACTGATGGCTGGGGTTGAAGCGGCGGACATGGCCGCCCATCGCGGTGACGCCGGTTTCCTTGGCGATCTTCACGAGATTTTCGGCATCCTCGATGCTGTCGGTCACCGGGATTTCGACCAGCACATGCTTGCCGGCGCGCATCACCTGCTCGGCCTGGCTGAAGTGCATCTTGGTCGGCGTGGTCAGGATCACCGCATCGGCGCGCTTGATGCCTTCGGCAAGATCGCCGGAATAATGCGGAATGCCGTATTTCTTGGCAACCTGTGCGGTGGAATCCTGATTGCCGCCGATCAGCGAGACGACTTCGACGTCGGGAATGCGCTTGAGCGCATCGAGATGCTTCTGGCCGAACGCACCCTGTCCGGCAACACAGATCTTCATGGCGAAACCCTCTCCATTCAAAATTCAGAAAACCGTCCGCCCTCGCCAGCGGGAGGACGAACGGTTGATGTCAGCACGAACGGACCGCAGCACGCCGTCACGGCGAGGCGCGAGCGGCCCCCGTTACTCCGCCGCGATCCGGGCGGAGTTCGTACCCTTCGGTTCGAGAATGATGTGCCCCACGGCGGTGTTGGAGGCGGGCACGGTGTAGAACCGATATGTCTCCTCCACCTGGTCATCCAGCGCGCCGCGCATGATGAGCCACATCACCATCTCGATGCCTTCCGCGCCGGCCTCCCGCATGTAGTCCACATGCGGAATTTTGGTCAGCGAGACAGGGTCGCTTCCCAGCTTGTCCAGGAAGTTCTTGTCCCACTCGCTGTTGATCAGACCGGCGCGCGGGCCGCTGATCTGGTGCGACAGCCCCCCGGTGCCGAAGATCACCACGCGCAGGTCTTCCGGATAGGATTCCACGGCCTTCCGGATCGCCTTGCCGAGGTTGTAGCAGCGGTTGCCGGACGGCGGCGGGAACATGACCACGTTCACCGCCAGCGGAATGACGGGGCACGGCCAGGATTCGTTCACGTCCTTCTTGCCGAACAGCAGGCTCATCGGCACGGTGAGGCCGTGATCGACTTCCATGTTGTTGACCACGGTGAGGTCGAACTCGTCCGTGATGACGGACTGGGCGATATGCGCAGCAAGCTCCGCATGACCCTTGACCGGCGGCACGGGGCGCGGCCCCCAGCCTTCGTCGGCGATCTGATATTCCTCCGCGCAGCCGAGCGCGAAAGTCGGGATGACATCCACGGAAAACGCGGTCGCGTGATCGTTGAACACGATGATCGCGACGTCCGGCTTCAGTTCCTCCATCCACTTCTTGGAGAATTCATAGCCGGCGAACACGCGCTTCCAGTAGGGCTCCTCGGTCTTGCCGAGATCGAGCGCCGCGCCGATGGCGGGCACATGTGACGTTCCGACGCCTGCGACAATCTTAGCCACGATCTTTCCATTCCGATTTGCTGCGGTTGCCTTCGACAGGGCGGCCGCCGTTGATCATCATGTCGGCATATTGCTCCTGCGTGCCGCCGGTCATGATCGCGGCGACCTGCTGGAACGACAGCCCGTCCGTCGCGCCGAGCTTGGCGGTGAAGTAGATGTTGCCGCCGAGTTCGAGCATCCGGTTCCACTGACGCTTGAGGATCGCCTCGCGCTGCTCGGGCGTCAGCTTGTATTTGTCGAGATATTTGGCCTCGTCGGCCTTGAAAGCCTTGCGGTTCTCTTCCTTCAGCAGCGACATGCAGAACATATTAATGCCATAGCCCTGGCGCGAGCGTTCGGCATCGAAAACATATGTTCCGGGGATGTCGTCGTAAGGCTGATCATTGCGCGCCATCTCGCGTCTCCCTGACCCCGCCCGGCCCGGCTCAGATCCGAACCGTGAACGGGCATTTGCTATCTTCTGACATATAACTCGCCGCCATTCATTGCAATGTGACGGCGGCGCAGGGCAGCTCGGCGGAATCAGGCCTCCCGCCGGCCGCATCAGCTCCAGTAGAGCCGCATCGGGTTATCGACCAGCAGTTTTTGCTGCAACGCAGCAGTCGGCGCGATGATAGGGATGCGGTCCACCAGCACGCCATCGTCCGGCGCGACTTTCTTCATGTTGGGGTGCGGCCAGTCGGTGCCCCAGAGCACGCGGTCCGGAAAATTCTCGACGAGCGAGCGCGAGAACGGCGTCACGTCGTCATAGGGCGGGCCCTGGATGGTGAGCCGTTCGGGGCAGCTCACCTTCACCCAGAAATTGTCGTGCTTCTCCATCAGCCGGTGGAAATGCTGGTTTTCCGGATCGTCGGCGCCCTTGGCGACATTCGGCGTGCCCATATGGTCCACCACCACGGTGGTCGGCAGGGACGTGAAGAAGTCCTCGAACTCGGGCAGGTCCTGCATCTCGAAATAGATCACGATATGCCAGCCGAGCGGCGTGATCTTCTTGACGATGGCTTCGAGTTCATGGCGCGGCGTCGAATCCACCAGCCGCTTGACGAAGTTGAAGCGCACACCGCGGATGCCGCCGCGGTCCATCGCCTTGAGTTCGTCGGTGGTGATTTCCTCGCCGACGAAGGCGACGCCCTTGGCCTTGCCGTTGGACGCGGCGATGGCGTCCAGCGTGGCCCGATTGTCCTTGGAGTGGCAGCTCGCCTGGACGATCACGTTCTTGTCGAAGCCGAGGAAATCCCGGCGCTGGAACAGCAGTTCCTTGGGTGCGTCGCAGGGCGTGTATTTGCGCTCGGGCGCATAGGGAAACACATCGCCGGGGCCGAAGACGTGGCAATGGGCATCCACCGCGCCGGCCGGCGGCTTGTAGGTCGGCTTGGAGGGGTTGGGATGAAACGGGATGTAACCTTCGCTCATTGCCACGCGGGTATCTCCTCCGGCGAATGGTCGCGGCTCCGCCGCGACGGCCTGTAGCATCCGTATTATCGAAGGCGCGCAGGGGCGGTCAAATGGCGCGGCCGGCAGCCCTCAGCCGCTCAGCCGCTCGACGGAAGCGCCGCAGGCGGTGAGCTTGTCCTCCAGCCGCTCGAAGCCGCGGTCGAGGTGATACACCCGGTTCACCATGGTCTCCCCCTCGGCGGCGAGCGCGGCAATGACCAGCGAGACGGACGCGCGCAGGTCCGTCGCCATCACCGGCGCACCCTTGAGGCGGGAGACGCCCTCGATGGTGGCGGTATCGCCGTCGAGGGAAATGCGGGCGCCGAGCCGCGCCAGCTCCTGCACATGCATGAAGCGGTTCTCGAAGATGCTCTCGGTGATCTTCGAAATGCCGGAAGCGCGGCTGACCAGCGCCATGAGCTGCGCCTGAAGATCGGTCGGGAAGCCGGGGAACGGATCGGTCGTCACATCCACCGGGCGGATGCCGCCGCCGTTGCGCGCGACGCGGATGCCCTCGTTGGTGGCGGTCACGTCCGCGCCGGTCTGGCCGATCACATCAAGGGCGGATTGCAGCAGCCCCGCCTGCGCGCCCTGGAGCAACACGTCGCCGCCGGTCATGGCCACGGCCATGGCATAGGTGCCGGTCTCGATCCGGTCCGCGACCACACGATGGCGCGCGCCGTTCAGCCGGGAGACGCCCTCCACCGTGATGCGGGCGCTGCCCGCGCCCTCGATTTTCGCGCCCATTTTGTTGAGGCAGTCGGCCAGATCGACGATTTCCGGCTCGCGGGCGGCATTTTCGATCACCGTCGCGCCCTGTGCGAGGGCCGCCGCCATCAGCGCCACATGGGTGCCGCCCACCGTGACCTTGGGAAACACGATCTCGCCTCCGCGCAGCCCGTTCGGCGCGCGGGCGACGACATAGCCGCCGTCGATCTCGATCTCCGCGCCGAGCCGCTCCATCGCCATCAGCAGGAGGTCCACCGGCCGCGTGCCGATGGCGCAGCCGCCGGGCAGCGACACTTTCGCCTCGCCCATCCGCGCCAGCAGCGGCGCGAGCACCCAGAAGCTGGCCCGCATCCGCGAGACCAGTTCGTAAGGCGCGGTGGTGTCCACGATCCGGGCAGCGGAGAGCAGCAGGGTCTGGCCGTCATAGGTGGATTCGCCGGGCCGCTTGCCGCCGACCATGACGTCCACGCCGTGGTTGTTGAGGATGCGCTGGAGCTGCGCGACGTCGGCCAGCCGCGGCACATTCTCCAGCACCAGCATCTGGTCCGTCAGCAGGCTCGCGATCATCAGCGGCAGCGCGGCGTTCTTGGCGCCGGAAATCTGGATCGTGCCGTTGAGCGGCCTGCCGCCGATGATGCGAATGCGATCCATCCTGCCCCCGAAATTCCCCGAATCGCCGCAGCCTGCGACGCACCAGCTATGGCGCGGATCACCCCGAGGGCAAAATCGCGCGCCATGCGCCGCAGGAAAGAGGCGTCGATTGCGGCGAAAGTCCGTTCGCCGGCACACCGCCGCGCCGAAACGGCAAATCCGCCTCCGGCAGATGCGCCCCGCGCCGGAGACCGGCCCGCGTCCCGGCGGCAATACGCGCGATGGCGCTCGCCGAAGGGACTGCCGGTGATTCCCGTCGCGATGAGGCCGTCGCGATGATACCGATTCCGCGCCGTCAGGCGTCCTCGTCCCGGCCGGTGGCCGGGCCATCCTGGGCGGCGCGTCCCCGCGCCTGAGCCTTCCGGCGTTTCAGATTGTCGCGCAGCGCCTTGGCGAGCCGCGCCGCGCGCTGCTCGGCGGCGGAGGACGGCCGGGCCGGCGGCTGGGAAGAGGACTTGGAAGGTGGCTGGGACGACGACTTGGCCATGACGGCGACGGCGGCTCCTGCGATGTCCGGACGCCCTAGGGCAGCCGGCTCCTGCCGTTCGATACCAGCCGGACCACGGTTCCGACAACACGGTCCGGCGCCGGGACTCCCGGCAACGAGGTTCCGGCAGATGCGCTCCCCGGCGACGGCCTTGAGATGTGGCCACCGCCGGAATCACCCGCGCAGAAACCCGTCGCAGGTGGCGGGTGTCCGGCCCCGTTGGCGAAATACCCCGTTCCGCGAACGCCCCGGCCGACCCCTCCTCTCCCGGATCGCGATATTCGCTCCATCCGGCGGCATCGGCGCTCGACATCCGGCTGGCGATCGGTTATGCGGTGCTGGCCGTTGGGCTGGACCTGCTGTCTTGCAGTCCGCTCACGGACGGATGCTGCCGTAGCTCAGTGGTAGAGCACTTCATTGGTAATGAAGAGGTCGACAGTTCAATCCTGTCTGGCAGCACCATTTTTCTCCCGCCAGCTTCCTCCCGGTCCCAGCCCCGCCGATCGTTCGCACCGAGCGGCGGGCGGGCGTGAACGTTGCCGGCGGCCTGTGGCCGCCCCTAGATGCCTGGCAGATTCAACCACGAAGCCAGCGCGCTGAGGATCAGATTCGCGGCCAGCGCGCATAGCAGCAGCCCCATGATCCGGCGCAGCAGTTGCGTGCCGCCTTTGCCGATCACGCGCTCGACCAGCCCGCCACCGATGAAAATGACGAGAAGGGCCGCCAGCACGACGGCGAGAGCCCCGATCGTTTCGAACTGTTCGACGAGCGAGAAGCGGTTGTTGTCCATCAGCAGCACCATGCTCAGCATCGCGCCGGGACCGGCAATGATCGGGGCCGATAACGGAAAGATGGCGATGGCCATGACGCGCTCCCGCGTCAGGACGGAGCCGCCCGGGGCCGGCGGGGAAGCATCGTGGCCTTCGCCCAGCACCATGTTGATCGCGAACAGGAACAGCACGATGCCGCCCGCGATCTGGAAGGACAGCAGCGAGATTCCCATCGCATGCAGCAGATACTGGCCGACGAAGCCGAAGGCCGTGAGAATGCCGAACGCCAGCAGCACGGCGATAACCGCCGCCCGCCGCCGTTCGCGGGCCTCGAGACTCGCGGTCGCGCCCATGAACAGCGGCAGATGGCCGACAGGATCGAGCACCGCCCACAGCGTCAGAAGCTGGGTGACGAACAGGGATTGGTCCGGAAGCATGCCCGACTCCACAAGGATTCGGGTCGATCTTAAGCCTCCCCGCCACCCGGTCCACCGCAACCGGACCGACACCCACAGCAACGCGGCGGAGTAAAGCGGCAGAGCAAGGCGGCTCGGCCCTGCTCCGCGCAACCCGGCCCGCCGATCGTCAGACGTCGAGGATCGGGACAAAGCCACCATAGATCAGACGCCTGCCGTCGAACGGCATCGTGACGTCCGCCATACGCGGGTCGGCCTGAAGCTTGCCCCATCCCGCGTCCCGCACCTGCCGGGAGGGCCACTCGATCCACGAATAGACCACCGTTTCGTTGTCCGCTGCCTGCACCGCCCGCCTGTAGTCGGTCACCTTGCCGTCCGGGAGATCGTCGCCCCAAGTGTCGACGATCCGCATCGCGCCGAATTCGACCATGAGGCTGGAAAAGGTTTCGCTGAACCGCTGGTAGCTGTCCCTGTTCTCTGTCGGCACGGCGGCGAGCATGCCGTCCGCATAGCCCATCCGGCCGCCCTTGCCTTCATCCAGAATAGGGAGGAAGCCGCCGTAAATCATGCGCTTGCCGTCGAAAGGCATGGCCTTTTCCATGTCCCTCATACGCGGGTCGCTCATCATCTTCTCGTTGGCGGCATTGCGGGCCTCTTTCGACGGATATTCGAGCCATGAGAACACCACGACCTCGTCCGCCTCCGCCTTCACGCTGCGGCGAAAGTCGGTGGTTTTGCCGTCCGGCACATCGTCGCCCCAGCATTCGACATGGCGCGTCACGCCAAATTCCTTGAAGATGGGCGCAGCCTCCGCTGCATGCTTGCGGAAAGCCTCCTTGTTGGCGGCAGGCACTGCGCCGACAAATCCTTCGACGTATCGCATATGGATCTCTCCCTTCGACCACCCGGGCGCGCACCATTGACGCTCTCGATATATGTTGATATCAACATATCTACCGGAAACCCGTCAATGGCTCATTCCAACCCAAGCTCTATATTCCGCTATATTCCGCTTCCATCCCTATCCCTGCCGTCCCATGAACACCCGCATTTCCGACCCGTCCCACGAAACCACTCTTCACGTCCGCGATGCCTGCCTCTGTCTGCACAGCCAGCGCGCTGCGCGCGCCCTGGCGCGCCGGTTTGACAACGCCTTCAAGGAAATCGGCATCACCAGCGGCCAGTTTTCATTGCTGATGGCGCTGAACCGCGCCAAACCACCCGGGCTTGGCAGCGTCGCAGACCTGCTCGCAATGGACAGAACGACGCTGACGGCAAATCTGAAACCGCTTGAACGCCAGGGCTATGTGGAAATTCATGCCAATCCCGACGACAAACGCTCGCGACTGCTGACGCTCACCGCCGCCGGACGCAACGTGCTGCGAAAGGCAGTACCGATCTGGGAGCGGACACACGCCGCCGTGGAGGCAGCCATCCACGACCCCGATGCGTTGCGCAAGGATCTCGGCCGGATCTCGAATGCATGAATGCGACAGGCGCGCGCTGGATGTCGCGCCGGTTCTTCCCGCATGCGGGACCGATGGAGCGGCAAGACCCGCGGCGCGCCGCTCCCACCGGATCGCCGATCAGTGGTGAGCACCGTGGCCCGCGCCACCTGCAATCGGCCCCACGCGATACTCAACACTGAGACTGCCCGCATGCTCGAAAGTGAGCGTGCCTTTCACCGTCTCGCCTTCGGTGAAACTGCCGCTGAGTCCGATTCCCATGATGTGAAAGCCGCCCGGCTTCAGTTCCACGGTCTCGCCTGGCTTGATCTCAAGACCGTTCGGAAGCGGACGCATCCGCATGATATCATTTTCCATCGACATCTCATGAATCTCAACGCGCCCGACTTGATCGAGCGAGCCCCCGACCAGCCGATCCGCCTCCTTTCCGGTGTTGACGATCCTCATATAGCCGCCGGCCACCCTCGCCCCCTTTGGCGTCGCGCGCAGCCACGGCCCCTCGATGACGAGCGCGCCGACGCGATAGACTTCAGCGGAATGCGCTGCGCCATGCCCCTGCTCTCCCTGCTCATGAACAGGGCCGTGGCCGGCGGGAGCCTGCGCGACGACGCCGGACGCTTGCGCATGTCGCACCTGCGGATGATGTCGCCCGCCAGTCTCCATCGTCATAAGCTGCTCCGGATTTGCGGCGGCTTGGCCCGTAGCTCGAAGGTCGGGCACACCTGCCGCTGCCGGATGATGCATCCATGCCGCAAGCGCCAGCGCGGCCATCGAGAAAGTTCGCGTCCACGTGATCATGATAGAGGCTCCTGAAATAGCTGGGAATTCTGATTTCGGGATGCGGCTTTGCCTGCCATCCCGGCCTGAAGCTGGCTTTCATCTGAAGCATGTTCGGAACGCGGCCGCCGATACGCGCCACCTTCCAGCCCGACGACATCCGGCATGCGAAGGGGGCGAAGGCGACCGGCGTCAGGCGGCAGGAGGCCCTCGCGGCATGCAGGGCGAATGAAACCGGGCAAAGCCGGTCCGCTGCGAGCCGGAGAGATGATTCACACCATGAAACGCGGGGCGCAAATCCGGCAGCACGGCAGCAGGCATATCGCCACTTCCGAGCGCGGGACAGGCACACAGCACGCAAGCAGCGAGATGGTCGCGAACGTGTCCGGTGTCATCGTCCGTGTCCGGCGCCGCGCCTCCGTAACACACGACGGGCGCACCATCGGTGGCAATGGCCTGTTGCGCCGCCATGGCTCCGAACATGGCTGCCAGAACAAGCTGCATCGCCAGACAATAAGCGACAATCACAGACAGCAGCGGTCGCACGACCCACCCGTTGTTATGGCGCAGAAAGCCTATTCCGGATCTCAACCCTGCTTCTAGCACCAACCGGATACAAGAGAAACGCCCCTGCAACTGCCGGATGCGGCAGACCGCCGCTCTGGAATATGTGCAGGAAGACACGCAGGCGGCCGCTCCTCACGCAAGACGATTGCGGAAAAACCATGCCGCTATGGGCATCGTGACCGCCGCAATGACGACCAGGGCGGACAGATCGGGCAGGAGCTGACCCAGGGTGGCACCTTCGAGATAGACCCGGCGCGTGATGGTGATTGCATATTGCAACGGGTTGATCTTCGTGAAATAGCGCAGAATTGCGGGCATATTCTCTGTCGGAGCCATCAATCCCGACAGCAGCATGAACGGCATGAGCAAAACGAATGACAGGATCATGGCCTGCTGCATGTTCCTTGCAATCGAGGACAGGAACAGTCCCATGCCGATGGCGGCCGCGAGGAACAGGACCAGACCGAGATAGAACACGGCATAGGAACCTGCGAAGGGAATCCGGAACCAGAACAGCGCGACCAGGAAGATCAGCGAGGACTGAAGCAGGCCGACCGCCATGGACGGAACGGCCTTTCCGATCATGATTTCGGTGGGCCTGAACGGCGCAACCAGGAGCTGATCGAATGTTCCCTCCTCCCGCTCGCGGGCGACCGACATGGCCGTCAGCATCATGGTCATCATCATGGTGATGGCGCCGATCAGCGACGGAATCATGTTCCAGCGCGTCTCAAGCGATGGATTGTACCAGGCGCGCGTTGTCACCTGAACAGCCTGATTGGCCAGACCGTGCGAGGCGCGCCAATCCTGACCGAAAGCCGTCGCGATGGAGGCTACGTATCCTTGCGCCACACCGGCGGTATTGGAATTGCGGCCATCGGCGAGGACCTGTATCCGCCCGGCCTGGCTTGAGACCAGACGCTTCTCGAAATCGGCAGCGATCGTGACAATGAGCACCGCGCGGCCGCGGAGCAGATAATCCGCAGCCGCTTCCGTCGTCTGCGTCGAGGCGACGCGGGTGAAGATGCCGGAACCATCCAGCCGCGCTGCGAAAGCCCGCGATGCGGCGCTTCGATCCTGATCCACAAGGGCGTAAGGGACGGTGTTCAGGTCATATGTCGCCGCATAGCCAAAGATCAGGCACTGGAGAATGGGCGGAAGAAAAAGAAGAACACGGCTGCGCGGATCCTTCAGGATCACCAGGAACTCCTTGTGCATCAAGGCCAGAGTTCGCCTGAACGAATTCCACATTACCGTTATCCGATGATCTTGCGATTAAGGCGAACGGACAGCGCGAGAAGCGCAAAGGCCATGACGGCAAGGACCGCGGCATTGGGTATGATGACGCTCCAGACATTTCCCGCCAGGAAGATGGTCTGGAGCAGGCTGACGAAATAGCGAGCCGGAAACACATAGGTCACGACCTGTATGATCCATGGCATGCTCCGGATATCGAATACGAAGCCGGAAAGCATCATGGCCGGCAGAAAAGTGAGCGTCATGCTCATCTGGCTGGCGAGGAACTGGCTCTTCGTCGCCGACGAGACAGCCAGGCCAATGCCGAGCGCCACCAGCAGATAAAGCATGGACACGGCCGTCAGAACAAGAAACGACCCCCGGAACGGAACACCGAACAGCAACAGACCCCCGCCAACCGAGAGCGCAAAGCCGATCATGCCGAGAATAAAATAGGGCACGGCCTTGCCGAGAAGAATTTCGGACGAGCGTGCCGGCGTGACGAACAGGGCTTCGAAGGTGCCTCTCTCCCATTCGCGCGCGACGACGAGCGCGGTGAGCAATGTTCCGATCAGCGTCACGACAAGGACGATCAGGCCCGGCACCAGAAAATAGGTGCTCTCGTTGGCTTCGTTAAACCAAAGGCGGCTTTCCAGCGAGACCGACGCGGCCGCCAGCATACGCCCCCTGGCCGCCTCCCGGGCTATCCATGTGCCGATGGCTCCCTGGGCATATCCGAGGGAGATGCGTGCCGTGTTCGCATCCGCGCCATGAACGATCACCTGTATCTCGGCGGTGTTGCTCTGGACCCGGCGGGCGAAGCCGGGAGGAATACGAACGATCGCGCTGACGGTATGCTCCAGCAGGAGCTTCTGGGCTTCCGCCATGGTCTTGACGTGAACCACCCTGAAATAATCCGACAACTCGAATCCGGAAGCGACCCCCCTGGCATCGTCAGATACCTCCTCCATCACGATGGCGACAGGGACATTCTTGACGTCGAGATTGAGGCCGTAGCCGAACAGCAACAGCAGGGCGAGCGGCATGACGATGCCGATGACGATGCTGCTGGGGTCACGCAGCAACTGCCAGGTCTCCTTGCGGATCAGGGCGGCTATCCGTGTTGCACTTGCCGTCCGTGAACCGGCCTGCCGGGCATCGGTCATGCGGCGCTCTTCGGTCGGGTTTCGTGCTTGCTATTGCGGGCCCGCTCGACGATGGCGATGAAGGCCTCCTCCATCGTAGCGGCTGCCACGCCATCCGTCCCGCCCTTGGCGCGGACCTCGGCTGGTGTGCCTTCGGCAAGATTGCGCCCGGCATCGAGGATGATGATCCGGTCGCAATATTCGGCCTCCTCCATGAAGTGAGTCGTCACGATGACGGTGACGCCGTGTTCGGACAGGGCGGTGATGCGGCCCCAGAATTCGCGCCGCGCCAGCGGATCGGCTCCGCTTGTGGCTTCGTCGAGAAACAGGATTTCGGGTTCATGCAGGAGCGCCGCCGCCATGGCCAGACGCTGCTTGAATCCTCCCGGCAACCGGCCGCTCGGCAGGGCCGAGAACGGTCCGAGTTCGAACTGCTCCTTCGCCCATTCGATCCGTTCGCGCTTCTTCTGTCTGCCGAGGCCGTAGGCACTTGCGAAAAACTCAAGATTGTCGTCGATGCTGAGGTCGGCATAGAGCGAGAATTTCTGCGCGACATATCCGAGCCTTTCGCGCGCCTGCGCCCGCGCCGTTCGCAGATCGGCGCCTGCGACGCGGAGTGTGCCCGCGCTGGCGGGCAACAGGCCGCACAGCATCCGGAACGTCGTGCTTTTACCTGCGCCGTTCGGGCCGAGCAGACCATATATCTCGCCGCGGCGGACCTCGAAACTGACATGATCGACGGCCACGAAGTCGCCGAAGGTGCGCACAAGGCCATGCACTTCCACCGCAATATCATCGCCGACAGACATATCCGCCACGGTGATGGTGTTGCGCGCACGTTCGCCGGCGACTCGCGCGAACAGGACCATGAACCCGTCTTCGAACCGGGGAGCAACCGGGGACAAAAACACTTCGGATTCATCGACGGACACAGCCGAATCGTCAGCCGTCTCGCGCACGACTCGAACCTGCCCGGACTCCGGAACCGCATCGATGATGCCCGGCAGCGCAAACAGGCGCGCCTGCAACGAGCGCGGCGACATTCCAGCAGGCGCGGTCGCCATGAAAGTCCGCCCTGCCGCCTGAGCGGTAATGTCATCCGGAGAGCCCTGTGCCAGAACCTTGCCCGCATGCATGACCACCGCATGCTGACAGCGCTCGGCCTCGTCCAGGTAAGAAGTGCTGACAACGACGGTCAGAGCATCGTCCTTCACAAGCTGGAACACGATCTCCCACAATTCGCGCCGGGACAGCGGATCGACGCCGACGGTCGGCTCGTCGAGCAGGAGAAGGCTGGGCGTGCGGACAAGCGTGCAGGCGAGGCCGAGCTTCTGCTTCATGCCGCCTGAAAGCTTTCCGGCAAGGCGCTGGGTGAACGATCCGAGTTGCGTCATCTCCATGAGGCGCGGATAGACCTCGCGGCGCTCGGCCGCGCTGACCCCGTGAAGGTCGGCATAGAGATCGAGATTTTCCTGAACGCTCAAATCCTCATACAGGCCAAACTTCTGGGGCATGTAGCCGATCCGGTCCTGCACCGTTTGCGGCGAGGAGCCAACATCCGTTCCCAGCACCGTCATCGTCCCCTCATCCGGCATCACGAGGCCGCAGATGACGCGCAGCAGCGTGGTCTTTCCGGCACCGTCCGGCCCCACGACTGCTGTCAGGGAGCCGGGCTGCACCGCGAACGAGACGCCATCCAGCGCGGTCACGGCTTCCCCCGTCTCGCGCCGGAACATCTTACGCAGGTTCTGCCCGTTGACGGGTGCAGCCCGGAGATCGTCCATTAGGGAGCGGCTTTCGATTGAGCCTCGTTTGGTGGAGCGGGAAGCAGCCTGACGGTTGCGGGCATGCCCAGACGCAGGATGTTCTCCGGGTCCCGGGCGAAAACGCGGACTTCATAAACCAGGCTGGTGCGCAGGTCTTCGGTCTGAACCGTCTTGGGCGTGAATTCAGCTACGGGCGATATGAACCCGACCCAGCCTTCGAACGGCTCATCCGGCATGCTGTCGATGGTCACCCGGGCCGCCATGCCGGGACGGACACGGCGAAGCTGCGGCTCCGACACATAGGCCCGCACCCATTTCGGATCGGACACCGCAAGCGAAAAGACAGGTCGCGTCGTGGAGGCCATTTCACCCGGCTCCATGAGCCGCGAGCTGACGATGCCATCGACCGGCGATTTCAGCTCGGCATCGGCCAACTGCTCCCTGAGCAAAGCAAGCTGCGCCTTGCTGGCACGGACCTGTGCCTCGGCTTGCGCGATGTCCTCCTTCCGCGAACCCGCGACAAGCAGATCGAGAGCCTTCTGGGTGGCCTCGACCTTCGCCTGCGCGACATCGAGCGCCACCTTCGACTCATCATAGGCCTGTCGGCTTGTGACGCTCTTCTCCAGGAGAGCAACCTGCCTTTCATAGCGCAGTTGCGCGTCTCTCTCCTGCGCCTGTGCCGACGTCAGGCTCGCCTGTCCCTGCGCGATTTCCTCGGGACGATTGCCATTGCGAAGACGATCGAGATTCGCCTGCTGCGCGGCGACCTGCGCATTCACCTGATCGACCTGCGGCTGCAACCGGGCGGTGTCCAGGCGCGCCACAACCTGCCCCTTGTGAACCGTCGCGCCCTCCTCGACCAACACCTCGGCAATCCGTTCGCTGCCGTTGAAAGCGAGGGTCACCTGCCTGAAATCGACATTGCCGACCAGCCTGAGTTCGTCCGGCGCGCCCCGGTCGCGCATGTACCACCACGCCCCGGCAACAGCGCCGGCAAGCAGAAGAGCGACAAGGATGAGACGTTTTGGCATCGGGCCCGCCGTGTACGAATGCCGCAAAATCTAGGTGTGACTGTTCAGCTAGTCAAATCATAATTTGAAATTCTGATTTGACTATTCGATAACCGCTTGGCAGAAGATTATCATGCGATCCCGAACCCCTTCAGCTTCTGGAAAAAACGCCCGAGGCTCCCGCGGGAACGGAGCCGCGACGCGCTCGCAGCTACTCGAAGCGGCGGGGATCGTTTTTGCGCGGAAAGGCTTCGACAGGGCGACCGCCAAGGAGATCGCAGAAGCCGCCGGGACGAATGCAGCCTCCGTCAACTATCACTTCGGGGGCATTGAGCGCCTCTACGAAGCCGTGCTGGTCAAAGCGCACGACGAGTTGATCAGCCTGCGTCAGCTACAGGACCTGATGGTCGATGGGCTTTCCGCCCGGGAGAAGCTTGAACGCCTCATGACCATCGTGGTGGCGCTGTTCGCCGGGCCGGACTCCTCATCCTGGGCCATACGAGTAATCAGCCGCGAGTTTCTGTCGCCATCGCCCTATCTGGCGGTGCTGCGGGAAAAGGCGCTGGATCCAAAGAAGGCGCTGATTCTCGATCTCGTCGCCGAACTCGCGGACGTGCCGAAGGATGATCCGCTCGTGACGCGATGCTTCTTCAGTATCGTTGCGCCATGCGGGATGCTGCTGATGATAAACCAGGAATCACTTAGCCAACTGCTCCCCTCGCTCAAGCAGAGCGATCCGGCGACGCTGGAGCGGCATCTGGTTCAGTTTGCATTGGGTGGCATTGCGGCAGTGGCGACTTCGGCCCGCTGATGATTTGTTATTGACATCAAGAAGTTATCCGGCCCATCAATGCGATTGATCGCCCTTGATCAGACCGCGCAATCCGAAGGAGATTTCTGGTGCTGACGCTGGATGATGCCGCTGACGAACTTGAACATCGGCATATGCAGGAATTGGGCGATCGGCTGATCGCCAAGTCCGTGTTTTATAATCTCAACGATGGCGAGCGCTCGCTCACCCACGGCCAGAAATCCGGCAAAATTCTGCTCATGGGCGAAGATCCGCGGCTGCCGAAGATGCCCGCCGCGCCAACCCTGACCGACTTCTTCAAATATCGCTTTGCGTTGGGCCCGCTCCAGCACCTTCTGCAAAGCGCCAAGCTTGCCCAGAAGAATGGACTGGACGAAAAGATCGTTCTTGCCTGCCTTCTCCATGACATTGCGGTCGCCGGATTCATTCGCGCCGACCACGGCTATTGGGGCGCTCAACTGATTGAGCCCTACGTTGACGAGGAGGTGAGCTGGGCCATCCGCATGCATCAGAGCCTGCGTTTCTATCCCGACGAGTCGGTAGGCTATGAATATCCCCAAGCCTATCTCGATATGTTCGGCGCCGATTATCAGCTACCCGAATATATCCAGAAGGATTACGAACGGGCGCGCAATCATAAATGGTACATGTCTGCCCGGATGATCTGCCTGAATGATCTTTATTCGTTCGACCCCTCGGTTGTAGTGACTGTCGATGAGTTCGAGGATGTGATCGGCCGGCACTTCAAACAGCCGAAAGAGGGCCTGGGGAACGACAATACGCCGGCATCTCATATGTGGCGGACCATCATGCGTCCGGCCAACGCCCTATGACGTCGCTGTGACCTCTTGGCCTGCGGACAGTGGATTTCGCTAAGCCGCGCCGGTCATATCCGACGTCGGCCAAGATCTGCACACAACGGCCCCCGCAAAAGCGACAGGAATCCGCCGGAAACTTAACAGGGACATCCCAACTGCTTCGGGGGGAATATTCATCCTCCCGATAGCAGGCATGAGCAGGCATGGCCGGACAGCTAGGCGTCCGCTACCACTCCACTGAAATGTATTGAGTTTCGAGAAACTCCATCAGACCCTCGTGAGCGCCTTCCCGCCCGAGCCCGGACTGCTTCATGCCGCCGAACGGCGCTGCCGGGTCCGAAACAAGGCCACGATTGAGTCCCACCATTCCGAAATCGAGCTGCTCCGACACCCGCAGGCCGCGCCCGAGATCGCGCGTATAGACATAGGCCACCAGGCCGTATTCCGTCGCGTTGGCCTTGGCGACAACCTCGGCCTCGCTGCGGAAGGTCTGAATGGCCGCGACAGGCCCGAAGATTTCCTCCCGCATCATCAGCGCATCATCGGGTACGCCATCGACGACGGTGGCAGGATAGAAAAAGCCGGGCCCTTCCGGAACGTGGCCACCGGTCAGCAGCCGCGCGCCTTTCTTCACCGCATCCTCAACCAGCTCGACCACCTTGTCGCGCCCGTCCTTGTTTACCAGCGGCCCAAGCGTCACGCCGTCCTCCAGCCCATGGCCGGCTTTCAGCGCCTTCATCTTCTCCGTCAGTCGGGCGGCGAATTCCGCCTGGACGGCCTCATGCACATAGAAGCGGTTCGCGGCGGTACAGGCTTCGCCCATGTTGCGCATCTTCGCGACCATGGCGCCGGCCACCGCCGCATCAAGATCGGCATCCTCGAACACGATGAAAGGCGCGTTGCCGCCCAGTTCCATCGCCGGCTTGAGGATGTTTTCCGCCGCCTGTTCGAGCAGCTTGCGGCCGACTTCCGTGGACCCCGTGAAGGAGACGACCCGCGTGCGCGCGTCCTTCAGCATCCGGCCAACCACGGGGCCGGAGCGCCGCGACGGCAGCACATTCACCACGCCCGCCGGCACGCCGGCCTCCTCCAGCAGCGGCATCAGCGCCAGCATGGTCAGCGGCGTTTCCGAAGCGGGCTTCAGGATGACGGGGCACCCCGCCGCAAGCGCCGGGGCGATCTTGCGCGTCGCCATCGCCGCTGGGAAATTCCATGGCGTGACCAGCACGGCGATGCCAGCCGGCTTGTGATGGACGAGAATGCGCGCACCGGACGAGGGAGCGCGCGAGACCTCGCCGATGTTTCGGACGGCCTCCTCCGCATTCCAGCGGAAGAACTCCGCCGCATAGGCGACCTCCGCCCGGGAGTCCTCAAGCGGCTTGCCGTTCTCGATCGTGATGAGCCGCGCGAAGCGTTCGGCGTCGCGGGTCATCAGCTCGAACGCCCTGCGCAGCACTTCCGCGCGGTCCCGCGGCTTGCGGGCGGCCCAGCCGGCAAAAGCCGCCTGAGCTGCATCGAGCGCCGCCGCAGCATCCGCCTCGCTGGCGCTGGCAACCGACGCGACAACCTTCTCCGTGGCCGGGTCGAGCACATCGAAACGCGCCCCATCCGAAGCTTTTCGCCAGGTTCCGCCGAGCCAGAGGTCGGTCGGGACATCCTTGAGAAGGTTGTCGTACATCACTTTATCATTCGTCTATTGGGGGTCGATCTTCGCCAGCCGGACGTAGTCACCCCACGCCTGCACTTCCTTGAGATAGGCGCTCTGGGCTTCATCGACAGAGGTGATCCATGGATCGGCGCCGGTCTTGGCAAGGAACTCTTTGGTTTCGGGCGAGGACGTGATCGCGTTGAACCAGACGTTAATCTGATCCACGATCGGGCGCGGCGTCGCCGACGGCAGAATGGCGCCGAACCAGCCGACGAGGTTGATGTCCTTCACGCCCTGCTCTTCCATCGTCGGCAGGTCAGCGCTCGCCTTGATCCGCTCCTGTGTCGTCACCGCCAGGATTCGGATTTTCCCCTGCCGCAGCTGGGCCATGGCCAGGGCTGGATCCAGCACCGCGAAGTCGATCACGCCGCCCAGCAGGTCATTGAGCAGGTCCGGCCCGGCGCGATAGGCGACATCGACGGTCTCAAGGCCAGCCTTGCTCTTGTAAAGAGCCCCGGCCACCTTGGCGATGGTCGCGGCCCAGCCATAGCTCGATTTGTCTTTCTGTTGTTTCAGATGGCCGGTCAACTGAGGCAGGTCCTTCCACGGAGCATCGGCGCGAACGACCACCATGAAGGGCTGCCGGTTGATCATCGCGGCAAGCTGAAGGTCCTTCGCCGCGTCAATCGGCGGCTTCTTCAGGAGATACATCATGTTGGCCGCCGTGATGCCGGAATGCACCAGGATGGTGTGGCCGTCAGGCTTGGCCCGCGCGATATATTCCACCGCGAGAGTGCCTCCGGCCCCGACCTTGGTCTCCACGATCACCGGCTGTTTGACGAGGGTCTTCAGCTTCTCCGAATAATACCGGACGACGATGTCCGCCCCGCTGCCCGGCGGGAAGGCGCTGATCAGATGGATATTCTGGCTCGGATAATCCTGAGCCTGAACGGCAGCGAGCGGCATCATGCCGGCGCTGAAAGCCAGTGCGGCCGAGACGGCCAGAACCTTGTAGTTCGCTCTCATCTTACGTCCCCCCTGTTATCTCGTTATGGTGAGCTTCAGCGTTTCCTGCCGGTCTTGAGCACGAATTCCGGCAACTGGACCGCACGCTCCGCTTCCAGCGCCTTGCGCAGCGCCAGCTCCGCGACGACCAGATCCTGCACGGCCGAACCGACCGACTTGAACAGCGGAAGACGCGGAGTCGCCGGCCGGCCGCCCAGATCGCCGCGAACCAGAGCGTTCAACGAGACGACCTTGTCGTGGAAGTCGATGCCCTCCCGCGCGGCGGCGATGAAGTCACCGGTGCCCTCCATCACTTCCTCCGGCGCATCGGCGACAATGAGATCCGACCGCGCGATCAGCGCCTTATCGGCCTCGCGCTGGTCCGGAAGGGTCGAGCCGATCGACACCACCACGGCGCCGTCATCGATCCATTCGCTGCGGAATGTCGGCGTCTCGTCCCGGGATCTGGCGGCGGCCAGCACCAGCGACCGGCCCGCAACAGCCGCGCGGGCATCGTCCGCCGGGCGGCAGTCGATGCCGAGTTCCTTACTGAATGTCCGTGCAAAAGCCGTCCTGTTTTCGACAGAGGGGCTGAAGACGGTCAGCTCGCTGATGGTGCGGATCGCGGCGATGGCGCGGACATGAGAATGCGCCTCGCTTCCGCTGCCCAGCACGCCGACCCGCACCGGCGCATCGGCCATCAGATGATCGACCGCCACCGCGGACGTCGCCGCCGTCCGGAACGCCGTGAGGCTCTCCCCATCCAGAATGCCGGCAATCTCACCTGTTTCCTGGCTGAACAGCACCACCGCATAAGACACGGCGCGGTTACGCCCCAGGCCGAACAGTTTCGCGCCCATATAGCTGCCGGTCGGCAGAATGGCCGGCAACGTCCGCAGCCAGGTGCCCTGCCCACGCGCCACCACGCGGCCGGGATTCTCCTCCGGCGTCTGCGGCATGCGATACACATCCGTCATCACCCGGATGAG
>DATMEW010000072.1:0-52081 GCA_035556495.1 Xanthobacteraceae bacterium | reverse complement strand
CCAGCGCCGCCTCCGCCCTGCTGAGAGCCTGTCCTGCGAGCACCGGCGCATCCGCCGCCACGGCCTGCATCTCCGCCATGTCGCCGTTGCAGTGGAGCACCATGTCGCAACCGGCCCCGAGCGCTGCGCGGGTCCGCGCGCCGAGCGTTCCGGACAAGGCTCCCATGGACACGTCATCGCTCATCAGCAGGCCCTGAAACCCGATCAGACCGCGAATCACTTCCGTGATCATTGTCGCCGAAGTCGTGGCAGGAGCGAGGTCGTCAATGGCGCTGAACACCACATGGGCGGTCATCGCCAGCGGCAGATCGGCCAGCGGGCGGAAGGCGGCGAAATCCGTGGCTTCCAGTTCCGCGCGGGGCGTATCGACCACCGGCAGGCGAAGGTGGCTGTCCGCCCCCGCCCGGCCATGGCCGGGAATATGCTTGAGCACCGGCAGCACGCCGGCATCGGCAAGCCCGTCCGCCACCGCGCGGGCGAGCGCGGCGACCTGCGCCGGCGTGTCGCCATAGGCGCGGTCGCCGATCACGTTGTCGGCGCCGGGAACCGGCACATCCGCCAGCGGCAGACAGTCCACATCGATGCCGAGTTCGGCAAGGTCGGTCGCGATCAGCCGCGCGCCGAGGCGCGCCGTCGCCAGCCCCAACGCTGAATTCCCGCGATAAAGCGCATCGTAAGCCGCGCCAGCCGGATAGCGCGGCCAGTGCGGCGGCCCGAGCCGCTGGACCCGGCCGCCTTCCTGATCGATCAGCACCGGGGCGCGCCAGCCGAGCGCGTCGCGCGCCTCGTCCACCAGCCGGCGGACCTGCTCGGGCGTCTCGACATTGCGCCTGAACAGGATCACGCCCCAGGGCGCAGCCTCCCGCAGGAAGCCGCGCTCCGCCGCGGCGAGCGTGGTCGCCTCGAGGCCGGTGATGAATGCGCGCGCCGTCATGCTGTCGATAAGCCAGCGCGCTATCGCAGGGTCAAGCGAGCGCGGACCGCCTCACACAGCTTCTTGGCAGCCCGAAGCTGAAGGATTTTCCTGTGGAAAACCCGTCAGTTGCGCTGGATGAGGCACTGTCCACCGGCGGCCTTGAGCTGGCCGCAGAACTGGTTCGCCTGCTCGGACGACGCGAACGGCCCGACCATGGCGCGATAGAACACGCCGCGTTCGCCGAGATCCGCCCGGCGGATGGTCGCGCCCTGCGACGCCATCATCGGATAGCGGCTTTGCAGGTTGCGGAAGGAGGCCATCGCGTCGCCCTCGCTGCGCTGGGACGCCACCTGCACGAGATAGCCCCCCGTGGCGGCCTGCGGCGCGGGCATGGCCGCCTGCGGCGCCGCGCTGGCGGTCTGGGTCCGCGCCTGGGGCGGCGCAAGGGAGATCGGCGCGCTGCCCTGCTGGCCCTGTGCCGGCGATGACTGCTGGGCCGCGACGGAAGCCGCCGCCAGCGACATCGGCTGCGAGGCCGGCGCGGGAACGGGCTGCACCGCCTGATGCTGAACGGCCGGGTTCTGCGCGGGGCGGCCCGCCGGGGTCCGGGCGTTTGCGGGCGCGGACGGCTCGCCCTGCGGGGCGGCCTGACCGGACGGCATGTCCGGCCGGATCGTCACCGTGCGGATGCGCCGGGGCTCGGTCAGCGCCGTGGAGCTTCCGGCCGTGCCGGTGGCGCCCGTCACGCCGACATCGCCCACCGGCGGGAAGATCGCGGCGGACTGCGGCGGGCGAATGGTCTTGAGATCGACCGGCTTCTCCTCGCGCGACACCAGCCGTTCGTCCTGGCCGTTGCCGGCGCGGTCCTGAATGAGCTTGTTCGCCGCGGCTTCGGTCTGGGCCGGGACCACCTTGAGCGGTTCGCTATTGGCCTTGATGACCGGCGGCGGCTGGTCGGAGCGTGACGTTCCCACGAAGGAGCGCACGGCGAAGGCCGTCGCCGTTCCCACCACCGCGAGGCAGAGCACCGCCGCAACCGTGAGCATGGTGCCGCGCCGGCGCGGGCGCGGCATGTCGTCATAACCGTCATCCGGCGGCGCACCGAAGCCGCGCTCGTCGTGAAGCTGGGCTTCATAGCCGTGGCTGTCCGAGGGCTGGCGATGGCCGGCATCCTGCGGCGGGGCAGGATCGGCTTCATAGGATTCCATCCGGTAGGCCGGAACGGCCTGCTGCGGGGCATGCTGCACATGCTGGGCATGGCCGAAGCCGCGTTGCTGGTCGAGATCGCGCGGGCTCGGCTGCTGGTCCCAGCCGGCGTCTTCGTCGGCGGCGAAATGCAGCGCGGCAGGGTCGTAGCCATAGTCGTCCCGGCGCGGCCGGGCGGCCGGCATCACCGGCATCTGCGGGACGAAACGGTCCCCCGGAGCCGCTGACGCAGCAGGCTCGCGGCGATAAGCCTCCTGCGCATCCGCGTGGCGGTCATAGGCGTGACCGACATCCGCACCGGCGGCGAGCCGACCCTGGCCGCTGTAGGCTTCCCCGTCAGGGCGCGCAGCATCGCTCCACTCGTCATGGCGGCGCGGCGCGGGAGCGTCATATCCGGAATAATGTTCGGGCTCGCGCGGAAACTCATCCTGCCCCGGCGCGGCGGCCGCCTGCTGCGGGGCGGCATAAGGATCGATGGTGCCGATGAGCCGCGCGAGTTCCGCCAGCGGGTCCTCGAGACGCTGGAGCGCCTCCCGGGGGTCGGACGCCCGTCCGGCCCGCTGCTCCGGACCATCCGAATAGCGATAAGCGCGCAGCGTATTGTCAGCCATGATGGTGCCGCCGGCAGCGCCGGTCCCGTCTCGCGGTCCATGAACTCATCATCCGCCTCCATACGAGAGGCGGCCGGCAGCGGCGAGACGAGCCCGATACGGGCCCTGGCGCTATCGCATCTCGGCCGGCGCCGTCACGCCGAGCAGACCGAGACCCGACGCGAGAACAATGACGACGCCCTGCACAAGTGCAAGCCGCGCCAAGGTCAAACCTGGATCATCTTGGATAATGAAGCGTAAATGCGGCGCATCTTTTCCGCGGTTCCAGTGGGAATGGAACTCGCTCGCCAGTTCATAGAGATAGAAGGCGACACGGTGCGGCTCGTGGGCCGCCGCCGCCGCCTCGATCAGGCGCGGATAGGCGGCAAGCTTGCGCAGCATCGCGACCTCGCCGGCATCGTCCAGCCGCGCCAGCGGCGCATCGCGCAGGAAGGCCGCGCGGCCGGCCGGATCGGCCGGCAGACCCGCCACCGCCTCGGCCGCGTTGCGCAGCACGGAGCTGCCGCGGGCATGGCCGTACTGCACATAGAACACCGCATTGTCGCGGGTCTGCTCGATGACCTTGGCAAGATCGAAATCCAGCACCGCGTCGTTCTTGCGGAACAGCATCATGAAGCGGACGGCGTCGGAGCCGACCTCGTCCACCACCTCGCGCAGGGTCACGAAATCCCCCGAGCGTTTGGACATCTTCACCGGCTCGCCATTGCGCAGCAGCTTCACGAGCTGGACGATCTT
This sequence comes from Xanthobacteraceae bacterium, assembly GCA_035556495.1. Taxonomy (GTDB): domain Bacteria; phylum Pseudomonadota; class Alphaproteobacteria; order Rhizobiales; family Xanthobacteraceae; genus CANKHJ01. The sequence continues at coordinate 48,613 of DATMEW010000072.1, read as the reverse complement.
CACGTCGAGATCGGCGCCGCCCTTGGTGATGGCCTTCACGGCTGCCTGCATGCGCTTGATATAGCCGCCGTGATCGGCGCCCCAGACGTCGATCATCTCCGCGAAGCCGCGGTCGAACTTGGTCTTGTGATAGGCGATGTCGGAGGCGAAGTAAGTGTAGCCGCCATCGGACTTCAACAGCGGACGGTCGACATCGTCGCCATAGGCGGTGGCGCGGAACAACGTCTGCTCGCGGTCCTCCCAGTCCTCCACCGGCGCGCCCTTGGGCGGCGGCAGGCGGCCTTCGTAGATGTCGCCCTTGTCGCGCAGCACCTTGATCGCGGCGGCGACGGCATCGGTCTCGCCGGTCGTTAGCGAACGTTCCGAGAAGAACACGTCGTGCTTCACGTTCAGCGCGGCGAGGTCGGCGCGGATCTCGTCCATCATCGCGTCGATGGCGACGCCGCGCACCAGCGGCAGCCAGTCGCTCTCCGGCATCTGCAACAGCGCGCGGCCATGGGCGGCGGCCAGCGCCTGCCCCACGGGCTTGAGATAGTCGCCGGGATACAGCCCCTCGGGGATCGTGCCGATGTCGTCGCCCAGCGCCTCGCGGTAGCGCAGGAAGGCCGAGCGCGCGAGCAGGTCCACCTGCGCGCCGGCATCGTTGATGTAATATTCGCGGGTCACGTCATGACCGGCGGCGGCGAGCAGCGTCGCCAGCGCATCGCCGAACACCGCGCCGCGGCAATGGCCGACATGCATCGGCCCGGTCGGATTGGCGGAGACATATTCGACATTGACCTTGCGGCCCGCGCCTATAGCGCTGCGGCCGTAGGCGTCTCCCGCCGCCAGGATGTCACGCAGGGCATCGGTCCAGGCGGACGGCGTCAGGGTCAGGTTGATGAAGCCCGGCCCGGCGACCTCGGCCTGCGCCACCAGCGGGTCGGCGGCAAGCCGCGCCACCAGCGCATCCGCGATCTCGCGCGGCTTGCGGCCGGCATCCTTGGCCAGCACCATCGCGGCGTTGGTCGCCATGTCGCCATGGGAGGCGTCGCGCGGCGGCTCAACGACGACGCGGGAAAGGTCCAGCCCCGCCGGCAGTTCGCCGGCCGCGATCATGGCGCGCAGGGCGGCGCGGATCGTGTCCAGCACGGTCGCGAAAATATGGGTCGGGGACGGCGCGGCGGGGTCCGGCATGGCGCGTAAGGGCTCGAAATATGGGCTGTTGGCGCGGCCTAACGCAATTCCGGGGTCGAGTCAAAATGGCGCTGATGCTCGATCAGGGCATAGCGGTCGGTCATGCCGGCGATGAAATCCCCGATCCGCCGCAGCCGCGTTTCCTCATCGGCCGTATCGAGCCCCTCGGCCCATTCGGCATGCATCCGGCCGGGGTCGTCGGCATAGCAGCGGAACAGGTCCGCCACCACGGCTTCCGCATCGTCCATGATCCGGCGGACCCGGGCATGGTGATACATGCGCGGCCCCAGAAAGCCCTTGATGGCGCGATCCGCCGCCACCATCGTCGGCGAGAAGGCGATCACCGGCTCTGCCGCGCGGCGCACATCCTCGATATCCTTCGGTGCAAGAGCCCCAAGCCGCCGGAAGGATTCCGCGATGACATCCTCGATCAGCCGCGTCAGCAGCCGGCGCATCACCTCATGGGTCTCGCGCGCCTGTTCGAGGCCGGGATAGAGCCGGCGCACCTCGGCCAGCGTATCCCCCACCAGCGGCACGCCGGAAAAATCGTCCAGCGTGAACATCTCCGCGCGCAGGCCGTCGTCGATGTCGTGGACATCATAAGCGATATCGTCGGCCAGCGCGGCGACCTGCGCCTCGGCGCTGGCGAAGGTGTCGAGCCGCAGGTCCTGCCGGTCCCGCGAATAGCTCAGGATCGGCCGCGGCACGCCCTTGTTGCGATAGCGGCCGATCGGCGCGCCGGAAGCATCCGTCAGCGGACCGTTGTGCTTGGCGAGCCCTTCCAGCGTCTCCCATGTCAGGTTGAGGCCGTCGAAGGCGGCGTAGCGCCGCTCCAACTGGGTCACGACGCGCAGCGTCTGGGCGTTGTGGTCGAAGCCGCCGGCTTCCGCGAGACAGCGGTCCAGCGCCCGCTCGCCGGAATGGCCGAAAGGCGGATGTCCGATGTCATGGGCCAGCGCCAGCACCTCGGCCAGATCCTCATCCAGCCCCAGCGCGCGGGCGATGGAGCGCGCGATCTGGGTCACTTCCAATGTATGGGTCAGGCGCGTGCGGAAATGGTCGCCCTCGTGGAACACGAAAACCTGGGTCTTGTGCTTGAGCCGGCGGAAGGCGGCGGAATGGATCACCCGGTCGCAATCCCGCCGGAAGTCGCTGCGGGTGGCCGAGACGGGCTCCGGCTGAAGCCGACCCCGGCTGCGCGCGGGATCGGCGGCATAAACAGCCTTTCCGGAACCCATCACTTGCCCGCTTGCCGTCATCGCCGCTCCATGCGGGCGCGCCGCCCGCCCGAGATTGATTTTGCGCCGTGGCGCACCTAACTATTCCGCAGGCGCGAAGGCAAATCGTCCGTGATCCGCATTTGGCAGGGCGCGCCCGGCGAGGACCCATGACCGAGATCATCGATCCCTCCGTGACATCAGCGCCGGCCGATGTCGGCGTCAGCGTGTCTGACAGCGCGGCCCGGCGCATCGGCGAAATCCTCGGCAAGGAGAATGCCGGCGCCATGCTGCGCGTGAGCGTGGAAGGCGGCGGCTGCTCGGGTTTCCAGTATAAATTCGACATCGAGCGCAGCCGCGAGGACGAGGACATCGTCATCGAGAAGGGCACGGCCGTCGTGCTGATCGACCCCGTCTCGCTCGACTATCTGCGCGGCTCCCAGATCGATTTCGTGGACGACCTGATCGGCGCGGCTTTCAAGATCACCAACCCGCAGGCCACGGCGTCCTGCGGCTGCGGCACCAGCTTCTCGCTCTGACCATCGCGCTTTGCCGGCCGCGTGCGTTTCGAACATATACCGGCGGCCGGCGCCGCCGTCCGCAGTGAAAGAAGTCGGCCATGAAGATCGCCACCTGGAACGTGAATTCCATCAAGCAGCGGCTCGACAATGTCACCGCCTGGCTGAAGGAGCGCACGCCGGACGTGGTGTGCCTTCAGGAGATCAAGTGTCAGGACGAGGCGTTTCCTTACGACGCCATCGAATCCCTCGGCTACAATGTCGCCGTCCATGGCCAGAAGGGCTTCAACGGCGTCGCCCTGCTCTCGAAAATCCCGTTCGACGAGGTCCGCCCGCAGTTGAACGGCGACGACGAGGACGTGCAGGCGCGCTATCTCGAAGCGGTGATGTCCACCGATGCCGGCGTGCTGCGCGTCGCCTCCATTTATCTCCCCAACGGCAACCCGCCGGACACCGAGAAATATCCCTACAAGCTGAAATGGCTGGACCGGCTGACCGCCCATGTGGAGGACCTGCTCCGCAACGAGGAGCCGCTGGTGCTGGCCGGGGACTACAACGTGATCCCCGCCGCCGCCGATGCCTACGATCCCGCCGCCTGGACCGGCGACGCGCTGTTCCTGCCGCAGACCCGCGACCGCTTCCAGCGCCTCGTCAACCTCGGCCTGACCGACGCCCTGCGCGCGACCACCGACGAGGCCGGGCTCTATACCTTCTGGGACTATCAGGCCGGAGCCTGGCAGAAGAATCGCGGCATCCGCATCGACCACCTGCTGCTCTCGCCGCAGGCGGCGGACCGGCTCACCGGCGTCGCCATCGACAAATACGTGCGCGCCTGGGAGAAGCCATCCGACCATGTCCCCATTGTCGGAGAGTTCGATATCGAGCCGCTCCAGCCGCTGACGCTGGCCCATGCAACGCCGACACACCGGGATGGCGAACTGCCGTTCTGAGAGGGACCGTCGCGGTCGCAATGGCACCAAGCTGTCCGGGAGCCGCCTCAGGCGGTTCCAAGGTTTAGGCTTTGATGAAATTAAAGCCGGATTTGGCGCTCGTCCGATGCGGCATCACGCAAGCCGCAAGTGCGCGCAGGCACGCTCTGAGAAACACTTGCCTCACCTGACCAAGCGGTGGCCGCTCAGTCCCGGCGGTTCTTCATGTAGGATTCGAGATAAACCAGCGCGAGGGCGCGTTCGTCATCGGTCGCGCGCTTCAGGGCGCTGGTATAGGTCTCGCTGATCCAGCCGGTTTCCGGGCTGGCGGCGTCATGCGCCAGCATCAGCCACATCAATCCCCGCGCCGCCTGACGCGGCACCTGGCTGTTGCCGTCGAAGAAGATGCTGCCGAGCAGCGCCTGCGCCTGAGGCTGCCCCTTGATGGCCGCGAGACGCAGCCAGCGCGCCGCCTGGCGCGGGTCCTTCGGCGTTCCCCTGCCCTCGTGATAGATGCGGCCGAGGTGATACTGGGCATCGGCATCGCCGAAATAAGACGCTGCATAGCGGAACATCTCGCGGGCCCGATCGGCATTGGCGCGGACGTTCGAATTGGGAATGCCGATCAGATAATAGCGGCCGAGCGACACGAAAGCGGAGGATACGAACCGCGCCTCCGGCAGGAAGGGGCTGTCTTCCGCGTGCATGTTGGCGATGGTGCTGAAATAGCGGAACGCCTTGATATCATCCTGGGGCACGCCGTCGCCGAGTTCATACATGCGGCCCAGCTTCCACTGGGCCACGGCATAACCCTTTTCCGCGGCATACTGGAGCGAAGTGACGGCCTTGTCGTTCTCGCCGGCCTGCAAGGCCTGCGTGCCGGAGCGGAACGCCTCCATCGGCGACATTTCGACATTCGGCGTGGGCTGTCCGTCCAGCGCCTGTGCCGGACCCGCGAGCGCCTGCATCGCAGCCACGCCCGCCACCATCATCGCAATGCGAACCACACCCGACGCCAACATGGCACGTTTTCTCACGCAACATCCTGTCAGCATGAAAGCGGCCGCTGACGAAAACCCGCGCCTCAAACCGGCACCAGAGCGGCGGACAGGCCGCTTTACCTTCATATCGCGCACATCCTTGGCAAGATCACGGCCGGCCCGGTTCAGACCGGAGACAGACGGTGTCTTTTTGAAGACGGACACCGCGCCGCGCCCCGCCACTTTCACGGAAGGCGGACAAACATCCGCGACGCCTGCCGCAGCCCTCGGCGAGCCACCGGCCACAAGATCCGTTCCTGCCAACACACTTGAAACCATTGACGCGCCCGGCGCCCCGCCCCGTCCCGGCCATTCAACCCCAGCCCGCCACCGACACGGCGCGCAGAGGCAGTCTGCCATCCACCCGATCTCAAGGAACCCTATGGCCAAATCGGGGCACAATGGCGCATGGCCTGCCCCAGTTCAGAAAACTTCCTGACTTGTGGCAGGAAGGCCACATCTTCGCCGGTCAAAGCACCTTCCGGCAGATCGGCACGTCCTCGTGTTGCGGTGCAAGGCGGCGGCTCTTCGCCGTTCGGCACGGTGGCGCGTCAGGACAGCCGGAAGGACGGGTCGAAGCCGAATTCACGGCGGGCTTTGCCGATCGACACCTCGCCGTCGTCATCCGCAATGTTGTAGATGCCGGGCCGGCCGCGCGTGGCCGCCAGCCGGGCCGCCTGCGCCGCCGCATCGGCATGGACGAAGCCTTTCGCGGTCGGTCCAGCAACCCACGCGCCGGGACCGTAAATCCGGCCATAGCGCAGCACGACTCCTTCGATGTCCGGCGTCTGCGTCACCAGCCGCTCAAGCTCCAGGATGCCTTGCAGCGTCATCTCGGCAGGGCCGTGAACCGTGGTGTCGAAAGGCGTCTCCTCGATCGCGGGGCGCTGACCGGGCGCATAGAGAAACGCCACGCTCTGGGCGACGACACGGCGCGCGCCGGCCGCCTGCGCCGCCGCGACGAGATTGGCCGTGCCCTCCATCCGCAGACGGGCATTCTTTTCGAAGGCCAGCACCAGCGCTGCGGAATCCGGCTGCTGCGGCAGGTCGGTGAGCTGGTGGATCACCACGTCCGGCTGCGCGGCAACGACCGCCTCGCGCAGCTTGTCGGCATCATAGACATCGACCAGGCAGGGCACCGCGCCGGTCAGGGCCATGGCTTCGGCACGGTCCTGGGAGCGCGTGGTGCCGGTGACGTGATGACCGTCGTCCACCAGCATCCGCGTCAGCCGTCGCCCGATGACGCCTGCGGCGCCTGCGAGGAAAATGCGCATGTCGGCCTGCTTTCTCCTGCTGAGCCTCTCCTGTCCGGCCATTGTTGGATGGACCGGACACCGGCACAAGCCCCGCCGCATAACCGGCCGCCAAGGTGCGACATGACAAACCGCGACGCGGGAGCTATCGACACGTCATGGCCACGCGCACCCTCGACCGCGCCTTCTTCGACCGCAGCGTCCATGACGTCGCGCCGGACCTGATCGGCGCGACGCTCACGGTGGACGGGGTCGGCGGCGTCATCGTCGAGACGGAAGCCTATCACCACACCGACCCGGCCGCGCACAGCTATCGCGGCCGCACGCCGCGCACCGCCGTCATGTTCGGGCCGCCCGGCTTTGCCTATGTCTACAGGTCCTATGGCCTGCACTGGTGCGTCAACGCGGTGTGCGAAGCGGAGGGCAGCGCCAGCGCCGTCCTGATCCGCGCGCTGGAGCCGACCCAGGGGCTCGACACCATGCGGATGCGGCGGCGGCTGGACGATCCGCGCCTGCTCTGCGCCGGTCCCGGCCGGCTCTGCGAGGCGCTGGGCATCAGCCGCGATCATGACGGACTGGCGCTGGACCGCGCGCCGTTCCGGCTGGCCAAGAATCCGGCGGCAGCCTTCAAGATCGTGGCCGGTCCGCGCATCGGCATTACCAGGGCGGCAGACGCGCCATGGCGCTACGGGCTCGCCGGCTCCCGCTTTCTCAGCAAGCCGTTCCGCTGATGCCGCTCAGGCCATGGCCGCCTGCCGGCGAAACCGGATCGCCGGCGCCAGCAACAGCATCGGCAGCGCCGCAGCCGCCACCGGCAGAAAGGCGAAAGCCGCAGTCCCGCCAAGGTCCCAGGCCATGCCGCCCAGAACGGTGCAGACCACGCCGACGCTGTAGCTCACGGTGAAGACCGCAGCCGACATCCGCGCGACGTCCTCCGGCGCGCTGAGCAGCGGCGGCAGGGTGAGCCCGAGAACGAAGGCGGCCCCGGCGGCAAAGCCGGCAAGGCCGGCGAAAGCCACGGTCCAGCCGCTGGCGGTGAGCACAATTCCGGCGATGCTGGCGACACCCAGCAGGCCCGTTGCGACGAACGGCCAGGCGCGACGCTCCAGCCGCCCTGCCAGGGCGATCAGCAGAAATGAAGCTGGAAGCTGCCCGGAGTTGAGCGCCGTCAGCGAGGGGCTGATCAGGTCGTCCCGCCCCGTCCCGGCGAGATAGCCGGGAAGGAAGGCGTTGACGCCGAAATACATCGTATTCGACCCGGCGAAGACTAGCCCGACGCGCCAGATCTCCGGGTCGCGCCAGTCCGGCCACCAGACCCGCGAAGCCGGCGGCCCGTCCCGATGCTCCCGATCGCGCGGCGCAAAAAGGAAAACCGCCATCGCAATGGCCGCCACCGGGACCGCCCATGCGAGAAAGCTTCCGCGCCAGCCGCCCGTCGCCACGATCAGTATCGGAAACAGCGCGACAGGCAGAATTTCGCCGACGAGAAGTCCGTTGGTGTAGAGGCCGGTGGCAAGACCGATGCGCTGCGGCGCCCAGCGGCGAACCAGCGCCGCGGCAGCCGGCTGCGTCACGGCGATGCCGGCGCCGGTGACGGCCGTGGCGACGAACAGCGCCGTGACATCCGGGGCAACCGCGCGCAGCGCCGATGCGGCGGCGACAAGCAGCATCGCCACCACCGCGGTGGACAGCGCGCCGAGCCGGGCGACCAGCAGCGAACCGGCCAGCGCGGCCGCGGCGAACATCACCATCGGCAGACCGGAGAGAATGCCGATCTCCGTGCCGCTCATGCCGAAATCATCCCGCAGCGCGGGGATCACCGGAGGCACCGCGAGGATCGGCAGGCGCAGCGCGATGCCGATCAGCCAGAGCAGCAGCAGGCCGCGCAGGACCTGCCGTCCCGCCATACTCACGCCGCGCCCTTGAGACGCTCCAGCGCGGCGACGAGCTTGGCGCGGCGCTCCACTGCTTCCTCGCGGCGCTCGCGCTGTTCCTCGATCACCTCCTCCGGCGCGCGGGCGACGAAGTCCGCATTGCCGAGCTTGGCGTCGATACGCTTGATGTCCGCGTCGGCCTTGCCGATCTCCTTGTCGAGACGCGCGCCTTCGGCGGCAAGGTCGATGACGCCCTTGAGCGGCAGCGAGACTTCCTCGCCGCGCACGAGAAGCTGCACCGCGCCGGCGGGGGCAGCATTCGCGCTCTCGATCTCCGAGACGCGCGCGAGGCGCTTGATCACATCCGTCCAGCGCGCGGCGCGCTCCCGCGCAGCATCGGAGGGGCGCACCAGCGCGAGCGGCATCAGCGTCGCCGGCGGCACGTTCATCTCCGCCCGCACGGAGCGGATTTCGGTGACGAGGTCGATGACCCAACCGATCTCGCTTTCCGCCGCTTCATTGTCGAGACCCTCGTGCGCCGGCCATTGCGCCAGCACCAGCAGGCTTTCGCGCGGCTCGGCCCCTTCCGCCGTGACGCGCCACAGCTCCTCGGTGATGAAGGGCATGAAGGGATGCAGCAGCTTGACGATCTCGTCCCGCGCCCAGGCGACCATGGCCTGGGTCTCGGCCTTGGCCTCGCTGTCCGGCCCCATCAGCACCGGCTTGGCGAGTTCCAGATACCAGTCGCAATAGATGTTCCAGACGAAACGATACGCCGCATTGGCCGCGTCATTGAAGCGATAGGCGACAATGGCGTCCGTGATCTCTCGCGACGCGCGCTGCGCTTCATGGGCGATCCATTTGTTCAGCGTTTCTTTCACGGATGCAGGATCGAAGCCCGGCACGGTGACGCAGCCGTTCATCTCCGCGAAGCGCGCCGCGTTCCAGAGCTTGGTGCCGAAGTTGCGGTAGCCTTCCACGCGCGAGGTCGCGAGCTTCACGTCGCGGCCCTGCGCCGCCATGGCGGCAAGCGTGAAGCGCAGCGCATCGGCGCTGTATTGCTCGATCAGCGCCAGCGGATCGATGACGTTGCCCTTGGACTTGGACATCTTCGCGCCCTTCTCGTCGCGGACGAGGGCGTGGATGTAGACGTCGCGGAACGGCACGTCCTTCTGGAAATAGAGGCCCAGCATCATCATGCGGGCGACCCAGAAGAAGATGATGTCGAAGCCCGTCACCAGCACGGAGGTCGGATAGAAGCGCGCAAGCTCCGGCGCTTCATCAGGCCAGCCCAGCGTCGAGAACGGCCACAGGCCGGACGAGAACCAGGTGTCCAGCACGTCCTCGTCGCGGGTCAGGAAAGCCGCACGGCGGCCGGCATCCCGCGCGATGGCCTCGGCTTCTTCCGAAGTCAGCGTCTCTTTCGTCACGTAATAAGCGAGCGCCTCGGCCACCGCCTCGTCCTCGCTCTCGGCGACGAAGACACGGCCATCCGGCCCGTACCATGCCGGGATCTGATGGCCCCACCAGAGCTGGCGCGAGATGCACCACGGCTGGATGTTCTCCATCCACTCGAAATAGGTCTTTTCCCAGTTCTTCGGGATGAAGGTCGTGCGGCCGTCGCGCACGGCTGCCATCGCGCCCTCGGCCAGCGTCTTGGCGTCGACATACCACTGGTCCGTCAGGAACGGCTCGATGACGACATTGGAGCGGTCGCCATAAGGCACCGTATGGGTGGTCGGCTCGATCTTCCGCAGCAGGCCCTTCGCTGCCATGCGCTCGACGATGGTGCGGCGCGCCTCGAAACGGTCGATGCCGTGCAGCGCCACGGTTTCGTAAAGGTCGTCCGAGGTCGCGACGCCGTCGAGGAACGCCTCGTTCTGCGACAGCGCGAGCTTGCCTTCGATGTCGAGAATGCTGATCTGCGGCAGGTCGTGACGCTTGCCGACATCGAAGTCGTTGAAGTCGTGCGCCGGCGTGATCTTCACCGCGCCGGTGCCCTTCTCAGGATCGGCATAGTCGTCGCCGATGATCGGGATGCGGCGGCCGACCAGCGGCAGCACGGCAGCGCGGCCGATCAGATGACCCAGCCGCTCGTTCTCCGGATGCACGGCGACGGCCGTGTCGCCCAGCATCGTTTCCGGCCGGGTCGTCGCCACCGTGATGAAGGTCGCTGGATCGGCCGGATCGTAGTCAACGCCGGCGAGCGGATAATCGAAATAATAGAGATGGCCATTCGGGTTGCGCGCCAGCGTTTTCGTCAGAGCCTGCGACAGCGCGGCGGGGTCGGGCTGCTCCTCGCCGTCACGCGACCATTTCAGACTGCCGGAGCATTCCACCTGCTGCACTTCCAGATCGGAGATCGCCGTGAGCAGCTTGGGGTCCCAGTTGACCAGCCGCTTGTCCTTGTAGATCAGCCCGTCACGGTAAAGCTGCACGAACACCTTGAGCACGGCGCGGGACAGCCCCTCGTCCATGGTGAAGCGCTCGCGGGACCAGTCGCAGGACGCGCCGAGACGCTTGAGCTGGTTGATAATGGTACCGCCGGATTCCGCCTTCCAGGCCCAGACCTTTTCGAGGAATTTCTCGCGGCCGATGTCGCGGCGGCCCGGCTCCTGCCGCTCCTGCATCTGCCGCTCCACCACCATCTGGGTGGCGATGCCGGCATGGTCCGTGCCGGGCTGCCACAGCACATCCTTGCCGCGCATGCGCTCGAACCGGCACAGGATGTCCTGCAAGGTATTGTTGAGCGCGTGGCCCATGTGCAGCGAGCCGGTCACATTGGGCGGCGGGATCACGACGGAAAACGGCTCGGCCTCCGCCCGCTCCGGCCGGCCGGCGCGGAATGCGCCCGCGGCCTCCCAGGTCTCGTAGATGCGGGCCTCGACGTCGCCGGGCTGATAAGTCTTGTCGATCATGATCTTTTTCGGAATTCGGGTGGCTTTCGGCCGGGTTCGGGCCCAGCTTCGCGGAAACAGACCGTCGCCGGTCCTTATTACTGGAGCATGATCTTATCCGAAAACCGGCATCCACTTTTCGGGATCATGCTTTGACTGGAGCATGACCCCATCCGAAAACCGGCGCCCATTCCCGGATCAGGTCCGGGAACAGGCATTTTCGGGATCATGCTCTAGAAAGCCCGGCACCCCTGTCCTGTCAACGTCGCTGCCCTGAGAGCGATTTTCCATGCAGGGCCGCCCTGCGTAGAACAACCTTGCGCCGGCGCGCCCTTTCCGGGATCAGTGCCGCCCAAGACAAAGAATGCCGACAAGAAAAGCCGAGGAAGTCCGTCGCGTGACCGCCGCAGCCGCCACCCACCACCAGCCAATCCCCGTCCGCTCGATCGTCCTGCTCGCCATCGCCGGCTTCGCCAGCCAGGCCATGGTGCGGGTGACGGATTCGCTGCTGCCGCAGATGGCGAATGACTTCAGCACCACGGTCGGTTCCGTCGCCATCGTGGTGACGAGCTATGGCATCGGCCATGGCCTGAGCCAGCTCTTTCTCGGCGCGGGGGGCGACGCCATCGGCAAGTACCGCGCCGCCGCCCTGTCCTGCGGCCTTGCGGCGGTCCTGGTGTTCGCCTGCGGCCTGATGCCGACGGTGGAATCGCTGGCGGTGATGCGGTTCCTGTCCGGCGTCTTCGCCGGCTGGATCATTCCGCTCGGCATGGCCTATGTCGGCGACGTGACGCCTTACGCGCAGCGCCAGACCGTGCTCGGCCGCTATCTCGCCGGCAACATCACCGGCCTGCTGTTCGGCCAGGCCGCCGGCGGCGTGCTGGGCGACCTGTTCGGCTGGCGCAATGTGTTCTTCATCCTTGCCGGACTGCTGGCGATCGGCGCCATCGGCCTCGCCTGGGAATACATCACCAACCCGCGGACGCGGACCGCCACGCACCCGGACGAAAAGTCCCGCGGCCTGGTGGCGGATTACATCACCGTATTCTCGACGCCCTGGGCGCGGATCGTGATCCTCGCCGTCGCGCTGGAGGGGGCGATCTTCTGGGGCACCTTCGCCTATATCGGCGCGGACCTGCATCTGCGCTTCGACCTGAATTATTCGCTGGTCGGCTTCATCGTCGGCACCTTCGCCATCGGCGGCCTGATCTATGTCGCCGCCATCGGCCCCATCGTCCGCCGCCTCGGCCAGCGGCGCATGTGCCTTTACGGCGCGATCCTCATCAGCCTCGCTTATCTCATCCTCGCCTTTGGGGTGGCCTGGCAGCTCGCCCCGGTCGCGGTGACGCTGGTCGGCCTCGGCTTCTACATGCTGCACAACACGTTGCAGACTGTGGCGACCCAGATGACCCCGCAGGCGCGCGGCACCGCCATCGCCATCTTCTCATCGGCGCTTTACCTGAGCCAGAGCCTCGGCGTCGCGGTCTCGGCCTATGTCATCGACCGCGCCGGCGCGGTGCCGCTGCTGGTCGGCGCTGCGCTGCTGCTGCCGCTGCTGGGCCTGTGGTTCTCCCGCGAACTCCAGAAACGCTACGGCGAGATGTGAGCCATCCGGCAGCCGAGCGCTTCTGCGCCTGCGGGACACTGCCTTACGGGACACTGCCTCGCCTGCGGCGCCAGCCGGCATGCCGATGCGCCGACACAAACGGGTATGGCCCGGCAACAACCGCCGGCTCCAGGCCCGGGATGGAAGCAATCAGCCGTTTCCGCCCGGACAGGCGGAATGCGCGGCAACCCGCCGTCAGGAATTCCGGCCGCGGGAGACGCGCTCGATCTCCGTCCGCACCAGCCGCTCCACGAGACCGGGCAGATTGTCGTCCAGCCAGGTCTTGAGCATCGGGCGCAGCATATCGCGCACGAGGTCGTCCAGCGTGCGGCCGTTCTGGACGAGCACGGTATGCGCCAGCGAGTTGAAGGCGGAATCCACCATCGAGGTCGCCGCGGCGGACAGCAGATGGTCGTCTGCCGGCGTCTCTATCTCCGCGGGACGCGGAGGCGCAGCGTTCCGCACGGGCTCGGCCTTGATCGAGACGCCATCGTCGAACACGATATCCGGCTGGCCGTCGATGGTGCGGAACCCCGGAGCGGGCGCAGGCGCAGCCATATCCTCGGTCAGTTCGAGCACCTCCCTGTCATCGCCGGGAGACACGGCGGCGGCCGGCATCGCATCCTCGTCCTTGCCCGCAGTTTCGACCAGCACGGGCCGGGGCGGCTCCGCTGCCGGAACGGCATGGATGGCGGGCGCGGCTTCCGCGGCCGTCACGGATGCGGGCTTGGCGCTGTCGTCGTCGGCGATGATGCGGCGGATCGAAGCCAGAATCTCCTCCATGGAGGGTTCCTGCGCCTTCGCGGATTGTGTCATCGCCGCTTCCCCGTTCGTCGTGTCGCAGGCGCCATGATTCCGGCCTCGAATCACGCATTGCCCGATTGCCCATTCAGCCGTGCAGGAGCGCCCAGCGCAACCGCCTCCAGCCGCAAGAATGTGGATATGCAGGCAAAATCAGGTGCCACGTCCCGCCGCCCGCCGCCCGGACATCAGTCGTCAGCGGCCGTCCGGTGTGCGCAGGCCGGTCCAGGCGTCCCGCACCTGATTATAGTGCACCACAGGGTCGTAGTTGGAGACCGACAGGCCGAGAACCTGCGGCGAGAGACGCCCCACCGCCACCAGCGTCGCGTAGGAATTCACCACCCGGTCGCGCTGAGCCGTCACCAGCGCCACCCGCGCATTGACCAGTTCCTGCTGGGCGTTGAGCACATCCAGCGTCGTGCGCTGGCCGACGCGCGCTTCTTCCCGCACGCCATTGAGCGCGATCTCAGCGGCACGCACCTGGGCCTGGGTCGATTCGATCTGAGCCCGCGCCGTCTCCAGCGCGCCCCAGGTCTGCGCGAGACCGGCTCGCGCCTGCTCCCGCGCCGCATCGAGGTCCAGCCGCCGCTGGCCGAGCGTCTCCTTGGCCTGGCGAACCGTCGCGTATTCCGCGCCGCCCTGGTAGATTGGTACCGCGAGCTGCGCGCCGACAGACGCGGTCAGCGTCTCGATCACGGTCGGGGATACGGCGGAGCCCCAGTTCTTCTGCACGTTGCCCTGAAGGTTGACGCTGGGCAGCAACGCGCCCTCCGCGATCTTCACCTGAAACTGCGCGGCATCCACATTGTAGCCGGCGGACAGGACATTCGGGTGCTGGGCGCGCGCCACCTCCTCGGCCGCCGCGCGGCCGCGCGGCAGAAACCGGTCCACCGGCGCACCCGCACGCAGCCGGCCCGGCGCACTGCCGATAACCTGCTGATAGGCCGCGCGGGAGGCCGCCACATTCGCTTCCGCGAGCTGCATGGAGGACTGGCCGGCGGCGAGACGCGATTCGGACTGGGCGACGTCCGTGCGCGTCACCTCACCGACATTGAAGCGGTCGCGAGACTGCCGGAGCTGAGCCTCCAGCACCCGCACGTTGTTGCGTTGCAGTTCGAGAATGGCGGTGTCGCGCAACAGATTCATATAGGCCGTCACGGCGTTCAGCATGACCTGCTGCTCGGTGCTGCGCAGCACCTCGCGCGCCGCCAGCACCTGGGCTTCGGCCTGCCGGGTGCGGTTGCTGGTCTGGAAGCCGTTGAACAGCGTCTGCGTCACCGTGCCGCCGACGCTGGCGATACCGATGGTTCCGGACGCCACGGGATAGAGCGTGCCGTTCGCGCCCTGCACGCGGGAGATGTTCTCATAATAGTTTTCGGCGATGCTGGACGTCGCGCTGATGCGCGGACGATAGCCCGACAGCGCGATGCTGACATTCTCGTCGATGGCGCGGGTCGCGGCGCGCTGGGCGTTGAGCTGAGGATTGCTCCGGTAGGCGGAGACCAGGGCCGCTTCCAACGTCTGCGCATCCGCCACGCCGGCATTGCCTGCCCCGAATGCGGCTGCAACGACCAGAGCAATCCACTGGCGGCGCGCAACAATCGACATCAACCCGACCCCTTTTCCGACCCGTTGAGCGCGGGTCCCGCCCACCGTATGACCGGTGACGGCACCATGCGGCGCCGACCGCATGTCCCACTGCCACCACCATCCGCTATCGTGCAGCGCGAGGGAAGCTGGAAAGTGGTAAGAGATTTTAAACCTGAACGGTACCCCCCATCGCACTTTGCGATGCAAAAGGCCCGCGACTGAAACCTTCCGGCCACACCCGACCTCAGCGTCCGGCGCCGGGTCCCGACAATCAGAAAACGAACCCGGCTTCCTTTGCAAAGCCCGGAAGCACCGGCGCGACAGCGTCGAACAGGACGCGGCGGCCGACCAAATCCCCCGTCCGCAGATATAATGTCGCACGCCCAACCGGCCCCGCGCCCTGCACGCAGGCGAGACGTCCGCCATCCGCCAGTTGGGCCAGCAGGCTTTCCGGCTCGTCCGCGCAGGCTCCGTTCACGAGAATCACGTCGTAAGGCCCATGCTGCGGCGCACCAGCAGGGAGAGGGCCGGTTTCGACGACGACATCGAGCTGGCCGACAGCGGCGAGACAACGCGCCGCAGCCGCTGTCAGGGCCGGATCATCATCCAGCGCGACGACCGCGCCCCCCAGTTGCGCCAGAAGCGCGCTGGAATATCCGGTGAGGCAGCCGACATCCAGAACCCGGTCTCCCCGACCGACGGCCGCTGCCTGTACGAGGCGGGACAGCACCATCGGCTTGAGCATCCGGCGCGCGCTCCCGGAGACCGGCGCCAGATCGAGATCGAGATAAGCCAGCGACTGGACGGCCGGCGGGAGGAACGATTCCCGCGGCAACGCCTCCATTACCCCGATCAGCCGCAGGTCCGTCACATCGGACGGGCGGACCTGGCTATCGACCATCATGCGTCGGCGGGTGGCGAAATCGGTCATCTTGCGCCTCCGCGCGCAATCGAACGGGCAAGCCCGACAGCAACGCAGCGGGCGCAGCTCTTTTGAGGCAGTCCAGCCAGGAAGGCAAGATTGCACGAGCGGGGACGCCACCTTCGCGCCAGATCAGATGGGGAAGTCGTTGCCCGCCGACGGTCCCTCCGCTATAGCGATGCGGTTCGCCGGTCTTCGTGACCGGGCCGAGCATGAGGCCACGTGGCGGAGTGGTTACGCAACGGTCTGCAAAACCGTGTACCCCGGTTCAATTCCGGGCGTGGCCTCCACTCACAGAATCAAAGACTTCGGCCTGATGAAGTTTCAGGCCCATCGGGCGCCCGGGTGGGCTCAGAGAGCGCCGGGATGGCCCTGGAGTCGCCTGGATCAAAAAAAATGAAAAACCCGCCGCGGTCTCCCGGGCGGGTTTACATCTCGCGCTCGTCAAGCAGCCAGTACATCCGTGACAGCGACTGCGCGATCGACCTTATTAATATGATGACGGATTGCGGCCTTTCCATGACCGCCCCGTCCGGCACCAAGGGCAGCATGGCCAGGCGACGGCCGTCAGGCGCCCTCAGGACGGTCGCCGCGGCGCGGCCAGCAAAACCTCGCAGCGCCGGCAGCAAACGCGCCAGCGGCCCGCGCAGCGCGCCTGAGCGGCAATCCAGCACCACGGGGACGGTGCCGGCCAGGGCGCAGATTGTGGTGGGCTCGAAGCCAGCGTGAGAGCTCAGATCGCCTTCCCGGATCGGCCGGTTGCCGATGGGTTCGACACCGGCCGGCCAGAGACGCCGCCGGTCAAGCCATTGTCATTTTGGGCATTCCACCAGCCGCCTCCGAGCGCCTGGAACAGAGCGACGGTATCGGCCAGACGCGCCGCTTCCGCATCCACACGGGCCAGTGACGACTGGAGAACAGCTTGCTGTGAAGTCAGCAGCACGGCCACGTTCACCTGGCCCTGATCCAACTGCCGCCGCATCAGGTCGAGGTACTGTCGAGCGGATTTTTCCGCAGTTGCAGCAGCGGTGATGGCGCGGGCATCCGCCTGCAAGGCCCCCAGAACGTCGGCGACATTCTGGAAAGCGGCCAGCACGGTGCTGCGATATTGTTCCGCCGCTTGAACGGTGGCTTCCTCGGCGGCGCGCTGCCTGTTCTCGAGCGTGCCCGCGTCGAACACGGTCTGCGCAAGGCTGCCGGCAATGGTCCAGAAACCTGTTCCCGGCGTGAAAAGCTGGCCGATCGCCGTGGACGTGCTTCCCGGATTAGCGGTGAGCGTGATCTGTGGCAGCCGATTGGCGATGGCGACGCCGACCTGCGCATTGGCGGCGCGAAGATTCGCCTCCGCGGCGCGGATATCCGGCCGCTGTCGCACGAGATCCGCCGGCAGGCTCAAAGGCAGCCGGCGCGGCAAAACAAAAGAGTTCAGCCGAAAGCTTCCCAGCGCGGGCTCGCTCGGCAGGCGTCCCGTCAGAAACGCGATCAGATTCTCCTGCTGGCGAAGCTGCTTCTCGATCTGCGGCACCAGAAGACGCGCCTGCGCCACGGCGGCCTCCTGCGCCACCACATCCGGCATCGCGATCTGGCCCTGCTCGTTCTGCCGCTTCAGGGAATTCAGCAATTGCGTCTGGAGGCCGACGATATCGCGGACAGCGGAGAGTTGTCCGCGCAGACGCGCCTCCTCGATCGCCGCCAGCGCGATATTCGAGGCCAGGGTCAGCGAGACTCCTTCGCGCTGAAAAGCCTGCATCTCGGCCTGCGCGTCCACGGACTCGATCTGACGGCGGGAACCGCCCCAGACATCCGGCACGAAGGACACCGTCACTTGCCCGGTATGGAGACTGTAGCGGCTGGCCTCCGTCACCACATCCGAGTTGAGCGTTCCTGTCGGGATTTGATGCCGGCTGGCATCGAAACCCGCGCCAATCACCGGAAACAGAGATCCGCGCTGTGCCCGCGCATTCGCCTGCGCGACGCGGACGGCGGCGTGGGCGGCCGCGAGGTCCGCATTGCGTGTCAGGCCCTCGCGCACCACGACATTCAGCGATTGCGATCGGAACAGCTCCCACCACTGCGCAGGAATGTCCGCGCCGCGGAGCATGACCCTGCCGGGAACGGCATCGCCTCCGCCCGGCGCGGATGAACTCCGCTGGAAGGTCGGAACGCCCGGTGCATCTGGCGTGGTGAAATTCGGTCCAACGGCGCAGCCGGACAACAGAAGGCCAGCGCCCATCCAGACAAAACCCGCGATACGAGACATGAGAGATTCACTCAGCGCTTGCATCCTCAGTTGCGGGCCTTGACGAGGCGGCCCCGGATGGTGCGATCCACACCTCATTATTCGGCCGGCTCCAGCACCGCCTCGACGTCTTCCGCCGCGCTGACATGACGCGAGAACAGCGAGAGCATAGCCGGCAGCGCGACGAGAATGATGAAGGGCGCCAGCATCATGCCGCCGACCACGACCACCGCCAGGGGCTTCTGGACCTGAGAGCCGATACCGGTGGAAAGGGCTGCGGGAACCAGCCCCGCCCCGGCGATCACGCAGGTCATCAGCACGGGGCGCATCTGGAGTTCGCTGGCCTCCAGCACGGCCCTGGTGCGTTCCACGCCCCGGTCAATCAGCCGGTTGAACTGGCTGATGATGAGGATGGCATTCATCACCGATATGCCGAACAACGCGATGAAGCCGATCGCCGCCGATATGCTGAACGGCATCTGCATCAGCAGCAGCGAGAAAACGCCGCCGACAATGGCCATGGGGATGACGCTCATGGCCATCAGCGTGTCAGACAGCGAGGAGAAGTTCAGCCATAGCAGAAACCCGATGAGCGCAAGACTCAATGGCACCACGATCTGCAAGCGGCCGATGGCGTCCTTCATGTTCTGGAATTCGCCGACCCATTCGAGGCGAGATCCCACGGGAAGCTGCACCTCCTGCGCGATCTTCTGCTGCGCTTCCTTGATCGCGCTCCCGAGATCGCGCTCGCGGACGCTGAACTTGATCGGCAGATACCGCTCCTGCTGTTCCCGATAGATATAGGACGCGCCGGAGACGAGCCGGATGTCCGCCACTTCTCGCAACGGGATCTGCGTGACGCCATCGGGGCCCTGAACGGCGATGGGCATGTTGCTGATGACCTCCGCATCCTGACGAAACTGCGGGGCGAGCCGCACCATGATGGGGAAGTGCCGGTCGCTGCCGGGCTCGTAGATCGCCCCGGCGGCTTCTCCGCCGATAGCGATCCGCAATGCTGCGTTGATGTCGCCCGGCGAAAGCCCGTGACGCGCGGCGCGGGCGCGATCCACATCGATCTGGATCGTCGGCTGCCCCAGCGAGGTGAAGACCGAAAGGTCCGTCACGCCGGGTACGGTCGCAAGCACCGCCTTGATCCGCTCCGCGGTCTCGGTCAGCACGTTGAGATCGCTGCCGAAAACCTTGATGGAATTCTCGCCTTTGACGCCCGAGACCTGCTCGGCCACGTTGTCCTGAAGATATTGCGAGAAATTGAATTCGACGCCGGGGAAATCCCGTTCGAGCGCTGCCTGCATCTCGTTGGTCAGGGCATCCTTGTCCAGCCCCTTGCGCCACTGATCCGCCGGCTTGAGCGGCGCGAACAGCTCGACATTGAAGAAGCCGGCCGCATCGGTGCCGTCATCCGGCCGGCCGTGCTGGGATACGACCGATTCGACCTCCGGGAAACTTCCGATCAACTGCCGCATACGGTTGGCATAGCCGTTGCCCTCTTCGAGCGAGATGGTGGACGGCATCGTGGCGCGGACCCAGAGATTGCCTTCCTCCAGCTTGGGCATGAATTCCGTGCCAAGGGACCGGATGCCGACGCCGGTAAGGCCAAGCAGAACAGCCACACCGGCAACGACGACCACGCGATTGCCAACCGAGAAATGCAGAATCGGCCGATAGAGCCTGTGGAGCATCCGCACCAGCCAGGTCTCGGTTTCACGAATCTGGTCCGGCAGCAGGAACGCACTCAGAACAGGCGCAATGGTGAAGGTCGCGACCAGACCGCCGACAAGAGCATAGGCATAGGTTTTCGCCATCGGCCCGAAGATATGCCCCTCCACGCCGCTCAGGGTGAAAAGCGGCAGGAAGCCGGCGATGATGATCGCGGCGGCGAAGAGAATTGACCGCTGCACCGCCGCGCCTGCCACAAATATCGACAGCATCTTCCCTTTGAGGCCCTGCCGTCCCTCGGCCATCGCATGCGGGACCGCAGCGCCGGGCGCAGCGCTTAGCTGGCGGAAGATGCGCTCGACCATGATCACCGTGGCATCGACGATAAGCCCGAAATCGATCGCCCCGACCGAGAGAAGGTTGGCCGATTCCCCACGCAGCACCATCAGACCGACGGCGAAGAACAGCGCGAAAGGAATCGTTGCCGAAACGATCAGCGCGGACCGGAAATCTCCGAGGAAAAGCCATTGCAACAGGACGATCAGCAGGATGCCGACGACCATGTTGTGAAGCACCGTATGGGTCGTGACGTTGATCAGCTCCTGCCGGTCGTAGATGCGCTCGATCTTGACCCCGGGCGGCAGGAGCCCCGACGCGTTGATCCGCTCGACCTCCTCCTTCACGCGCTGGATCGTGGGGGAGCTCTGCTGCCCGCGACGCATCAGCACAATGCCCTGCACGATATCATCGTCCGCGTTCATTCCCGCGACACCGAGGCGCGGCGCATGGCCAACGACGACCGTCGCGACATCCCGCACGAGGACGGGATTGCCGCCCACCTGTGTGAGCATGGTGCTGCCGAGATCCTCAATCGACCTGATAAGGCCGACGCCGCGCACGACCGCGGACTGGGCGCCCATCGTGATCGTGTTGCCGCCCACATTGACGTTGCTGCTGGTCACGCTCTGGATCAGCTGCGGCAGCGTCAGTCCGTAGGCAACGAGCTTGTTGAGATCCACTTGCAATTCGAATGTCTTGGTTTTCCCGCCCCAGCCGATCACATCGACCACGCCCGGCACGGCGCGGAACCGCCGCTGTAGCGTCCAGTCCTGGAGGGTCTTCAGATCGAGGACGCTGTATCCCGCAGGTCCCCGCAGCCGATAACGATAGATTTCGCCGATGGGACTGACCGGGCTGATCTGCGGCTCGGCGCCGTTGGGAAGCCCGGAAATCTGCGACAGCCTGTTCAGGACCTGCTGAAGCGCCTGTTCGTAGCTGTATTCGTAATTGAACTGCAGCTTGATGTCCGACAGACCGTAGAGCGAAAGGGTGCGCAGCACACGCGTGTTCGGCAGTCCGGCGATCTGCGTCTCGATGGGAATCGTGATGTATCGCTCGACCTCCTCGGCGGACAATCCCGGACTTTGCGTGATGATATTGACGAGTGGCGGCACCGGGTCGGGATAGGCCTCGATGTTCAGCGCGCGAAAGGCTGCGATACCGCCCCCAAGCGTGAGCACGAATAGGATCACCACCAAGGCGCGGTGCTTGAGCGACAACGCAATGATCGCGTTCATGACGGGGGTTCGTTTCCAGATATCCAGGAGCGTTACGCGATCTCAGGATCGCGCATTCGCAACCATGCGTTCGATGAAGAGGTTGCCTTTGGTGACGAAGCGCTCGCCAATCGCGACACCTTCGAGCACCTGGATCATACGCCCGCTCGTGAGGCCCAGTCTTATCGCCCGAAGCTCCATCGAACCGTCATCATTTTCCACCCAAACATGCGTCCGGCCCGCCTCGTAGATAACCGCTTCGCGCGGCACAGCCGCTGCCGGCCCACTCTCATTGACCACGACGCTGACCGTCGCGAACATACCGGGCGCCAGGGCGGCATCCGGATTGGCGATCGTCGCCCTGACTTCGCGCCTGCGGCTCTGGGGATCGATCGACGTGGCCACATAGGCGATGCGCGCTTCATATTCCCTGCCGGGATGAGCAAGGACGTTGAACCGTATCGGCTGGCCGACACGAACCTTTGAGGCGTCTGATTCCCGGATATAGGCCACCAGCCATATCGTCGAGAGATCGCCGACCACGAAGACCGGATCGTTGGCGCCGGCGGCGATATACTGGCCCGGGCCCATCCGGCGACTGATGACGGTGCCGGACAGCGGAGCAAAAACAGCCGCGTCCGGTGTGATGACCCCGGTCTGCTGGAACGTCCCGATCTCCGTATCCGTCTTCCCCAGCATCCGGAGTCGATTGCGCATCGCTTCCAGCGTGATCTTTGAGCTTTCCAGATCGTTCTGGGCGGCGACAAGGTCCGCCTGCGCCTGTTGCCATTCCCGCAGCGAAGTGGCTTTGGCTTCGTAGAGATTGTGAAGCCTGCGCTCCACCGATGCCGCTAGGGTTGCCTGGGAGCGCGCCTTGTTGAGCTGTCCCGCCGCATTCATGAACTCGTTCTGCGCCTGGACGGCGTCAGCCGCCTCCAGAACAAAGAGAGGCTGACCTTTCTCCACCGCATCGCCAGGGCCCACCAGCATGCTGGTCACCCGGCCCGCATAAGGCGAGAAGATCGAGGTGGAATGATCTTCATCGACCGCGACCTTTCCTTCGGTGACCAGTTCCTCCCTGAAAACCTGCGGCGCAACCGTTTCGATGGAGAGCGAGTTCCGCTGCACCGCTGTCAGCTTGAGATATCCCGGTCGGGCCTCGACCTGCGATGCCGGAGGCAAGGCAGCGACATCGCCGGCGCTCTCGCGCGACATGAAGGCCGCACCGCCGGCAATAACGAGAAACGCTGTTGCGGCGATCGCAACTGGTCTCGAGAATGTCCACAGAACAGATTTGGCCGGATCCCGCATATTTCCTCCCGCACACGACGAAAAGGCGGCGCTGACGAGACCATCGGCGGGGTTCGCAAGGGGTCTACTGCGGCGGCGCGAAAATTTTCCGAAGTGCCGGGGACGTCCATATTCCTCCAGCCTTACGGCAACATTACATAAATTAGAGCCGCTCTGATTCCGGCCGATCGCGCCGCCGCATTGTCAGATTATGCGGGTCGGATTTTCCGAGATTCCCAGCATTTTCAATGGGGAAATCCCCCGCCGCCCTTTCAGGCCACGGGAGGCGGGTGTGGTGAGGATACGTCTTTCCAGGGGAAAACCGCAGGCGTTATGTCGTCACGCCCGGGCGGAGGGTGTGTTCTCGCCCACAGGGACGAGACTGTGGCGCCGGGCGGGTGCCGACCGACACGCGCCGCGGCGTTCCAGCTACCGTCGCCCGTGCGGTGAAAACCCTGCAACCAGTTGGCGTAATCCAAATTCCAGAGCCCCGGGTGAGAGAGTGCCCAACGGGGTGGAATCGCTAAATCGCAAATGAAAAACCCGCCGCGGTCTCCCGGGCGGGTTCACGTCTCGCGCATGTCAAGCGGCCAGTTCATCCGTGGCAGCGACCGCGCGATTAACTCTATTAATATGAAGCCGGATTGCGGCCTTTCCAAGGCGGAGCTGACGGCGGCGGGCCAGACTGCCGGAGGGCGAAGCCGCAGGCCGCCGCCTTCCCCGGCGACACGTTGCGCTTCTTCCGTTCCCCGGGGTCCTGAACAGAGCGGGTGACGATGCGCAGCCGCCGCTCCGCCAATCCGCGCCTTCCAAATGGACCGGGCGGACCAGGGTTCACGGACGCCATCCTGCATCCAAGTTGCGAACCGTTCGGAGATGATAAAGTCAACAATCGAATTAACAAAAGACACAGAACTCACACGCCCGGCGCCGCCGCGAAGACACCGGTGCAAATTATTAGCAATGAAATATTTTGTAGAACTCCGCTGATCATTACAGCTTGCGTTGTACGGGTTTTTGATTTTATTTTTAGACAATCATGTTATTTCTTCGCAACATAACAGGCATCATGGAGCATGAACGTTCTCGCTGAGAAGTTCGTGACAACCGGTCTCCTCAGCTTCACGGAGGGGATATCCCTCACCTCGATTTGCAGCCTGCCCCGGGTCGTCGCCCATGGTACAAACATCATGACCGAGGGAACGCCCGCGCCCGATGTCACCATCATCCTCACGGGAGTTGCTTACCGCTACAAAACCATCAGTGATGGACGGCGGCAGATTATCGGCTTTCAGCTTCCAGGAGATATCTCCGGCATCTGCGGACATCTGGTCCCGGAAGCGACAATGTCCCTCGCGGCGCTCACGACTTGCTCGATCGCGCAGATCCGGCATGCCGATATCGCTGAATTGCGGCGGTCGTCACAGGCCATCGGACGCGCCTTATGGCTCGAAATGCTTCGGGATATTGCCATCTATGAAGAATGGATGGTCAATCTTGGCCAGCGCAACGCACGCGAGCGCATTGCCCACCTGATATGCGAATTCATCTACCGCACGAGAGCCGGCTTTCCGGAAGACGAGCCGATCCTCCTCAAATGGCCGCTGACGCAGACCGATCTCGCAGATGCAACAGGGCTGTCCGTCGTCCACGTTTATAGAACCTTGAACGATTTGCGAACACAGAACATAATCCGGCCGAAGCCGCATGCGCTGGAAATCCTGAACTGGAAGCGCCTGCAGGACATTGGGGGCTTTAACGCCAGATATCTTCAGCTATTTCGGGGTGGAAGTGAGGATTGAATTTCAGGAAGTCTCGCTGTTTCATTCTTCAAAAGAAATGGCAGCCCGGCTGGTTTTCCTCAACGGCGACCTGGTCGCAATCTTTTCCCTGCTCGATGACGACCATGGTGCGTTGTCGAACAGGTGGTTTCCGGAAGCCGTACTCGGTCAGTTCGACCGACAGACCAACCTGAGCGAACATACCTTCCACACTCTCGACGATGTCCGCGAATGGGTCGTCGATGCTGCCTATACGCTCTCCGAAGAACTGGATGTCGCGGACAGCGCAGTCCCCGGCGCTTGAAAGCAGCGGCGCAGCCCGCATCGCGATCAAACGCCTGTGCGGGGTAACCCCTCGCCGTGATTGGTGTCCCGGACGCAGCGGCTAAACTTTCTCAGGAAGCCAGCACGTCCTGGGGGAATGATGTCCATTCACAAAGCCAGTTGGGCAGCGCAGGGCTGTGACGTCCCGAACTGCTGTTGCGGCGCAGAGATGCGCAATGCCAGGACGCAGGCGTTGAAAACCGGATGCGACGCCGAGATCCGCATCTATGAATGCGCGCCCTGCGCCCGGGAGCTGAGACTGATGGTGTGGCTCGACCGCGAAGAGTCCGGACCGGAAGAGGAGCGAGGCGGCTTCCCGGCCGGCCCCGGTTCTTCCGAAAATGCCGACACCGCAGACTCCGACACGCGGTGATGGCCGTGCCGCCGCCATGCTCGCCTGTATCCGGAAAAGCCGATCCGAACGGCACGACGACTTGATACCGCCCGGCCGGGCCGATGGGATATCCGGCCCGGCGGCGTCCTGACGCCGGTAGATAAAATCAGCTTCGGCGCAGACAGCGCGGCTCCGGCCCGTCGCACATGCCTCACCGTGCCGCCCCCCCGCCCGGGAGCACCCTCCTGTCGGGAAATCGATGGCCTATCGCGGGTCCGGATGTCCGAAATCCTCTTCGGCAAGCACCAGGGACGACAGCGCCACCAGACCCGCATCGGCTTTCGCCTGGTTCGGCACCTGTCCCCCAGCGGTGCCTCCGGTCCTCGCGATCCGGTGTTCCGACAATCCCGCCAAGGAGGGGCTGACATGCAGGACCGCGCCCTGATCCAGAATATGCAGCGGCTGCACCGATGCACGGCCGACCGAGATATAGGCGAGCCCGTTGGCCGCCATTTCCACTGGATCGAGAATATTTCTGAAATCGATGACGATCGGGACGATCAAACTGCTTCTGATCTTCTGAAGATCCAGCGCCTGGAATTCCGACCAGCCGGTTACGATCACAAGAGCATGGGCACCGTTGGCGCAGTCGTAAGGATCGGCGGTGAAGACCACATCGTCGACCAGTCGCGCCGCGTTGGCCATTCCGGCGGGATCATAGGCTCGTATATTGGCTCCCAGGAGTTTCAGATCCTCGATAAGCGGCAGTGCCGGCGACTCGCGCATATCGTCGGTGTTGGCTTTGAAGGTCAGCCCCAGCAGGCCGATGGTTTTACCTTCGATGGCGTCGCCGCAGGCCTCGACGATGCGGGCGGCCAGCCGGCGCTTGCGCCGGTTATTCGCGGCCACGATGGCTTCAAATATTGCTAGCGGCGCGCCATGGTCGGTCGCCATGCGCACCAAGGCCCTCGTGTCCTTTGGCAGGCAGGAGCCGCCATAGCCCGGGCCCGCTTCAAGAAAATCTCGGCCGATGCGGGCATCAAGACCCATGCCCCGGGCAAGATCGCAGACATTGGCTCTGGCATTCTCACACAGATCCGACATGTCGTTGATGAACGCGATCTTGGCGGCGAGAAATGCATTCGATGCATATTTCATCAGTTCCGCCGTGCGCCGGCTGGTGAAGATCATCGGCACGTCCGGAAAATGCCGCGGATCGTAGATTTGGGCCATGACCTCCCGCGCCCATTCGCAATCCGCGCCGATCACGATCCGGTCGGGATGATCGAAATCCTCGATCGCCCGCCCTTCTCTCAGAAACTCGGGATTCGATACCACCGCGAACCTCTCCCTCGGCAGGATCGCCGACATCACGGTTTCGATGGCATCGCCGGTTCCGACCGGCACGGTGGACTTGGTCACGACCACGGTGAAACCGCTTGCCGCCGCCGCGATCTCCCGCGCGACGGCGAACACGCTGGTCAGATCGGGCCGCCCGTCGTCTCCGATATCGGGCGTGCCAACGGCGATGAAGACCGCTTCTGCCCGGCTGACGGCTTGCGGCAGGTCGGTGCCGAACATCAGGCTACCATTCCCCACCCCGCTGTTCACGAGGTCCTGAAGGCCCGGCTCATAGATCGGCAGCCGACCGGCTAAAAGAATATCGATCTTGCCGCGGTCGCGATCGATGCAGGCGACTTCGTGCCCCAGCTTCGCGAAGCAGGCGCTGGCGACCAACCCGACATAACCGGAACCGACGACCGCGATCTTCATGACTTGCTTCCTGCTACGTGAGAATGGGATGGATCAACGCGCACCCCGGCCGAGAGCAACCGCCGGCACCGTCGCCAGCAGGATGTAAAGATCGAACAGCAGCGAACGGCGCGCGATATAGGAGAGGTCGTGAAGGCGCTGCGTGTGGAGATCGCCCTCGCTGCGCTCGGAGATTTGCCAAAGGCCGGTCAGTCCCGGCGGAACGCTGGTTCTGATCTGTTGAAATGCCTGATCGAAGGCTTGCATATGATAAGCCGGGAAAGGCCGCGGCCCGACCAGACTCATGCTGCCCCGTATGACGTTCCAGAGTTGCGGCAGCTCGTCGATACTGGTGCGCCGGAGGATATGGCCGATCCGCGGCAAAACCCTTGGGTCGTGCCGCAGCTTGAAAAAGCGGTTCCACTCCGCACGCGCTTCGGGGTCGGATTCCAGCAGGTCCTGAAGCCGCGCATCCGCGTCACGATACATGGTGCGGAGCTTCAGAACGGCTATCGCCCGTCCGTGAGCGCCGATCCTGGTCTGGGCATAGAAAGCCGGTCCGGGATCTGCTCGCTTGATCAGGAGGGCAGCGAGCGCGACAACCGGTGCGCTGGCGATGAGCATCAGCAGCCCCAATGCGATGTCGGAAGCGCGCTTGATGCAGGCATAGACCGGCATGCTTCTCGATCCCGGCCGCTCCCCTCCGGCCAGAGCGCGGCTCGCCGCGGCCGGCTTTTCAGCGTCCGCGCCTGCCATGCCCCGCATCAGCCACTGTTCACACCAGAAGCCGAAAATCAGGAAAAGAACGCCGGCGGCAATGACGCGCGCGGCCGTACCGAAGGCATCCTCCACAAGAGGACCGGCGATGAGCTGCGCCAGCACGAACAGCATGACTGCGAGCGCGCGCAAACGAAAACGCTCATAGGACCGCCGGAGATCGACCCGATAAAAGCCAAGGATCAGGAGAATGCCGCTCAGCAACGCGACTGCGCGCAAGATTGCGGTCGCATCGTCCGGGGCAAAGGGAGCGCCTCCCAGCCGTCCGCAAATCCAGAACGCAGCGGCAGCGACGACGATATCGCCAAGGGCTGTCATGACAGCCGCGCGGCCATTGGATCCCGTCGCTCCCCGTGTGCCAGCATTGCCGGAGGGGGATGCGACCGACAACCAACGAGAGACTGTCATGCTCATCTGGAGTGACCTGCTGCGGCCGACATACCTTCATGGCGTCAATCGGCAGAAAGCATTGCGGAGCCGATCTCAGCATCATGCCGACGCTGCGACGCCGGACCATCGAACGGTACGTCGAAGATGCGCCGCAGCAAGCGACATAGCGAGGTAGCCCGGCCGTTCCAGCAAAGGCAGCCGGCTTTCGTCTGCATGAAATGGGAGAAGCCGAAGGGGCAGGCTGATGCCGACACGGGCGCCCAGAGCGCCCGTCATCCGTCGGCAAGCCAGGCCGAAAGCTCATCAATGGCCGCACTGACAAGTGCGCGCGAAAAGCGAACCCGCCTCGACCGGCGCGGCACCGGCGAAGGTATTCGCCGAAAGGCCATCGATATCGCCGCAGTTGCCGCCGTTCCACCAGGGATTGGCGATGCCGGTTCGGGAGAGCCAACTCACCTGATTGGAACGCACGGTGATGGCATGGCAGGGCCGCGGATACTGCCGCCAGACATAGATCCCCACATTTGTGAAGGGCTGCTGGCGCGCCCGGACGACATTCTCGACGATGTCGATATGATGGCCGGCCGCAACGCCGATGCCATATTGCCCGGGGTCTTCCAGAATATTGCCGCGGGCTGCCAGATAGGCTCCTCCATCGTCGCCCAGCATGATGCCGCCGCCGGACTGGCTCGGCCCTCCGCCCCTGATCCAGTTGTGGGATACCAGCAGAGGTGCCTCCGGCGCTCCGGATGAGCGATAGATGCTGATGGCGTCTTCGGGATTTCCGCGTCCGGGCTCGTTGACGATCCGGTTGCAGGCGATCTCGTTGCCCGGGCCGTGCACCTCGTTGAACTGGACCGCCTGTCCCCGCGGAATGGGACCTCTCGGATTGACGATGGTGTTGCATCGAATCCTGATGCGTCTCGAACTCTGAATATGGATTCCGCTGAGCGTGTTGGCGATCCTGCTGCCGGTGATGACAATGTCTTCCGAACCGAGCACCCTGATGCCAATCTCGCCGGTTCCCTCTATGGTCAGATCGCGCAGCACGATCCGCTTGCTGTTGATGATCTCGATGCCATGGGACGCACAGGGACCGAGCGCCAGGCGCTCCACGACGAGATCGTTGCGATCCCGGATAGCAAGGCATGGCGGCGGCGGATCAGACGCAGATGCTCCTAGCCCGGACCGGGATTGAACCGCTTCCGCGGAATCCGCATGGCTTTCACTTGCGTGCATCAGCGTAACCGGCAGGACGAGCGCCATCACCGCCAACATTCGCACGGATGGAAAAAGAAGCCCCGAACGCAGCGGATGAAGAGACCAGAAAATGAGCGAAGCCCCCAGGCCCGCTCCGAAAATAGACCAGAACCAGATCCCCAGCATGGGCCCTTCGAGGGCCACGTCGAACGTCGCATTGACCAGAATGCCGATGTTGTAGCAACCCAGGAATATGAACAGTTTGCCCCACACCGGCTGATTCAGGCGTCGCGCCACCAGCATGTTTCGAAACAGCATGGCCAGCCAGACACCAAGCAGCAGCCCCCACAGCACCAGCCCCGGCACGCCGGCGCGCGCCAGAATTGTCAGATGGGCGTTATGCGGACTTCTCAGCAAAGGTCCGCCGAGTTCGGTGCCGACAACAAAGCCGTCTGCGACGGCAAGGTTGATCCCGAAGCCCTGCCCCGTCCAGAAATGCTCACCGTTGAAAGTGTAACCAATGATGGCCTGCCACCATTCCTTGCGCCACTTCTTCGTTCCGTCGAGATTGCCTTCCTCCGACGAGCCGACAATGCTGCTCACGTTATCGATCATCTGCTCCACATTGATCTTGCGATCGCTGGTCGGGAGTTGAACCTCCAGATTCGTTACGGCTGCCAGAGCCAGAATGCCCAATCCTAGAACGGCCAGGGGCATGATGCGGCGAAACGAGCCGGACAGCACGAGCGCAAGCAGCACCGGAATGAGAAAAGCCAGCGTTCCGCCGCGGCTCTGCGCCGAAACGACAGCCATTGCCAGAAGCAGGAATCCGCTCCAGATCCATCCGACCTGACGAAATCCGAGCAATGCGAAAACGGTGACGCCGGCGAGATGCGCAGCCACTTCTCCGGTTCGCACCGAGAACATCGGCACGGGCGAATGGGGCCAGATCGGGACAATGTCCCGCATACCGACCGATATGATCAGCAACAGGGGCGCCAAGTATACGAACGGACCGCTGAAACGGATGTAGAAGCCGACCATCGTCTGCATTCGCGATGGCTTCTCCAGCAGCAGCGCGGCCACGATAAACGCGAACAGGCCATAGAGAACGATGACGCTATCGCGCAGCGCATCCATTCCATACGAAGCGATGAAGGGAATCGTACGGACCAGAACCCACGCCATTGTCGCAACCAGCAGCAGGCTCGGAAGGGTCGCCATCGTCGCCAGCAGGGCACCCGACCGGAGCGCCGCGACCAGACCGAGGAACAGTATGATCTCGCCGACGAATAGCGGAGGGATGCCCGAATAGGCAAAGCCCCTGCCCATGAAGGCGTAGCCCAGCAGGGACAACAAAAGAAGGCCGGCATATCGGTCGTTCAGCCCGACGCCTCCGCTTCGGTCTCGTCCCGCCGATCGCCACACTTCAGGACTGTTCCGGAGAACCTGCGGCATGGCTCAAGGCCCCATAGCGACCGTATCCGCGGACCGCACGACACCCTCTGACGCGTCCGGCGCCATGAAAGCCTTCAACACCAGATAGGACGCAACGACGCGCACGATATTGGAAAGCAGAAGAGTGATGCACGCGCCCGTCCAGCCCAGCCACAGCACCAGTGGAATGGCCAGCAGCGCCGCGGCGGCATTTCCGAAGTTGGTGATCCGCAGAGCGGTGCGTGCGGCATTGACGCCATGGAGAAAGGCGGATGCCATTTCCGCTCCATAGTTCACCAGATAAGCGAGAGCTAGAAGCTGAACGCCAAGGCCGACATCGAGATAGTAGGACTGGGATCCATAGAAGGCAGCGAGCGCGGCTTGAGGCGCAGCCATGACGAGCAGGAAATAGCCCGCTGTCGGGACGAAACCGAGCACGGCATAGGGCATCATTCCATTCCACGCGAAACGCGGACCCAGAGGCAGCGCCCGCGCCGCGGTTTGGGGAATGATGTTGCACATCGCAAACAGAATGGGATTGACCAGGCTGACAATGTTCAGCGCGCTCTGAAACTGCGCCGTTTCCGACCGCGCCACCAGCAGCGCGACAAGCCAAAGCATCCCTTGCAGGCGGAGCGCAGTCGTCAGGCTGGTTGCGAGCGACCAGCGGCCAATCTGCCAGAAATGCCGCGCAGTCGTGACGAGATCCAGCGGCCGCGACCACCGGAGCTTGAGCTGGACAAGCTGGATGGCAGCCGCCGCGGTGGACGTGGCGGCCAGCGCCAGCATGACCCGCTCGAGAGTCAGAGTCCCCCCCAGCGCCAGCAGCAGCACCATCACCGCCTGGCCGAGATAGCTCACACTGTCTCCAACGATAGCGCGCCGATGGTGCAGCTCTGCGAACAGCACCCGGCGGGCCGTCTCCTGGACCTGGCAGGCGAGAAACCACCACACGGTCACGGGCAGAAGATCGATCCGCCCAAGCACAACCGGCGCAAATGCCACAACCGAAGCGAGCGGCAGGGACAGCCCGGACATCAGCGCCAGGCTGGACCAGATCGTGTTAAGCCTGTTGTCGCCCGCCCTGGCTCGCTCGATCGTCAGCGGGTAGATGACCAGCGTGTTATTGATGATCTGGAGCAGCATCAACACGCTGAAGATCAGAGCGAATGTACCGTATTCCTCCGGCACCAACGACCGGGCAAGAAAGATGTTGACCGCAAAGGTGCCAAGGCTGACGACAGCTTGATCGATCAGGGTCCATGACGCCCGAAACAGGTGATCCCGACCGAACATTCAGCTCTGTCCTTCCTTCTCGAGCGACAAACGGCGTCTTCGCGCCGGAATGGCGGACGCGAACGGACGAGCATTTCCGGCAACCCGCACGAGCGACATCGTCACTGCGTGAACGCATTCCGATACTTGGCGAGATAGAACGCGCTGTCGGGAATGCCGTCCTCCGCATGAGTCTCGAAATCGACATGCGTGAGGACCGCGCCCGTCAGGCAAATGCCGGCCTCCCGAAGGCGCTGAACCGCAGCCATGACGACCTTGCGCGGCGTTCCGCTCCAGCGAGCCGTGAGGATCAGTCTGTCGGAAAGCCTTGCAGCTTCAATCGCGGTGGAGAACAGCAAGGCCGCCGGAGCCGTTACGAGGACAACGTCATACTGTTCCCGCAAATGAGAAATGACCTTGTCGATTCCGCAATCATCCATCGGTGGCCCGGACTCGGATTTCGACGGAAGGTCGAGATTCAATCCATCGACCGCCCTGTAGCCTTTCATCCGACCATCGAACTGCAGCGGAGCAGAGGCGCCAGATGCCGCATCTTTCACCGTATCCTCGCTGCCGCCGGGCTGATACGTCGCATCGAGAACAAGCGTTCGATTGCCGAGCTTGCCAAAGGCCGAAGCCAGTTCGCGCGTGAATGAGGGAAGATCCGGATCGGGAAGCGGCGACGTCACGACGATCACCCGGCAGGCGGGAGACTTATGTTCGAGCGCGGCCGCAACCAGGATGGCGCGATAGGCTTCATCACGGATCTGCCGAAACTGCGACAGGCGCGCTGTGGCAGCATCCGGCACCATGCCGAGGCAGCGAAGTCCCGTCGCTCTGGCGAGCGCTGTCGCGCTCGAAAAGCCGGTATCGCGCCGATCCCATAGCAGAATTCCCGCCACCGTTCCGACCGTGAACAGAAGAATGAGCATCGGATACACCGTCCGTGGCGATGGCCAGACCGGCGAGGTAGGACTGAGAGCCTCGAACGCGATTTCCAGCGAGAACTGCTCTAGTTGCACGCGCCGAACATCGTCCGGTCGGGCATCCCACAGCGCTATGCGATTCTGCATTTCATCCAGCCGCGCCTTGGTCTGGGCTCGCTTCGGATGAAGCGGGCCATAGACTTCGTCCAACTGGGCAAGCTCGCCTTCCAGGCGTGATCGCAATGCCAGCAAGGTTTGAGACAGGCGCTCCTGCAAATAGGTTCGGGCGATGGCATTGGCAGCGGTTGCCGCAAAATCCGGCGATGCCGCGCGAAACCGGATGCCGATCAGATAGGACTTGGAATCGTTTTCGATGGAGGTCCGGCGAACCATGCCGGCAACGAAAGCGTCGAAATCTTTGTCATCCTGCTTTGCAGAGACCGTCCCTGCCCGGTTCGACTGCGAACCGCTCAGCAGCCCACGAAGACCCGGCCACCAGCCCGGCGGCGTCGCTGCATTCCCTTGCGTGTAAAGATCGTTGCGGGTGACGATCTTTTTCATGAGATTGACCGACCGCAGGATCCGCGCTTCGCTTTCGACCAACGCCGACGCATCGAGCTGAACGCGGGCGACGCCGGCCTGGCTACCGCCGACAAATTCCAGCCGAAGCAGCGTGTAGGCGACATACTCCTTCTGAACCGCCAACAGGAATATGGTGGCCACGACCACAGCCGCGACCACGCTGCCGATCACCCACCGCCGCCTGCGCCAGATGCGCCGCACCGCGCCAACGATCACGTCCTGATTGTGGCGCAAAGCGTCCGGCCCGATATTCTCGGCACGATCCCGCATCACCGGAATGGAGAGACCCTCTAGCTGCGGCACATTCATCCTGGTCGTCCCGATCGACTTCTCGTCGCGCATGCGACAGACACGGGACATGACGCGCCAGCCGGATGTCCCGCCGATGACGGATCAGACCCGCTCATAGGCATCCTCCAGCCGGACGATATCGTCCTCGCCGAGATAAAGGCCCGTCTGAACCTCGATCAGCTCTACCGGTTCGGTCCCCATATTCTCCAGCCGATGAACCGCACCGAGCGGAATATGGACGTGCTGATTGGCAACGAATGTGCCGACCTCGTCGCCAACCGTGACTTTCGCCTCGCCGCTGACGACAACCCAATGTTCGGCTCGCATGAAATGCTTTTGCAGGGACAACCGGCCGCCCGGATTGACAGTGATCCGCTTGACCTGAAACTGGCTGCCGCCGTCTGTTACCTGATACCAGCCCCACGGCCGATGCACCCTTGCATGGGCGTCGGCCTCGCTGCGGCCACGCAGCCGCATCCGGTTGACCAGCGTCTTGACCTCTCCGGAATGCTTGCGGTCCGCAACCAGAATAGCATCACGGTCAGCAACGACGACGATATCGCGCAGCCCCACCACAGCGGTCAGCAGCCCGCTGGACGAAACGAGACAATCCGTGCTGTCCACGATTTCAACGGAGCCATTGACGGCGTTGCCGGCATCATCATGGGGGCTGCATGACCACAGCGCATCCCATGTGCCGATATCCGACCACCCGCATGCCATGGAAACAACGGCAGCGCGAGATGCCTGCTCCATCACCGCATAGTCGATCGAGGTGGCCGCTGCCTGTTCGTAAACACCGCCGAGAACGCGCGCGCCGCCGCACGGGGTCGCGGCTTCGACAGCCGCTTTGATCGCAGCAAGAGATTGCGGACAAAGCCGGCCGTACTCGCCAAGCAATGCCGAAGCTCTGAAAAGAAAATTCCCGGAGTTCCATAACATCCCCTCCGCGACATATCGGGCAGCGACATCCGCCGCCGGCTTCTCTGCGAAGCGAACCACGGATCGCGCGCTTCCGGCCAGCGGCGAGCCCGGCTCGATATATCCATAATTCTGCTCGGGGTGGGTGGGCGTGACGCCGAAGGTTACCAGATGTCCCTCCCTGGCTGCGGGCACCCCTGCCTCCACCGCAGCGTTGAACGCCGCTTCATCTCGGACGAAATGATCCGAGGCGAGCACCAGAACGAGCGTCTCCGGATCCTGCCGGCCGATCGCGAGACAGCCGGCGACGATAGCGGGCGCGGAGTCGCGACGCACCGGTTCGACCAGCACATCGCTCTGGACGGACAGTTCCGCAAGCTGCTGCAGAGCAAGATGCCGATGCACTTGATTGATCATGATTACCGGCCGTTCGAGCCCTGCGCGCTGCGCGCGGAGCACGGTGTCCTGAAAGGTCGATCTTTGTCCGAGCAGCGGGGCAAACTGCTTGGGCAGACTTTCGCGGGACGTGGGCCAGAGCCGGGCTCCCGCGCCCCCGCAAAGGATCAGCGGCCTGATAAGCGACGTCATCGTGAGTCTCCCTGCAAGGATGAGGCTGCTTCGGAGCCGGTTTGGCGGCCCGCTTGAAGATCGCTCTCGCGGCGCGCTCCTGCGGCAATCGCCATGGCCGCGGCGCTGTCCATCCCGGCATCAAGCTCAAGCCGCGTGACACTGTCCTTCATGTCAAACAGCGCACCCACATGCACGATGTCGCCGGGCTGAACGGGAAAGGTCATCGTGGCAGGCAGGGTGAGGGATTCACGGCCCTGGACACGCATCACTGTGATGACAGGATGCAGGATCCTGTCCGAGGAGAGCGCGCCGATCTGACGCGCGCGAGCGTCACGGATCTCCCGCGCCGATGGCAGCGTCACCGACAGATCGAGGATGACGCGCTCGACATCCTGCAATTCCGAGATGATGCGCCGCTGATACCGGTTATTCAATTCCTCAAGCCGGAACGAGATGTCGCCGCCGGAAAGATCGGCCCGGAGTTTCTCTGCCTGAAGCCGAGCGACGTTGCCTTCCAGCCGGGCTTCCTCACGCTTGATATCGATATACGCCGGCTTGCGGCCGAGGCCGGCGCTCATCAGCTTCTCATAATCCTGAAGCTGCTGCTGGTGCAGGCTTCGCTGACGTTCTTCCAGCTTCTGCTGCTCCTGAATGAAAACGACCTCGGCTTCGATGCGCGGAAGCTGGCTTTTGATCAGTTCCAGCTCCTTGTCCATCGTATCCTGCTCCGAGGCCAGAATGCGCTGCTCGCCTTCTCTCAGGCGCGCAATTTCGGTCCTGATGCTTTCTTCCGCCACCTCCGGCAGATCAAAGCTCCTGCGTCCATGGACCTGAGCAATCAGCCGGGCTCGTTTCAAAATGGCGGAGGCATAGCCGGTCTCCAGGAGACGGACACGTTCATGCGCCTGCAACATTTCGCTGACGACGGAGCTTTGACGGCCCTCCGACAACCCCATCCCGCCAGCCAACGCGACGGCGCTGGCAACGGTAAGGCCCTGGCGGTAGCCATAGGATCCCGGCGTGCGCACCATGCCGCTGACATAGACATCGGGAAGCTGGGACAACCGGACGCGCACCTGCGGGCTTTTGAGATAGCCTTCAGCCAGACGCTCGGTCAGGTAGCGCTCCAGAGAGACCACCGTTAAGCCACCGGCCGGAATATCTCCACCAACGGCCAGCCTCATGTTTCCGAATTGATCGAGCGTGAACTCGCCGGACAATTCCTGTTCACCGAAAACGGTGACCGAAAGCTTGTCGCCCTGCTTCAACCGATAGCCGGGGTCCGCCTCGCTGCCTGCGGCCGCCACCGGAAAGGCCGCCCAGCTCAGGCCGATATGCAGAATGACGCCAGTTCCTATCGCCCGGGCGACCGAGATAAAGGACTTACGCGAAACACTCATGATGACCGTCATTTCAACGTCGCCAACCATTCCGGTACCGCCAGCGGTTTGCTTGCGCCCCGGATCCCTTCCCGACTTCAATCGCAATGGAGAGCCGGCTAACGGCACTCGCGCATACCAAGCTAGGCCGCTCGGCCACCATTTCATCAACGATTGCGAGCCAATAGCTGCCCCAGAGGAGGTAGCCTTTCCGGCTTAGCTCCGGCCACGAAGACAGCGTTCGCAAGTTTCGGCCCGGATTCCATCTGGTCAAAGCCCATCTCCGAATGCACCGTTTCAAAATGCAGAACGACAGCGCACGACTTGGCACGGAGATGCGCAACACAAGGCTGGCGCTGCCCCGTTCAAAAAGGGAATCTCATGAAAAAGCGTGTTCTCGTGTGCGGCGGCGCCGGCTTTCTCGGGTCGCATTTATGCGAAGCATTATTGGCGCGCGGACATCACGTTCTGTGCCTCGATGACTTCAGCACCGGCCGGCGAAGCAATGTCGCGCACCTCATGTCGATGCCGCGCTTCAGCCTGATCGAGCATGACATCGTCGAGCCGGTCCGCATCGCCACTGACGAAATCTACAATCTCGCGTGTCCCGCTTCTCCGCCCCATTATCAACGCGATCCGATCCGCACGGTAAAAATCAGCGTCATCGGCTCCATGAATTTGCTGGACCTCGCCGCACGGCTGCGCATTCCGATCTTTCAGGCGTCAACCAGCGAAGTCTATGGTGATCCTGAATTGCATCCGCAGAATGAGCAGTATCGCGGCTCGGTCAGCACGATCGGCCCCCGCGCCTGCTACGACGAAGGCAAGAGATGCGCCGAGACGTTGTTTTTCGATTATCAGCGCAAGCACCAGGTGAATGTGCGCGTGGCGCGCATCTTCAATACATTCGGGCCGCGCATGCAGCCTGACGACGGACGGGTGATCTCCAATTTTATCGTTCAGGCGCTTCAGAATCTGCCCATCACCCTCTATGGCGACGGCAGCCAGACCCGGTCGTTCTGCTATGTCACGGATCTCATTTCCGGCTTCATCCGCATGATGGAGCATCCCGGTCCCCTGCCAGGCCCCATCAACCTCGGCAACCCCGCGGAACGCACTGTTCGCAACACCGCCGAATCCATCATCGCGATGACCGGCTCGTCCTCCGTCATCGTTACCAGACCGCTCCCGGAAGATGATCCCAAGCGACGCTGCCCTGACATCCGCCAGGCCATGAATCTTCTCACATGGTGTCCAAAAACCTCGTTCGAGAATGGCCTGAAGCAGACAGTGAAGTATTTCCAAGCGGAGATCGGCGCTGGCGAATATGGCGGCCACACGAAGATTCCAGCATGAACAGCCACTTCTTACCGCCCTCCAGCGAATTTCCCAACGCTCCTGCGCGGGCATATGTACTGGGCGTCGGCGTCAGCGCCATCGATCCTGCCATCGCCGTCCGGATCATCGACTCATGGATTCGCGAAGGAGCCCACAATTACGTCTGCATCACCGGAGTCCATGGCGTTATCGAAAGCCGCAAAGACACAACACTGCGACAAATTCACAATGCAGCCGCTCTCGTCACGCCCGATGGAATGCCGCTGGTATTCATGGCTCATCGTCTCGGGTTCAAGGATGTCAAGCGGGTCTACGGGCCGGATTTGATGCGTC
Organism: Xanthobacteraceae bacterium; assembly: GCA_035556495.1. Lineage (GTDB taxonomy): Bacteria > Pseudomonadota > Alphaproteobacteria > Rhizobiales > Xanthobacteraceae > CANKHJ01. Next base: position 10,418 of record DATMEW010000072.1, on the reverse strand, counting down.
ATGTCAGCGCGCTTTCAGCCGCCCGCGGATATCGGCAGTTCTATTACGGCGGAGATATCGGCGTGGCCGACAGGCTCGCCGCCACGCTGCAACAACAATATGCCGGACTGGAGGTGTGCGGCACCTATTGTCCCCCTTTCGGAGAAATATCCGCAGCGGAAGATGAGGCAGCGGTGGCCGCCATCAATGCTTCGGGCGCTGATATCGTATGGATCGGGCTCAGCACACCCAAACAAGAACGATGGATGGCTGCGCATCTCGATCGATTGAATGCACCAGTCCTGATCGGCGTCGGCGCCGCTTTCGATTTCCTGGCGGGCACAAAGCCACAGGCGCCGACCTGGATGCAACGGGCCGGATTCGAATGGCTCTATCGGCTCTATCGAGAGCCCCGGCGGCTATGGAAGCGATACGGCCGTATCGTGCCGCTCTTCATCGTGCTGGCTGGCCTGCAACTTGTCCGTCACAGCTTCGGAACGCATAACGCCGATGAAACAGTCCTTACACCGCATTCACGTTCCAGCCTGTAGCGCCCTTTCCGAACCCGGACTTTTCCGCCTTCTCGCGATGAGTTTAGCCGATCTTTGAGTGGTAAATTATCACCGTCGCTCAGCCGCCGGCACTCGTTACTGGCCTGGAAGATCTCCTCTCAAACGTCCGCATCGGAGTGCTGGAGAGGAAGCCCATCAGCTCCTCATTATTTTTACATTTTCTTATCAAATGTAGTTGTTGCTAAATATTTCTTCTTAATATCGTGGCGATAGTCGGGCTTTTGTGTGTTAGGAGGCCAGCCGTGTCACCGTTCGGGCTTTCGACTATTGTCCTTGAGCGACAACTTCTCCTTCGCGAAGGACTTATCTCTCTCATCTCCCACTTTTCCTTCGATGTCATCGCCGGCGCCAATGAAGTAAGCGACATCGTGGACCTCACGCTTCCTGATGAAAGCAAGGCAACGCTTTTTATTCTGGGCAGCAGCTATCAGGCGGATCAGGCGATCGCCGATGCCAAATTCATCAAGGAACACTGGCACAACAGCAAGATTGTCCTGCTGACCCAGCAGATCGGCTACTTCGACTTTCAGAAGATCATCGATTCTTGCATCATTGCCTGCATTCCACTTTTTGTCTCGCGGGACACACTCATCAAGGCGCTGGACCTCGTCGCTGTGAACGGCGTGCGAATCATGATGGCGATCCCGGAGTCCGGACCTGCCGTCCTTCCACAACCGACGCAAACAGCAACCGACGAGCCGAATGCTGACAGAACGATCCCCCAGGTCCATATCGTTAAGACTGCTCAAATCTCCATCGAACATCCCGCAAAGGGTCCTCGGCTTTCCGAGCGGGAGATACAGATTCTGGATGGCTTGATTCGCGGGCACGCCAACAAACTTATCGCCCGATCTTGCGACATCACCGAAGCCACGGTGAAGGTGCATATGAAATCCATACTTCGCAAGATACAGGTTTCGAACCGCACGCAGGCCGCTGTCTGGGCACTCGCTAACGGCCACTCGGGGGAGGATCTCAGGCAGCGGCTCCATACGGCTTCCGCCGGCTGATATCCCCACGCGTCAACCTCACCGCCAATCGGCTACTCCGCATTCGTCGGCTGCTTTCCCGGCGCGGGCGCTATAATCGTCCAGCTCGGTCAGATCAGTCGCCAGATCCGTCGATAGTCAGGCACCGCTTCATGGCGGCGCCGGAGACCCACTTGAGGTGAAGCCGTGGGGGCCGCCAAGCGTAACGATATCCAGTGGCTGCGTGCATTGGCTGCGATCGAGGTCGTTCTTTGGCATTCCGATCTCGTCACCAAGCATTTTTCAACTGTCGCGTTTCAGCTTTCTTCGTATCGGCTGCTCGGCGGGATGGGCGTCGAACTTTTTTTCATCATCTCTGGCTATGTCATCTGCCTGCAATCGCCACGCTACCGCACCGCGCTGTCTTTTCTCTACGCAAGATATGCACGGCTCCTGCCGATGTATTGGATTTTCACAAGCCTCGTCGTGCTCGTCTATTTCCTCAACCCGAGCTGGCGTCTGGGTTCTTTTGATCTCGGACCCACTACCTACATCAAATCCTATCTCATTCTTCCACAGTACAAGGACCCGATACTGGGCGTCGGCTGGTCGCTCGAGCATGAAGTGATTTTCTATGTCGCGGTCGCGAGCCTCATAGGCGTCGGCTTCGGAAGCATCGTGCGCCAGCACCTTACACTGGCGGTCGCGCTTGGGGCTCTCGGCGTGATCGGCCTGGCCCTTGCCACGGGGCCGCAGCCGCTGATCTGGGATTTTCAGATTTCCAGCCCCTATATGCTCCTGTTCGCCTTCGGCTGGACAATGTGCTGCATCCACCAGCGCTATATCAATCCACGTGGCGCTCTGATCGCGCTCACCTGTACGGGCCTGATCGCACTACTCGTTGCCGCTCCGAAGGAACAGATGCTTGCTGTGCGGATTGTTCTGCTTGCGGCCGTGTTCGCAACTTTCGTATCGGCTCGCAGCTTGCTGGAGCGGGATACGATTCTGAATCGAGCCGTGTCGTCGATTGCGGACGCCTCATACAGCCTGTATCTATCCCACTGGTTCATTCTCTCTGCCCTCGGCAAAGTGCTGGGCGTGCTGAAGATACCACCCGGTCTCGATATTCCTGCACGCCTCGCCGCTTTAGCGGCCTGTATCCTCTGCGCGCTCGTGATCTTCCGATATATCGAGAAGCCGATCGACCAGCTTTTGCGGCCGCGGCAGGCTCAGAACAAGTCTCCGGCGGCTGTCGGCCCGGCAGCCTATCCCAATTCAGGCGAATGAAGAGCGGCACGGCGCTCCGCTGCTATCCCCTCGCCCGTTCACGCCAGAGTGCGTCAGCCTCAATCACGCTTCGCAGAGACGATCTGGCTCTACCTCCGATGCGCTTCTTTCCACAGCAAGACCTCGCGATAGCATCACCTGAAGAACGGACGGGTGAATGCAATGCGCATTATCGTGACAGGCGGCAATGGTTACGTGGGACGCGAACTGTGCAGGCTGCTTTACAAGCAGCATGAGGTAGCTGTCATCGATACCTTGCGTTACGGCAGAAACCGTTTCACCGCTGAAGACGGATCTCGCGTTCGCTTCCTGAAAACAGATATCAACGACGCCGCTGCTGTTGGCGAGGCAATTGCCGGATTCCAGCCCCAGGCGGTGATCCATCTCGCCGCTGTTCATTATATTCCGGAATGCGAAACCAACCCTTCGCTCGCCGTCATGACCAACGTTGTCGGCACACTCAATATGCTCAATGCCTGCCCCCCCGGATGCCGGTTCGTCTATGCCAGCAGCGGAGCAGTTTATAAGCCTGATGTAAAACCGCATCATGAAGATACCGCAACGCTTGAGCCGACAGACATCTACGGGTTCAGCAAGTTGCAGGGGGAGCAATACGTCCGCCACTTTGCCCGCACCCGCAACCTCGGCGCCGTCATCGTTCGCCTGTTCAACGTGGTCGGCCCCGGCGAAACAAATCCACACTTGCTTCCGGAAATCGTCGCGCAGCTCAAGGCAGGCCGCACCAAGGTCCATCTTGGCAGTCTGTGGCCCCGACGAGATTACATTCACGTGATGGATGCGGCGCGCGGCTTTAGCGACACGGCGCTCCACGGCTCTGTCCTGCCCGGCGAAGTCGTGACCGTGAACCTGGGAACATCGGCGCCCTATTCAGTCGCTGAAATCGTCAAAAAACTGAGGGACATCTCCGGCTCGCAATTCACCCTTGAGGAGGATCTGGCGCGTATCCGCAAGGTGGATCGTCCCCTGCTCGCGGCGGACAACCGGCTCATTCAGAAGATATTCGGCTGGCGAGCAGCTCATACCATCGATGACGCGCTCGCCGATCTCTGGAAAGATCCGGATCTCGCCGATAATCTGATGGCGAAATACCAATGATCCGGGTTCTGGCTGCCATCATCGTGCCTCCGCATCTGTCTGCCAGCGGCGGCGCCAATGCAGCGGAGCGCCTGAGCGCTGAACTGGCATTGCACTGTGCTGTGACCGTGGCTTCGATGATGCCGGAACGCTCCCGAAGTTCATCGGATAATGTCGAACGTCACCAGACGCGGACATACCTTCCGTTCGGAATCCCATGCTCATGGCTCCCCGCGCGCCACCGCACGCTGTTCTACCGCTCGGACATTCCGGAACTGGTCAAACGCTGCCGGTTCGACATCATTCATCTCCACAACCCCATGCCGGCGCCGGAAATGCACAGAATCGCCGAGGCCGCACGCAAGGCCGGCATTCCGTATGTCATCTCCACCCATGGATTCAATGAAATCGCCAACGGACATCGCATTTATCAGTTCGGCTGGCTCAAACGCATCATCTGGGATCGGCTGGTCTACCGCCTCGTTGCGCGAACTGCACGAAACGCCGATGCTGTTCTCGCATTGTCCCCCGCCGATCTGCCGCTGTTACGGAACATGTCCGTGCCGTTCGATCGCATATCGATCGTGCCGAATGGAGTCGACCCGCCCACTGGGATTTCCCCGGACGCGATGACTGCGACCCTGGAAAAATATCGCATCGATCCCGAGTCGCCAGACGGCCGCATCACGTGCCTGTTTCTCGGCAACCACACGCCCAACAAGGGCCTGCCGATCCTGCTTGCCGCATTTCAGAAAATCGATGTGCCTTACCTACTCATTGTTGGCGGTGATCTCCGTCCGGACGTGGACTATGAACTCTTCCGGAAAATGCCAAAGCCCGGGCAACAGGTTGTCATCACAGGCCGGCTGACTAACACGGAAGTCAGCGCGCTGATGTCGCGCGCGGATCTGTTCGTGTTTCCGACATTGGCCGATACGCTGCCATTGGCGATTTTCGAAGCCATCAGTCATGGGCTTCCGGTGATCGCCTCGCGGGTCGGCGGCATCCCCTACCAGATCGATGAGAGCTGTGGAATTCTTGTGCCTCCGAACGATCCGGATGCGCTGGCGGACGCCGTCACTCAGCTTGCTGCGGACCGGACGCGGCTCAGTGCGATGGCAGCACGTACCCGGATCAGAGCGTCGGATCTATGCCGCTGGGGCGATGCGGCCAAACTTGCCCTGGCTGCTTATCGCGGGGTCCTGGCGAACGCGCAGGCCCCTCAGGCACTCGCGTCGGCGGATACAGCACGCCTGCCACTTCCGGCGGCCGCATTTTCTGCGGAGCGCTCAACCTCTCTGCGCCACACGGAGGAAAAGATGATCGTAACCGTGGTGACACCCACCCTCAACGCCGCGAAATATCTGCAAGAATGCATTCATTCCGCGCAGCGCAACAATTCGGACCTGGTCACGGTCGAGCATGTCATTGTGGATGGCGGCAGCATCGACAGCACTGTTGAAATCGCAAAAGCGAATGGTCTGAAGGTGATCACCGGCAAGGATTCGGGAATATTCGATGCGATCAACAAGGGGTCCTTTGCTTCGCGAGGCGAACTCCTCGGCTTTCTCGGCGCCGACGATATCATGCTGGACGGCGGCTTGGATGCTGTCGTGCGGAGCTATCGCGAGAGTGGCCGGCGATGGGTGGTCGGGGGAATCCGCTGGATCGATGAGCGCGGAAGGAACATAGGAGAGCTTGCTGCACCTCCACGCTGGATGACACCCCGAATGCATGCCTGCCTCGGCTGGAATCCGATCATGCATATGAGCACTTATATCAGCAGAGAGTTCTTTATGGAGCTTGGCGGCTTCGACATCAGCTATCGCGATGCCGGAGATTACGAGATGTTTGCCCGCGCGCTCACGCATGCACCCTATCACCGCCTAGAGCAACCGGTTTCATGTTTTCGCATGACTGGGGTCAACAATAGTGCGGTGAATCTTGCCCGTATGAACGCCGAGTCGAAACGCATACGGGCGAAATTCGGACCCCGTTCCGTCGCAGAGCAGCAATTGTGGAAGGGCGCCCTCAAAGGCTGGTTCAATTTTCGCAATCCGACTTGGCTTGCACACAAGTCTGCCGAGCGCCTGCTCATCCGGCTGGGATATCGCGAAACCGCGCATTTCGGATAATCGGCGAGATCAGGCAAGCCTTTCGTGACAGCGGCGTCGGGCTTTCAGCGCGCTTCCGCAGCTTCGTTCAAAGCATTTGAAGCCGGCGGCAGAAGGCTCCCCTGACGGGTCCAGCGAAAGCCCTTCCATTTTCTGATGGCAGAACGCAGCAGATAAGCTGGATCCTTGGCAAGATAGACAATCACCCGCAGATCGTCGGCACGAAGCCGCCAGGGTCGGCCGAGAGCCGCAATTCCCGCCCTGGCTTTACATAACGTTCTGCCCGCCGCGACTGAAGGCATCTGCTTCTCGGCAGCAATCCCGTGCTGCACGAAATTAACGCCAGCCAGCATTGCCACATCCATATGATACCAGAATCTCGGATTGCACTCGATGAAATAGGGCCGGCCATCCCTGCCCATGCAAATGTCAAACCCGATCACACCGTCATAGCGGAAATGACGAATAATGCGCAGCGCATGATTAACGATGGCGTCGTGCGCAACAAAACAAACCTCCCGATCATTCTGACGATATATCACCGACCCTACAATCGCACCGGCGCGACAGAGAAAGAAAGCACTCAGCTCCATCCCTTCCACATAACTCTGCACGATGATGGGCGTGAATGATATCCGGTTCAGCAAGGACACTTCTTCAGGGCGCGTAAACAGCCAGACTCCCTTTCCGCCATCCATCGATGCCGGCTTGCAGACGAATGGCAGCAGATGCGCGCTTTCCGAAACAAACCGGGGAACAGCACCGTGGCCTGACAAAACTTCGGTGCGAGGATGAGGCACCCCCAATTGACGACACAGCGCAGCAAACCGGCCTTTATGATTCAGAACGTCAAGCGCTTCGGCGGCCGACACCGGATAGCAGCAGCGTTCAAGCAGATCGCCCGCGATTGCGAGAAAACGCGTTGACGGAAAATCGCTGGGCACGACCCATTCGATATCGCGCTCCCGGCATATCTGATTGATGCGCTCTGCTGTTGCCGCAACATCATCCATGAATCCTTCCGGAGCCGGAAAGAACTCCCTGCACATCATCGATGAAGACAAGGGGTGCGCGGCAGGGGCTCCCAAGACGTAGACGCTTTCGGCGCACCTGGCAGCGCAGCGAAGCGTACGATACTGTACCCGGGTATCCATGGCGAGCATGAGAACGGAACGCACACGCATCTTACGCAGCTCGCGCAGGCGCAGTGGAAAGCAAGAATCTATCATACGGCACCTTGCGGCTCTTCCGGCTTCTCAATCGACGCAAGGCAACGAAAACCAGCCCTTTCATGGTCAGCGCAAGATCGAAATTAATCGCAAATGTGGGGCGCGCATTCCAATAAGCCTTGAAGGCGTCATCGCCAAACCGGAGATCGACAGCGAGCGACCGCCCGAAAGACCACTCGAACAATTCTTCATACAAGCAGTGGCTGGGTGAAAACGCTTTCGCTTCCTGATCAAAAGCGGTGATGACAGCTTCAAGATGGTCTTTTCGGACTCGCGAAATCGCCGCAGCGATGAGCCGACCGTTGACCTTCAATGCCGAAACGATCACACCGTCTTCTTCGCGGCGTTGCGATCCAAGGGCTTTGAGAAGCTGCCAATAGTCTGACGCGACAAACCATGCCTTCCGGGGCCGACCGTGGTCTTGCAGCGCAGACGTCTTATTCGCTCTCACCCAGTCGATGACGAAAGGGACGTCTTCCGGCGGAATCGCGGACTCAAATATAACACTGCCGGTTTCGAGAAGCCTACGCCGGCGGCGGGCGATATCCCGCCGCTGCTTGCGATCCAATGATTGATAGTAATCCTTCCAGCTTCGGGCGTCCTTCCAGTCGATATATGACGTCAGCAGAACCTCGCGGCAGGACCATCCCGCATGTTCGTCGCATATTCCCGAGGTGGATTCGCAAAGCCTTCCATGATTTTCCACGCAGGGCAGACGCACGACATCGCACGGCCCACATTGGCGAAGAAATTGCCATGCCTTTCGGATATCGTCGCCGGCATTTCGCATGGGTTCAATAAGAATGTCACTGTATTCGGTGGTTTGCTGGCCGAGCGGCCGCGCGATGATCCAGGGGCCCTGCCGGCCAACGACCAGCGGCCAGATCAACAGGGTTCGCCCTCGATTCTTTCCAACGATACAGCACAGTCGATATCCACGCTGGCTGGCAACGATGCGCCAGGCCGTCATGCACCATTCGAAGCTTTGGGTGTAATGATAGTCGCCGCACTCATACAATCTCGTCCAGTCATCGCGAGTACCGTCGAGTTCCACTTCATCACGGATGATCTGAAAGGTCAGGGGCTCGCTCATTTCGCAGCCATTCGGTTTCAAGACGGCCGCGCTTCGGGAAGCGGCGAAAGGACCGCGCTTCCTCCGTCCGAGCCGCGATCGAGGATGAACTCCACAGGACGCCGTCCGGCACGGCATGCTCGCATCCATTCGGTATCGCGCATGAGCCTTTGCATCACCGCCTTTCCCCAGAAGCTGGCGCCGCGTGTCGCCCTGCTCGCCGGTGTGCGCTTGAAGCGGTAACGCAGCATCCCGTTGGCGCGCGTGACGACATTGGCCCGGCGAATTTCCTCGGTCAGGTATTCGGTCGTCAGGGAGATATTGAGACAGTCATAGTTTTCGATCCGATGCGGAGCGTTCAGCGGCCAGAAGAACATCTGTCCCGGCGCGAAGTCATAGGCGAGCGCATAGTCATCGTAATATTTCCGGTAAGGCAGATCGACTTCAACGCCGAATGTCGCGATATGTTCGAGCCCCTCGGCGGTCAGAAATGGCTCATGCGGCGGATAGAACCAAATTCGCTTGCGACCGGCGATTTGAAACAGAGCCTGTCCGGGAAGATCGCAGTGATAATACACCTGCGCATTGGGAGATGAGATCAGAATGCCGCAGGTGCGCTGCGATACCTTGAAGCCCATAAGACGGGATTCGAGTTCTTCGAACACACCGGAGATCAGGCTGTCGAACCGCGGGTCCAGCTTGTTGATCTGACGGAGATTGAGCCAGAGCCTGCCGTTCCGGATGGCTTCGATGACATCATTTCCACTCAGTTTTCCGCGATCGCCTTCCCGCCAGAAGCGGCGGTGCTGGCCGACCTCTCCCATATGGATCAGGCTATAATGCGCGCGCGGGTATGTTTCGATGATTTCGGCCAGGTTGTCCTGAGAGAAAAGCGGATCCGCGTGCAGACGATGATCCAGACGGATCGGCACATGGGACCAGAGGTCTCTCAGATGCGGCTGCCATCCGCTCAGATATGGCTGAACTCCGATGTCGTCCGGCACACTGTCCTCCAGGAGCTTCCCCGACAATGCGGAGATCACGCGGGAACAGTTCGGATTCTAGGTCCGTTCGCGATGGGGCGGAATCGGAGCAGAAGGACAGAGCGCGGCACGAAAGGGTTAATTCGAACGGTCAGCCCCACGACCCGCGCCGGAGCTAGTTCTTTTGACGCTTCGCGATAGGCATCTGAATCATATGCTAATATGAGTTGACGGCCTGTCGGCGCGGTTCAGCAATCTGGGCCTGCGGATGGCACTGCCGGCTGATCGGGTTGGGGACGGATTTCCATGCAGAAGAAAGCACTTGTTCTTGGCGCCGGGGGGTTCATCGGCGGGCATCTCGTCAAGCGGCTGAAGGCGGAGGGTTACTGGGTCCGCGGCGCCGATCTCAAGTTCCACGAACATGCCGAGACGGCGGCGGACGACTTCGCGGTCGGCGACCTGCGCGACCAGTCCTTCTGCAAGGCGATCATCGACACCCGCTTCGATGAAGTCTATCAGCTCGCCGCCGACATGGGCGGCGCCGGCTACATCTTCGTCGGCACCCATGATGCCGACATCATGCACAATTCGGCCCTGATCAACCTCAACGTCATCGACGCCGCCCACAAGCGCAACATCTCCAACATCTTCTATTCATCCTCGGCTTGCATGTATCCAGCCTACAACCAGGAAGATCCGGACAACCCCAACTGCGAGGAAAGCTCGGCTTATCCGGCCGCGCCGGACAGCGAATACGGCTGGGAGAAGCTGTTCAGCGAGCGCATGTATCTCGCCTTCAACCGCAATCACGGCATGCGCTGCCGCGTCGCGCGCTATCACAACATCTTCGGCCCCGAGGGCACCTGGGACGGCGGCAAGGAGAAGGCTCCGGCCGCGATCTGCCGCAAGGTCGCCAAGGCGCGCAGCGGCGACGAGATCGAGATCTGGGGCGATGGCCTCCAGACCCGCTCGTTCCTTTATATCGACGAATGCGTGGAAGGCACGACGCGGCTGTTGCGCTCCGGCTTCGAGGGCCCGGTGAATATCGGCTCCGAGGAGATGGTCTCGATCAACCAGCTCGTGGACATCGTCGCGGATATCGCCGGCAAGGACATCCGC
>DATMEW010000071.1:0-50363 GCA_035556495.1 Xanthobacteraceae bacterium | reverse complement strand
GGGGCGGCGCGAGCCGCCCCTTTTGTTTGGGAGCGTTTTCAAGCGAAGCGGTCCCGCCGCATGCAAGAAAATGCGACAGGCAAAAACATGGTGCTTTGGCTCTGATTCCATCAAAGCCAAAGCACCGGAGAGCCGTCTTCTCTCGCCAATCCTCGCGGCGGCGCATCACCTTGCACCGAGGCAGAGCGGCCAGCGCCCGCTGCCCCTCCTTGTTCCGGACCTGAATGGCCGCACTGCCGGCGGCGCAGGCGGCCCGGAGCAACTGAGACACACACCGAAGCCACCCCGACATCCCATGATGCGACCGACACAGCCTCGCCATCGACCCCGCGCGGCAGCGGCAGGCTCAAGCTCCCAGATCGCGCGGCGCTGGCCGCACTCGCGCAGCGCCAGGGAATCACGCCGCAGCTCACATGCCACGGCGGGATCGTCACCACGCAGGGCGCGCCGACGATGGCCAGGGGCCTGGGACGTTTTGAGCGGGCTCCGGTCGCGTCTTGAGCCCGCCCGCTCCAGCCCGCCCGCTCCTGCCCGCACCGTTCGTTCAGGCAGCAGCGGCAGACCAAGCCGCCAAACCAACCATATTGTCCGGCCGGGCCGCTCGTTCTGCCTTCGGACAGCCGCCTGCGGCAGGTCGCCCCGAGCGCCGCCGGAAAACCCGAAACACGGTAAAGCAACGGTTAACGATCCACAGGCTAGTCTCGGCGACGCAATTTCCTCGCAGGCTCTCTTCCTCGCAGGCTTTCCGTGACGATGGACGACCTGAACATGCCGCTCGGGCAAGGCCGCAACGCAGGCGCGCGCGCGCGGCCGGGCGGCGGCCGCCCCCGGCTGGCCCGCGCCCTGTTCGTCGCGGCCGCGGGCGTGCTGGCCGCGCCGCTGGCCGTGTTCGCGCTCTGGTCGGCGAGCCATGACGACACTTATGGCGGCGAGCCGCAGGCTGTCGTGGCGGCCGATTTCACGCCGGCCAGCGCCGCGTCGTCCCAGACCGCCGCGGCCCCTCCGGAGGCGCCGGCCGAGAGCGACCGCCGCGCCATCACCGTCATCGACGGCTCGACCGGCCAGCGCCAGACGGTGACCGTCCCGGTGTCGGCAGGCGACAGCCCCACGGCGGCCGGCGACGACCCCGACCGGCCGACCGCGCCGGCGACTGGGCGCGACCGCCGCGCCGCGCCGACGACAACGCCGCCCCCGCCGCAGTCCGTCCGGCCGGATGCGGCGCGGGGCGATCCCCGCCTGCTCGAACCCTCCCGCCATGGCCTGATTCCCCGCATCGCCGCGGACGGTCTGCGCCCGGCGGACGCTTATGCCGGCCGCGCCCCGTCCGGCAAGCCGGACGCACCGGCCATCGCCATCGTGATCGGCGGCCTCGGCATCGGGCGCGGCGCGACGGAGGACGCGCTGGCGCGCCTTCCGGCCGCCGTCACGCTGGCCTTCTCGCCCTATGCCGCGGATGTCGCGACGCTGGCGGGGCGCGCCCGGGCGAAAGGCCACGAGACCCTGCTTCAGATCGGCATGGAGCCGTTCGACTATCCGGACAACGATCCCGGCCCCCAGACCCTGCTGACGAGCCTCGACGCCGCGCAGAATATCGACCGGATGCAATGGGCCATGAGCCGCTTTCAGGGCTATGCCGGCGTCACCAACGCCATGGGCGGCCGCTTCACGGCGTCCGACCGGGCGCTGGCCCCGGTCCTGCGGGAAACCGCCAAGCGCGGCCTGTTCTATGTGGACGACGCCAGCGCCCCGCGCAGCCTTGCCGGCCCGCTCGCCGAGGCCAACAACCTGCCCTTCGCGCGGGCGGATGTCATTCTGGATGCGGTGCCGGCCGCAGCGGATATCGACCGGGCGCTGGCGCGCCTCGAACAGATCGCCCGCCAGCGCGGTGTCGCCGTGGGCCACGCCCGGGCGCTGCCCGTCGGCATCGAACGGATCGCGCACTGGGCGAAAGCCGCAGAAAGCCGCGGCTTCGTGCTCGCGCCGGTCTCCGCCGCCATCAGCAGGGCGCGGTCGAGCTGACCACCGCCGGCATCCGACACGGAAGCCGCCGCTTCACCGCATGATCTGGAATGTGACGGTCACGCCGACCTGTAGCGTGTTCTCCCCCGGAGAAACCGGTGTCGCCTGGTCCCTCGCCGCCATGCGCATCATCGGCATCGGCGGCTCCGCCGCCCCGTCCTCCGCCACCGCAACGACCGGGCCCAGCGTGACGCCCGCGGCCTTGGCGAAAATCTCCGCCTTGCGCCGCGCATCGGCGATCGCCTCGGCGCGCGCTCCGTCCAGCACCTTCGAACGGTCCGACACCACGAATTCAATGCCGCCCAGATCGTTGGCGCCCGCGCCGATGGCCGCATCGACGACATCCGAGACCCTGCCCGTATCGCGAATCTGGATGGTGACCTGATTGGACGCCTGGAAAGCGGTGATCCGGTTCGGGCCGGGCCGGTTCGGGGTGTTGTCATAGACCGGCTGGACCGACAGCCGCGTGGTCTGGAGATCCTTCTCCGCGATGCCGCCCTCCGTCAGGGCGGCCACCACGGCAGCCATCGCCTTGGCGTTGGCGTCGCTGGCCTCGCGCGCCGTCTTGCCTTGCGTGGTCACGCCGGCCCGGACCTGCGCCAGATCAGGCGCGACCCGCGCCTGGGCTTCGCCCGTGACCACGAGGATCGGCTCGAACGCCGTCTGGGCCTGCGCGGCGCCGCCCGCCATGCCGAGACTTATGGCAGCCGCCACCGTCAGGGGCCGGGCCAGCGCGAGAACAAAGCAACGGGTGGAGTAACCGGTCATGGCGTTTCCTTCACCGGAACATAGACATTGATGACCAGCGCATCGTCCGCGGTCTTGAGCGGGTCGGTGACATATTCCTCGATGAAGACCTCGGCGGGGTCCAGCCGCTTCTCGTCGAAATTGTTGGTGATCGCCTCGTAGGTCGTGTCCAGCGTGTCATACGAGCCGCGATGGACGTATTTGAGCGCGCGCCCCTCGGCAGACCGGCTCACGCTGATGTCGCCGGTCGGCGGCGTCGCCGGGGCAGCCGCGACCGGATAGCCGGCCTCATAGGTGAAGCCGGTCTCGTCCGCGTCGGTATAGGTCGCCCGCGCCGGGCCGGTCGGGGTGATGCCCTGTTTGGCGAGATACTGCTGCAACGTCTCGAAGGCGTCGAGCAGGGTGTCATACGCCCGGTCCCAGGTGGCGTTGCCCTTCATCACGATCATCGGCTGGGCGGTAAGCGTCGTCTCCTCACCGAAGGGATCGTCCGGCTTGGCGGGGGCCGGTGCCTGTTCGGCGGCCGGCGGCGGCGGGAGCTGTTCGGCCGCCGGCTGGGCGGCCAGCGGCGGCGCGAACATCACGGTCATCAGCAACGCGAGAGCCGGCGGGGCCGGACAGCGGCGGAACATCGAAATCTCCTGTGCGCCGAATCGCTCGTCCGGCTGCGCTGCATTATCATGGCCTGTACGGAACCGCTTTGCAGCCGGCATCGCTGGCCAATTCCACCGCGTTACCCATATAAAACGACAAATTTCAGACTGTTGCGAGCGTGTCATGACCGCCACCGGGACCGCCAGCGTGCTGGCCAACCACCGCTTCCACAAGATGAACGGCCTCGGCAACGAGATCGTCGTGGTGGACCTGCGCACCGAGACCGGCCGGGTCGACGCCGCCGCCGCCCGCGCCGTGGCGCAGCCGGCCGGCGCGCCCTACGACCAGCTCATGGTGCTGCACGCCCCGCGCGCCGCCGGCACCGCCGCCTTCGTGCGCATCTACAACAACGACGGCTCCGAAGCCGGCGCCTGCGGCAACGGCATGCGCTGCGTCGCGGACCGGATGTTCGCGGAAACCGGGCAATCCTCCCTCAGCTTCGAGACCCGCGCCGGCCTCATCAACGCCTGGAAGGCGGACACGCCCGGCCTCATCACGGTGGACATGGGGCTTCCGCGCTTTGCATGGAACGAAATTCCGCTGGCGGAGGAATTCCGCGACACCCGCGCCATCGAATTGCAGATCGGCCCGATCGACGCGCCGGTTCTGCATTCGCCGGCGGTCGTGAATATGGGCAATCCCCATGCGGTGTTCTGGGTGGACGAGGATCCGATGGCATTCGACCTCGCCAAATTCGGCCCGCTGCTGGAGAACCACCCGATCTTTCCCGAACGCGCCAACATCTCGCTGGCGCGGATCGTCTCCCGCGAGCACATCGTCGCCCGCGTGTGGGAGCGCGGCGCCGGCCTGACGCAGGCTTGCGGCACGGCCGCCTGCGCGGTCGCGGTCTGCGCCGCGCGGCTGAAGCGCACGGCGCGCGCCGTCACCGTGACGCTGCCCGGCGGCGATCTTCACATCGAATGGCGCGAGCGCGACGACCATGTGCTGATGACCGGGCCGGTGGCTTACGAATTCGAGGGCGTGTTCGCGCCCGAACTGTTCGCTACGCCGTGAGCGGGCCGGTTGAACCCAGCGTCGAGGTCGTCACCTTCGGCTGCCGGCTGAACATCGTCGAGTCGGAAGTGATCCGCCGCGAGGCCAAAGCCGCCGGCCTGTCTGATGCTGTCGTCGTCAACACCTGCGCCGTCACGGCGGAGGCAACGCGGCAGGCGCGCCAGACCATCCGCCGGCTCAAGCGCGAGCGGCCGGATGCTGCCGTCATCGTCACCGGCTGCGCGGCCCAGACCGATCCGGCCATGTTCGCGGCGATGCCCGAAGTCGCCCGCGTGCTCGGCAACACCGAGAAGCTGGACGCCGCCGCATGGCGCGCCACCCACGCGATGCTGGCGCAGGCATCACCGGCCGAAGAAAAGGCCGTCGTCGCCGACATCATGGCGGTGCGCGAGACGGCGGCGCATCTGGTGGACAGCGTCGAGGGCCATACCCGCGCATTCCTTCAGGTGCAGAACGGCTGCGACCACCGCTGCACCTTCTGCATCATCCCTTACGGGCGCGGCAATTCACGCTCGGTGCCGATGGGCGATGTCGTCGCGAAGGCGCAGCGTCTGGTGGATCAGGGCTTCCGCGAGATCGTGCTGACCGGCGTCGATCTCACCAGCTACGGCCAGACGCTGCCCGGCACGCCGCCGCTTGGCCGGCTGGTGAAGCAGGTGCTTCGGCATGTGCCGGAGCTGGCGCGGCTGCGGCTCTCCTCCATCGATTCGGTCGAGGTGGACGACGAGCTGATCGACGCCATCGCCAGCGACAACCGGGTGATGCCGCATCTGCATCTGTCGTTGCAGGCCGGTGACGACATGATCCTCAAGCGCATGAAGCGCCGGCACTCGCGGGATGATGCGATCGCCTTCTGCGCGCGGATGCGCCGGCTGCGGCCGGACATCGTGTTCGGCGCGGATATCATTGCCGGCTTCCCGACCGAGACCGAGGCGATGTTCGCGCGCTCGCTCGCGCTGGTGGAGGATTGCGGCCTGACGCATCTGCATGTGTTTCCGTATTCGCCGCGGCCCGGCACGCCCGCCGCGCGGATGCCGCAGGTCGCGCCACCGCTCGTGAAGGAGCGCGCCAAGCGCCTGCGGCAGGCCGGCGAGGCGGCCCTGCGGCGGCATCTCGACGGCGAGGTCGGCGCGGCGCGGCAGGTGCTGACGGAGCTGAACGGCATCGGCCGCACGGCGCATTTCACGCCGGTGAAGCTGTCAGGTCCCGTGGAGGCCGGCACCTTCCGCGACGTCGTCATCGCCGGCCATGACGGCCGCCGGCTGATCGCCGCTTAAGTCGGTATTTGTCCAGCCGCATTGCGCCAGCGCCTCCCGCATATGCGGCGGCACCGGCGCGGTGACGCGCACCGGCGGCTTGTTTTTCGGCAGCGGGATCACGACCTCGCGGGCGTGGAGATGCAGCGGCGTGCCGCCGTCGCGCACCGCGCCGCCATAGATCGCGTCGCCGACGATCGGCCAGCCCATGGCGGCGCAATGGACCCGCAACTGATGCGTCCGCCCGGTCAGCGGCTCCAGCGCCAGCCAGGTTCGAAAAGGCGCGCCCTCCCCGCCGGAGCGCCCCAGCACCCGCCATGTGGTGACGGAGGGCAATCCTTCGGGATCGACCTTCATCCACCAGCCGCGCGTGGCGTCCAGCCGGCCGAGCGGCAGGTCGATGCGGCCTTCCGGCTCGGTCGGACCGCCCTCCACCAGCGCCCAGTAGGTCTTGGCGATGCGGCCGTTCTTGAACAGCCGGCCGAGTTCCGCCAGCGCCTTGCGGTGGCGGCCGAGCACGAGACAGCCGGACGTTTCCCGGTCCAGCCGGTGCGCCAGCGCCGGCGCGCGCGGCAGACCGAAGCGCAGGGCATCGAAATGCGCCTCCAGATTGTCGCCGCCTTTCGGCCCGCGATGAACGGCGATGCCGGCCGGCTTGTCGATCACCAGCATCAGGCCGTCACGGTGGAGCAGGCGCGCCAGCATGTCCGCGTCGCTCAGGGCCGGTGTTCCGCTGCTGTTCGTTGTCACGCCGTCTCTCGCCGCACTTGACCCCGGACCCCATCTCCTTTGGAAAGGGGCCGTCTCCCCTCCACCGAGGGGGAATTCCCCAGCGCGGTCAAGCCGCGTTGCGCATAAAGGCCGGGTCCGCGGATGAGCGACGAGAAGAAAAGCTGGTGGCAGCGCCTGAGCAGCGGGCTGAAGCGCACCTCCGCCTCCATCGGCACGGCCATCGCCAGCCTCGTGACCAAGCGCAAGCTCGACGGCGCCATGCTGGACGAGATCGAGGAAGTGCTGATCCGCGCCGACCTCGGCGTCGATGTCGCCGCCCGCATCACCGCCGCCGTCGGCGAGGGCCGCTACGACAAGGAAATCTCCGCCGACGAGGTCAAGGAGGTCGTCGCCGCCGAGGTCGAGAAGGTGATGGCCCCGGTGGCCCGGCCGCTGGACGTGACTGCCGCCGCGTCGCCCTTCGTCGTCCTCGTCGTCGGCGTCAACGGCTCGGGCAAGACCACCACCATCGGCAAGCTCGCGGCGCGCTATCGCACCGAGGGCCGCAAGGTGATGATCGCGGCCGGCGACACCTTCCGCGCCGCCGCCATCGACCAGCTCAAGATCTGGGGCGAGCGCACCGGCGCGCCGGTGATCGCCAGCACGCCCGGCGCGGACGCCGCCAGCCTCGCCTTCGAGGCCGTCACCGCCGCGAAGGCGCAAGGCATCGACGTGCTGCTGATCGACACCGCCGGCCGCTTGCAGAACAAGACAGAGCTGATGAGCGAGCTGGACAAGATCGTGCGGGTGATGCGCAAGGTCGATAGCGCTGCGCCCCATGCAGTGCTGCTGGTGCTGGACGCGACTGTCGGCCAGAACGCCCTGACGCAGGTCGAAGCCTTCCGCCAGACCGCCGGCGTCACCGGCCTCGTCATGACCAAGCTGGACGGCACCGCGCGCGGCGGCATCCTCGTCGCCATCGCGGCCAAACATAAACTGCCGGTGCATTTCATCGGCGTCGGCGAGGGCGTGGACGATCTCGCTCCGTTCTCGGCGCAGGATTTCGCCCGCGCCATCGCCGGCTTCGAGGACGCCTATGCGTCCTGATTCAACGAACGACAGGAATGACTCCATGACTGCATCCGGGCCTTCGGCTGCCCATCCGCCGATCAATCCCTGGCTCAAGATCGCGCTGGAGATCGGCCCGCTGGTGCTGTTCTTCGTGGCCAACGGCCGCTTCGGCATCTATGCCGCCACCGGGGCCTTCATGGTCGCGGTGATCGCCGCGCTGGCGGTGTCCTATGCGCTGACGCGCAAACTGCCGATGATGCCGGTGGTGTCCGCCGCCGTCGTCGTGGTGTTCGGCGGGCTGACGCTGCTGCTTCAGGACGAGACCTTCATCAAGGTCAAGCCGACGATCATCTACGGCCTGTTCGGCGCGGTGCTGATCGGGGGTCTTGCCTTCGGCAAACCGCTGATCGCCGTGGTCTTCGACCAGATGTTCAACCTGACGCCGGAAGGCTGGCGCAAGCTCACCATCCGCTGGGCGCTGTTCTTCCTCGCATCGGCGGTGCTGAACGAGATCGTATGGCGCAACGTCAGCACCGATGCCTGGGTCAGCTTCAAGCTGTTCGGCATGATGCCGCTGACATTCGTGTTCGCCGCGTTGCAGATGCCGCTGATGAACCGGCACGACGCCAGCCGCAGGGACTAGAACACCTGCGGCCGGCGTCGCCTTCGAGAATCAGTGCTTCTGGTGCGCGATGATCTGGTCCTTGATCCCGTCATAGACATTCTGCGGGATGATCTTCTTGTTCACGAGGTCATCCTTCCCCTTGTAGGGCCGGCCCTTGATGATCGCATCGGACCGCACATCGCCGATGCCCTTGAGGTTCGACAGCTCGGCCTTGCTCGCCGAGTTGATGTCGAGCAGGGCCGGCTTCGCGGCGGGCGTGGCTTTCGGCGCGGGAGCGATCTTTTCCGCCGGCATCGTCGGAGACGACTTCGGGGCAGCGGAAGGCGCAGGCGCCTGCGCGAAGGCAGGTGCGGCGAGCAGGCTCAGGGCGGTGACGAGAGCAAGCGGAACATGACGAGTAAGGCTCATGGGAATGTCCTCCACGGACGTCGTTGAACCTCGCCAGTCGGCACGCCATTCATGGCGGCGGGATGTCGCGGCGATGAATGGTCGCTGAACGATACAAATTTATTTGGGAGGTTTCAGGGAGCGGCGGCAAGCACCTTCTCGATGGCCGGCTTCAGCGTCGTGACGAGATTCTGCTCGGTGATGGGGCCGACCAGCTTGAAGGCGATGCGCCCGTCGCGGCCGATCACGAAGGTCTCCGGCACGCCGTAGACGCCCCAGTCGATGGCGGCGCGGCCGCTGGCATCGACGCCGATCATGGCGAAGGGGTTGCCGTAACGGCCGAGGAAACGGCGGGCGTTATCGGCGGCGTCCTTGTAGTTGATGCCGGCAAGGCGGTAGCGGCCGTCCTTCTCCATCGCCATCAGCAGCGGCGCTTCGTCGTGGCAGGGCACGCACCACGACGCCCAGACATTCACCACCGTGACCTGCCCCTTGAAATCCTCCGGCGTCAGGCCCGGCACCGGCGCACCGTCGCGGGTCAGGCCCGGCACCGGCGGCAGGACGGTCCCCGGCGCCGGCTTGCCGATCAGCGCGGACGGCAGCCGGGACGGATCGCCGGTCATCAGCATGAACAGGAACAGCCCCGCCAGTCCGAGAAAGGCCAGCAGCGGCACCACCAGCGCCGCGCGGCGGCGCAGCGGCGCGGCTTTCGGCGCAACGTCAGGCGTTTGAGGGGACGTCATGGCGCGCCCCCGGCCCCACTGGGCGGCCGGTCCGAGCGCCGGCGGATGCCGCGGGCCTCAAGCTCGGTCAGCTTGCGGTCAAGCTGGCGTCTGTCCAGCACGATCCAGCCGATCAGCGCGCCGAGCACCAGCACGGACACGACGTAGGCGGCCACGATGAAAGCCGCGTGAGGCCCGAGCCACGCCGTCATGACAGCCATCATGCCGCCACCGCATCGGCGCGCATCAGCGACAGCGTCCGCAGCCGCCGCCGCAGGATCTCGTTGCGCATGGCGGCAAGGTGCAGCGTCACGAACAGCAGCGTCAGCGCCACCGCCATCACCAGCAGCGGCCACAATAAGCTGGGATCGACGGCCGGGCCGCCGACGCGGACCACGGACGCCGGCTGATGCAGCGTATTCCACCAGTCCACCGAGAATTTGATGATCGGCAGGTTGATCGCGCCGACCAGCGTGATCACGGCCGCCACGCGGGCCGCGCGGGAGGGATCGTCGATGGCGCGCCACAGCGCAATGACGCCGCAATACATGATGAACAGCACCAGCACGGAGGTCAGCCGCGCGTCCCACACCCAGTAGGCGCCCCACATCGGCCGGCCCCAGAGCGAGCCGGTGACGAGGCACAGCAGCGTGAAGGCGGCCCCCAGCGGGGCGGCGGCGCGCGCGGCGACATCCGCCAGCGGGTGACGCCAGACCAGCGTGCCCAGCGCCGACAGGCTCATCACGCCCCAGACGAACATGGCGAGCCAGGCGAACGGCACATGGATGAACATGATCTTGACCGTCGCGCCCTGCTGGTAGTCGTCCGGCGCGGTGAAGGCCATGGCGAGGCCCGCCGCCAGCAGCAGCGCCGTCAGGCCGGCGAGCCACGGCAGCAGGCGGCCGGACAGCGCCAGGAAGCGAGTGGGGTTTGCGAGATCGATCAGGGCCATGATTGCGGATCTTGAGCGGGTTTTGCGCAACCCCGGACGGCGGCGGCACGGACGTATGTAACGCGGCCCGCACCGTCCGTCCAAGCGCGCGCCATGCGCCATCGCGTGAACATCTGTCTTTCCGGCGCTCAGTCGTCGCCGTGGCGCAAGGCCGCAGCCGCCGCCACCGGGCCGGTGACGATGGCGACGAGGCTGAGCGCACAGAGAATGGCGAAGGGCGCGCCGAACGGCACCGTCCCGCCAATGGCGGCATTGGCGGCGGAGACCCCGAAGATCAGCACCGGCACGGTGAGCGGCAGAACCAGCACCGCCGTCAGCAGCCCGCCCCGGCGCAGGGCGACCGCGAGGGCCGCGCCGATCAGCCCGATGCAGGTAAGCGCCGGCGTGCCGGCCAGCAGCGTCAAGGCGACCGCCCCGGCGGCGCGCCCGTCGAGATTGAGCAGCAGGCCGAGCAGCGGCGCGACCGCGACCAGCGGCAGGCCGGTCGCCAGCCAGTGGGCCGCCGCCTTGGCAGCCAGCGCCAGCTCCAGCGGCGCGGAGCCCATCCGGATCAGGTCGAGGGAGCCGTCCTCGGCGTCGGACGCCACCAGCCGGTCGAGCGCCAGCAGGCTCGCCAGCAGCGCCCCGAGCCACAGGATGGCCGGGCCGATCCGCGCGAGCAGCACCATGTCCGGCCCCAGCGCGAAGGGAATCAGCGTGACGACGATGAGGAAAAACAGCACGCCCGTGAGCGCGCCGCCGCCGACCCGCGCGGCCAGCCGCAAATCCCGCACAAGCAGCGCCGCAAACCCGCTTTTGGCTCTCCCGCTCATGGCCCGCCCGCCGGCGCGCCCAGATGAAACTCACCGGCCGGAATGCCCAGTGGCCCATGGGTGGCGGCGAGGATCAGCCCGCCACCTTCCAGATGCGCTGTCATGACCCGGCGCAGCATCTCCTGCCCGGCCGCGTCCAGCGCCGAGGCGGGCTCGTCCAGCAGCCAGACCGGCCGGCGGACCGCCAACAGCCGCGCGAGGGAGAGCCGGCGGCGCTGCCCGGCGGAGAGATACCCGGCCGGAAGCCCCGCGAGGTCCCCGAGGCCGACCCGTTCGAGGGCAGCCTCGCTGCCCCCGTCTTCGCGCCCGAGAAAGGCCCGCCAGAAGTCGAGGTTTTCGCGTACCGTCAGGGCCGGCTTCAGCGGGTCGCGATGCCCGAGGTAATGGGCCTGTTCCGCCACGCTCCGATCCGGATCGGACGGCTCCAGCACAGCCGCGCCGGCGTCCGGCCGGATCAGCCCCGCGATGACCCGCAGCAGGGTGGATTTTCCGGCCCCGTTGCGGCCGGTCACGGCCACCGCGCCGCCACCGGCGACGTCAAGGCTCACCCCGTCCAGCACCAGCCGGCCGCCCCGATGGCAGACAAGCCCGCTTGCGCGCAGAATCATGCCGGGCATCCTACCCTGCGCTCCCGCGCCAGTCGCATGGCCGCCATGCCCGAATACCGGCAGATATCTGGAGAGTGAATAAAATGGCTGTCATCGCCTTGAGGTTACTATGGGAACCGTCGTTTCAACTGGCCCTGCCGCAGAAAAGACCCTATAAGCGCCGCAACGTAGCCTGCCACCTTCGGCAGGAGCGGTTTTTCCCGAACAGGCTCTCGGTTCCCCGAAGCTATTTGGGTAAAATAATACTTTTTCACCACCCCTCGGCCCCGGGCCGGTGAACGGACGCAATCGTCATGACCTCGCTCGATAGTTTCAAAAGTTGCAAGAGCCTCACCGTCGGCAACAAGACCTATGCTTACTACAGCCTGCCGGCGGCGGAAAAAGGCGGCCTGAAAAGCGTTGCCCGC
Organism: Xanthobacteraceae bacterium; assembly: GCA_035556495.1. Classification (GTDB taxonomy): domain Bacteria; phylum Pseudomonadota; class Alphaproteobacteria; order Rhizobiales; family Xanthobacteraceae; genus CANKHJ01. The sequence continues at coordinate 38,378 of DATMEW010000071.1, read as the reverse complement.
CTGCCCTTCTCCATGAAGGTGCTGCTGGAAAACCTTCTGCGCAGCGAGGACGACCGTTCGGTCCGCAAGGACGACATCAAGGCGATCGCCGAATGGGCGAAGACCAAGACGTCCCAGCATGAGATCGCCTTCCGTCCGGCGCGCGTGCTGATGCAGGATTTCACCGGCGTGCCGGCGGTGGTGGACCTCGCCGCCATGCGCGACGCCATGAAGATGCTCGGCGGCGACCCGGCGAAGATCAACCCGCTGGTGCCGGTGGACCTCGTCATCGACCACTCCGTCATCGTGAATTTCTTCGGCTTCGACGGCGCCCTGGAGAAGAATGTCGAGGAAGAATACAAGCAGAATCAGGAGCGCTACGAGTTCCTGAAATGGGCGCAGAAGGCGTTCGACAATTTCCGCGTCGTGCCGCCCGGCACCGGCATCTGCCATCAGGTCAATCTCGAATATCTGTCGCAGACGGTCTGGACCCGCACCGACACCGTGAAGCCGGACGGCGTGGAAGCGACCCTCGAAGTGGCCTATCCGGACACGCTGGTCGGCACCGATTCGCACACCACCATGGTCAACGGCCTTGCCGTGCTCGGCTGGGGCGTCGGCGGCATCGAGGCGGAAGCCGCGATGCTCGGCCAGCCGCTGTCGATGGTGCTGCCGGAGGTGATCGGCTTCAAGCTCACCGGCAAGCTCAATGAAGGCGTGACCGCCACCGACCTCGTGCTGACCATCACCCAGGCTTTGCGCAAGCGCGGCGTGGTCGGCAAATTCGTGGAATTCTTCGGCACCGGCCTCGGCAATCTGCCGCTGGCGGACCGCGCCACCATCGCCAACATGGCACCGGAATACGGCGCGACCTGCGGCTTCTTCCCCATCGACGCGGAAACCATTCAGTTCCTGCGCGACACCGGCCGCGACGAGGCCCGCGTCGATCTGGTCGAGGCTTATGCCAAGGCCCAGGGCATGTTCCGCACCGAGGACACGCCGGACCCGGTGTTCACCGACGTGCTCGAACTCGATCTCGCCGATGTCGAGCCCTCGCTCGCCGGCCCCAAGCGCCCGCAGGATCGCGTCGCGCTCAAGGAGGTGCGTACCGGCTTCGCCGTCTCCATGGAGGACGAGTTCAAGAAGGCGTCCGAGATGGACAGGCGCGTGCCCGTCGCCGGCCGCGACCATGATCTCGGCCATGGCGACGTGGTCATCGCCGCCATCACCTCCTGCACCAACACCTCCAACCCGAGCGTGATGATCGGCGCCGGCCTGCTCGCCCGCAAAGCGATCGCGGCGGGGCTGACCGTGAAGCCCTGGGTCAAGACCTCGCTGGCGCCGGGCTCGCAGGTGGTCGCCGAATATCTTGAGACCTCGGGCCTGCAAAAGGACCTCGACAAGATCGGCTTCAACCTCGTCGGCTTCGGCTGCACCACCTGCATCGGCAATTCCGGCCCGCTGCCGGCGGAAATCTCCAAGACCATCAACGAGGCCGACCTCGTCGCCGCGGCGGTGCTCTCCGGCAACCGCAACTTCGAAGGCCGCGTCAATCCGGACGTGCGGGCGAACTATCTCGCCTCGCCGCCGCTGGTCGTGGCCTATGCCTTCGCCGGCTCGATGCAGAAGGACCTCGTCAAGGAGCCGCTCGGCACAGGTAAGGACGGCAAGCCGGTTTATCTCAAGGACATCTGGCCGCAGCAGAGCGAGATCGCCGCGATCATCCGCGAATGCGTGACCCGCGACGCTTTCGTCAAGAAATATGCCGATGTGTTCAACGGCGACGAGCACTGGCGCAAGATCGCCGTCGAGGGCGGCATGACCTACACGTGGAACAACAGCTCCACCTACGTGCAGAACCCGCCCTATTTCCAGGGCATGAAGCCGACCACCACCGCACTCACCGACATCATCGAGGCGCGTGTGCTCGGCCTGTTCCTCGACTCGATCACCACCGACCACATCTCCCCGGCCGGTTCGATCAAGCTGAAATCACCCGCCGGCGAATATCTCACCGAGAATGGCGTGAAGCTGGAAGACTTCAACCAGTACGGCACGCGGCGCGGCAACCACGAAGTGATGATGCGCGGCACCTTCGCCAACATCCGCCTCAAGAACCAGATGGTGCCGGGCGTCGAAGGCGGCGTGACCGTGCATTATCCGGGCGGCGAGCAGATGGCGATCTACGACGCCGCCATGCGCTACAAGACCGAGGGTGTGCCGCTCGTGATCTTCGCCGGCAAGGAATACGGCACCGGCTCCTCCCGCGACTGGGCTGCCAAAGGTACCAACCTGCTGGGCGTGCGCGCGGTCATCTCCGAGTCGTTCGAGCGCATCCACCGCTCGAATCTCGTCGGCATGGGCGTACTGCCGCTGGTCTTCGAGGAAGGCACCTCCTGGAGGACCCTCAACCTCAAGGGCGACGAGCAGGTCACCATCCGCGGCCTCCAGAACGACCTCAAGCCGCGCCAGAAGCTGACGGCCGAGATCGTCTCCGCCAACGGTGACCTGCGCCGCGTGCCGCTGATCTGCCGCATCGATACGCTGGACGAGCTCGACTACTTCAAGAACGGCGGCATCCTGCAATACGTGCTGCGGCATCTCGCAGCAGCGTGATCGGTGTCACCATGACGTGAGTGGCCGGCCGCAGGGCCGGCCACTACGTTCAGGAGATGACCGGAAGACGCCGCATATCCTATCTTCGCCGCTTGCCGCGCACTTCGATCGGCCGGGTCTTGGCGGGAGGTTCCTGGCGGAGCAAACTTCGCGGACGGCCGTCCGGGGTGCCGTTCTCGCCGGGCGGCCGGTACGGATGGGCCGGTACGGATGGACCTGTCTTCCAGTCCGCGGCTTGGCGAGCGAAGAGTGCATCATGATCGTTCGACATCTTCCGCTGGCGGATCGCGGTCCAATCCTGTCCATGAAGGCGCGCGCGCAGCGCATCCTCCGCGCCGGCATGCTGATGGCGGCAGGTGCCCTGCTCGCCGCCACCGGCGGGATCGCCGCCGCCCAGACCGGCACGCGGCCCGCCGCAGACAAGTCTGGCACTCAACCCGAATCGCGTGTCGTGCTGGAGCTTTTCACCAGCCAGGGCTGTTCGTCCTGCCCGGCGGCGGACAGGCTGCTCGGCGAACTGTCGAAAGACCCCTCCCTGATCCCGCTCAGCCTGTCGGTCGATTACTGGGATTACATCGGCTGGAAGGATACCCTCGCATTGGGCGGCCACACCGCCCGCCAGCGCGGCTATTCCAAGATCCGCGGCGATCGCGAAGTCTACACGCCGCAGATGGTCGTCAACGGCCAGGTCCATGTGCTCGGCAACGACCGTGCGGCCATCGAACAGGCCGTGGCCGCCGCGCGGCGCACGCCGGGCGCGCTGTCCGTGCCGGTGTCCCTGACGGCCTCCGGCGACCTTCTCGCGGTCTCCATCCCGGAAGCCCGGGAGGGCGGCGCGCCGCCCCGGGGCGCGGATATCTGGCTCTGCCCGATCAGCCGCACGGTGCCGGTGGAGGTCGAGCGCGGGGAGAACCGCGGCAAGATCATCACCTATCATAACGTCGTGCGCGGCTGGGTCCGGCTGGGCGAATGGACCGGCGAAGCCGGGCGCTGGACCATGACCCGCGCCGACTTTCTCGCCCGCGCCAAGGGACCGGCAGACGCCGTCACCGTGCTGGTTCAGGCGAGGAGACAGACCGCCGGCGGCTATCCCGCCCCCGGCCCGATGCTCGGAGCCGCGACGGCGCGGCTGCCTTGAGAAAGCCGGCTGTTCCGCCGGAGATATGGCGCAAAGAAAAAGGGCCGGCTTGCGCCGGCCCTAGAAGCGTCGGTGCGGGTGGAAACCCATCCGCGAACTCTACGCAACGCTACGCTTACTCGGCCCGGCAGCTCCACGCCCCGGAGGGGCTGGGGGGCTGAGGAATCCGGCGCGCGGTGGCAGCCGGGCTCTGAGGCAACGATGCCAATAAAGCCGCCCAGCACGGCTTCCGATTGACGGAAATTGGGCCTTATTATGATTTTTCTAACGGTGCCGTGAACGGCAGAAAGCCCCCTGCGGCCGGCCGGCCGCGTTCACATCGCCCGGCCGGAGTTTTGTTTCCCCTCCATGTCGAGCCTCCCGCGAGACACATGCAGACGTGACACGCAAACGAGCCCCGCACGGCAGGCCGGCGCGGCGGGTTGCCGTTTTCCCCATTCGGAGCGATCATCCGCAATGGCCTGGAGGTGCAAATGATACCGGGGGAAACCGAGAGCCCCGATCCCGCCGGGGCGCAGACCGGCCAGGGCGTGACGTTCGACCGTCGCGAACTGGACCGCATCTTCCGGCTCTATGGACGCATGGTGGCGGCGGGCGAGTGGCGGGACTATGCCATCGATTTCCTGCGCGATCGCGCGGTGTTCTCGATCTTCCGCCGCTCGTCGGAAGTGCCGCTCTACCGCATCGAGAAAGACCCGAAGCTGGCCCGCAAGCAGGGCGCCTACAGCGTCGTCTCCGCGACCGGCCTGATCCTGCGCCGGGGCCACGAACTCGACAATGTGCTCCGCGTGATCGACAGGTCCCTCAAGGTCGTGTCGGGCTGAAACCTGTTGTCCGCCCGGCCCCGATCACTGCACGGGCGGCAGCGACTTGATCGCCTGCAACACCAGCGGATCGAGGCCGCTGGCGGCCTCGTCTTTCGCGATATGGGCATGGATCGCCTGCTGCATCCGCGGATCCCAGAATTTGGCGATATGCTCGGCGATAGCGGCAGGCGCCCGATCCTCGCCCTGGCTCCTGAAAAACGTGCCGATCTGGTTGGCCATATAAACGAGCTTGTCAGGCAACATCGGAGATACATCCTTTTTCGATGCGCTGGGCGTGGGTGAAGACCTCGAAGCCGTCGTCCCGCGCGATTCCGATCAGCGTGATGCCGGCGGCCTCCGCCGTGCGGATCGCCAGCGCCGTCGGGGCCGACACCGCAACGATCACCGGCGCGCCGATGGCCGCCGTCTTCTGCACCATCTCGACGGAGACGCGGCTCGTCAGCACGACAATGCCGGCGCCGGCCTCGCTTCTGACATCGACGCCGCCCCGCGCGAGCGCCCCGCCGAGCTTGTCCAGCGCATTGTGGCGGCCGACATCCTCACGCAGCGCGACGAGGCCCGCAACCGGCGACCAGAAGCCGGCAGCATGAACCGCGCGGGTCTCGCGGCCCAGATGCTGATGCGGCCCGATGGCCGCCAGCGCCGCCATCACATCGCCTGCGCCAAGCCGAAGGTCAGGCGCAGACACCGCCGCCGGCGCGCGCATCGCCTCGTCCAGGCTGTCGATGCCGCAAAGCCCGCAGCCGGTCGGCCCCGCGATATGGCGGCGGCGCTCGGAGAGGCGCGCGGCGCGTGCATCATTCAGCCACATCCGCACTTCGACGCCGAGCGACTCGGGGATGATCTCCAGCCGCTCGATCTCGGCGAGGTCGCCCACGACGCCTTCATGCAGGGAAAAGCCGATGGCAAAGTCTTCGAGGTCCTGCGGTGTCGCCATCATCACGGCATGGCTGCCGCCGTTATAGGTGAGCGACACGGCGGTCTCTTCCGGAACGGCGCGCTCGCCCGCTTCCACACCGGCGGCCCGGAAGGCCGCGCGGGCCGCGCGCACGGCCGCAGCCGGCAGACGCGCCGCCCCGCCCTGCGAAGCAGCATCGTCCGGCCTGTCCATTCCGGCTACTCCGCCGCTTCGACCACCGGCAGGATGCGCCGGCTGTTGCGCGCCTGCGCCTCGTAATCCTCCTGCCACTGGGTCGGGCCGTTGGACGGCGCGATCTGCACCGCCGTCACCTTGTATTCGGGACAGTTGGTCGCCCAGTCGGAGAAGTCCGTGGTGATGACATTGGCCTGCGTGCCGGGGTGGTGGAAGGTGGTATAGACCACGCCCGGCGCGACACGCTCGGTGACCAGCGCCCGCAGGGTGGTCTCGCCGGCGCGGCTCGCGAGCTTCACCCAGTCGCCGTCCCGCACGCCGCGCTGCTCGGCGTCGTGGGGATGGATTTCGAGCCGGTCCTCCTCATGCCAGGCCATATTGTCGGTGCGCCGCGTCTGCGCGCCGACATTGTATTGGCTGAGGATGCGGCCGGTGGTGAGCAGCAGCGGGAAGCGCGGCCCGGTGCGCTCGTCGGTCGCGACATATTCGGTGATGATGAACTTGCCCTTGCCGCGCACGAAGCCGTCGATATGCATCACCGGGCTGCCGGCAGGAGCCTTCTCGTTGCAGGGCCACTGCACCGAGCCCATCTCGTCCAGCTTGGCATAGGACACGCCGGCGAAGGTCGGCGTCAGCGCCGCGATCTCGTCCATGACCTCGGACGCATGGCCATAGTCCATCGGGAAGCCCATCGCCCGCGCGACATCGAGAACGATTTCCAGATCCGTCTTGCCGGACTTGGAGGGCATCACCTTGCGCACGCGCTGGATGCGCCGCTCGGCATTGGTGAAGGTCCCGTCCTTCTCAAGGAAGGTCGAGCCCGGCAGGAAGATATGGGCGTAATTCGCCGTCTCGTTCAGGAACAGGTCTTGCACGACGACGCATTCCATCGCCGCGAGCCCGGCCGCGACATGCTTGGTGTCGGGGTCGGATTGCAGGATATCCTCGCCCTGCACGAAAAGACCCTTGAAGGAGCCGGAGACGGCCGCATCCAGCATGTTGGGAATGCGCAGGCCCGGCGCCTTGTCCAGCGTCACGCCCCAGAGCGACTCGAACATCGCCCGCGTCGCATCGCCGGAGATGTGGCGATAGCCGGAGAGTTCGTGGGGGAACGAACCCATGTCGCAGGAGCCCTGCACGTTGTTCTGGCCGCGCAGCGGATTCACGCCGACGCCGGGCCGGCCGATGTTGCCGGTCGCCATGGCGAGATTGGCGAGCGCCATCACCGCAGTCGAACCCTGGCTGTGCTCGGTGACGCCGAGACCGTAGTAGATCGCACCGTTGCCGCCGGTGGCGAAGAGCCGCGCCGCGCCGCGGATGTCCGCCGCCGGCACGCCGGCAAGCATGGCGACCGCTTCCGGGCTGTTCTTCGGATCGGCCACGAAAGCCGCCCAGTCCTGGAACTCGTCCCAGTCGCAGCGCTCGCGCACGAAGTCCTCGTTGACGAGCCCTTCGGTGACGATGACGTGAGCCAGCGCCGTGAGCATCGCGACATTGGTGCCCGGCAGCAGCGGCAGGTGGTGCGCCGCCTCGACATGGGGCGAGCGCACGAGATCGATCCTGCGCGGATCGACGACGATGATCTTCGCGCCTTCGCGCAGCCGCTTCTTCATCCGCGAGGCGAAGACCGGATGGGCGTCGGTCGGATTCGCGCCGATCAGCAGCACCACGTCGGTCTGCTCGATGGAATCGAAATCCTGGGTGCCCGCGGAGGTGCCGAAGGTCTGGCTGAGGCCATAGCCGGTCGGCGAATGGCAGACCCGCGCGCAGGTGTCGACGTTGTTGTTGCCGAAGCCGCCGCGGATCAGCTTCTGGAGGACGAAGACCTCCTCATTGGTGCAGCGCGAGGACGTGATGCCGCCGATCGAGCCGCGGCCATAGGTCTCCTGAAGCCGCCTGAATTCGGACGCGACACGGCCGATCGCCTCTTCCCACGACACTTCGCGCCACGGGTCGGAGACCTTCTCGCGAATCATCGGATTGAGGATGCGTTCCCTGTGGTTGGTATAGCCCCAGGCAAAACGGCCCTTGACGCAGGAGTGGCCGCGATTGGCCTTGCCGTCCTTGTACGGCATCATGCGCACGACTTCCGTGCCGCGCATCTCCACCTTGAAAGCGCAGCCGACGCCGCAATAGGCGCAGGTCGTCACGACGGAATGCTCCGGCTGGCCGATCTCGATGACGCTCTTCTCGATCAGCGTCGCGGTCGGACAGGCCTGCACGCAGGCGCCGCAGGAAACGCATTCCGACGCGAGAAAATCCTCCTGCATGCCGGGCGAGACGCGGCTGTCGAAGCCGCGTCCGGAAATGGTCAGCGCGAAGGTGCCCTGCACTTCCTCGCAGGCGCGCACGCAGCGCGAGCAGACGATGCATTTGGACGGGTCGTAGGTGAAATACGGATTCGACTCGTCCTTCGGCATCCAGTTGGCGTTGGCGACACCATCGGCTTTCGCGAAGACGTGGTTCTCGCCCTCGTAGCCATAGCGCACCTCGCGCAGGCCGACCGCGCCGGCCATGTCCTGCAATTCGCAATCGCCGTTGGCGGCGCAGGTCAGGCAGTCCAGCGGATGATCGGAAATATACAGTTCCATCACGCCCTTGCGCAGGCGCTTGAGGCGGTCCGTCTGGGTATGAACCACCATGCCGGGGCCGACCGGCGTGGTGCAGGACGCCGGCGTGCCGGCGCGGCCCTCAATCTCGACGAGGCAGAGCCGGCAGGAGCCGAAGGCATCCATCATGTCGGTGGCGCAGAGCTTGGGAATCTGCGTGCCGTATTCCATCGCCGCGCGCATGATCGAGGTGCCTTCCGGCACGCTCACCGCCATGCCGTCGATGGTGAGTTCGACCATGGTTTCGGCGTTCGCCCGCGGCGTGCCGTAATCGATTTCATGAACGAGAGACATGGCCGGTCTCCTCAACCTTATTCAGCAGCCTGAAGCCGGTGCGGCGGCGCACCGAAATCTTCCGGGAAATGAGTCAGGGCGCTCATCACCGGATAGGGCGTAAACCCGCCGAGGGCGCAAAGGGATCCAAACTTCATGGTGTTGCAGAGGTCCTCCAGCACCGCCAGATTGGCGGCGCGGTCCTCCCCGGCGATGATGCGGTTCACCGTCTCGACCCCGCGGGTGGAGCCGATGCGGCAGGGCGTGCACTTGCCGCAGGACTCGATGGCGCAGAATTCCATGGCGAAGCGGGCCTGTTTCGCCATGTCCACGCTGTCGTCGAACACCACGATGCCGCCATGGCCGATCAGTCCGTCGCGCGCGGCGAAAGCCTCATAGTCGAACGGCGTATCGAACAGCGCGCGGGGGAAATACGCACCCAGCGGCCCGCCGACCTGCACGGCACGCACCGGCCGACCGGAGGCCGTGCCGCCGCCGATCTCGTCCACCAGTTCGCCCAGGGTGACGCCGAATGCGGTCTCAAACAGGCCGCCGTGTTTCACATTGCCCGCAAGCTGGATCGGCATCGTGCCGCGCGAGCGGCCCATGCCGAAGTCCTGATAGGCTTTCCCGCCCTCGGCCATGATCCATGGCACGGAGGCCAGCGAGATGACGTTGTTGATGACGGTCGGCTTGCCGAACAGCCCCTTGTGCGCCGGCAACGGCGGCTTGGCGCGGACGATGCCGCGCCGGCCTTCGAGGCTCTCCAGCAGCGAGGTTTCCTCGCCGCAAACGTAAGCGCCCGCCCCGACCCGCACTTCCATATCGAAGGCGTAAGCCGAGCCGCCGACCTTCGCGCCCAGCATCCCGCCGCGCCGCGCTGCCGCGATGGCGGCATTCATCGCCGTCACCGCATGGGGATATTCGGAGCGGATATAGACATAGCCCTTCGTGGCCCCCACCGCGATGCCGGCGATGGTCATGCCCTCGATCAGGACGAAGGGATCGCCTTCCATGATCATGCGGTCGGCGAAGGTGCCGCTGTCGCCCTCGTCGGCGTTGCAGACGATGTATTTCTGATCGGCCCTGGCGAGCGCGACAGTTCCCCACTTCACGCCGGTCGGAAAGCCCGCGCCGCCGCGGCCGCGCAGGCCGGAATTCTTCACCTCGTCCAGCGTCGCCTCCGGGCCGAGGGACAGCGCGCGTTCGAGGCCCTTATAGCCGCCGTGAGCCTTGTAATCCTCCAGCGAGCGCGGATCGATGATGCCGCAGCGCGCGAAGGTGAGACGGGTCTGGCGCTTGAGCCAGGCGATGTCCTCGACCGGGCCGAGGCACAGGGCGTGGTTATGATCCGCCGTCATCGCGTCGAGCAGCGCAGGTGCGTCCGCCACCGTCACCGGGCCATAGGCGATGCGGCCGGACGGCGTCGCCGCTTCCACCATGGGTTCGAGCCAGTAGAGCCCGCGCGAGCCGGTGCGGACGATCTCCAGCGGCAGGCCGCGCTGCCGGGCGACCTGATTCAGCGCGGCGGCCACCTCATCGGCCCCGACCGCCAGCGCGCCCGCGTCGCGGGGAATGAACAGACGGAGCGTCATCGGCGCGCCTCCGCGATCAGGGCATCGAGCCGGGTCTCGTCCAGCCGTCCGCAGAGCTTGCCATCGATCATGGCCGCAGGCGCGACGGCGCAGAGCCCGAGGCAATAGGTCGCTTCCAGCGTGGTCGCGCCGTCGCCGCTGGTCTCGCCCAGCGCAATGCCGAGAGCTGCCTCGGCGCGGGCGGCCAGCGCATCGCCGCCGGCGGCCTGGCAGGCTTCGGCGCGGCACAGTTTCACGACATGCCGGCCGGCCGGTTGACGCCGGAAATCATGATAGAAGGTGACGACGCCATAGACTTCGGCGCGGGACAGGTTCAGCGCATCCGCGATCATCGGCACTGCCGCTTCCGGCACATGGCCGAACGCCTCCTGCATCTCATGCAGGATCGGCAGGGTCGCTCCCTCCCGGCCGTGATGGCCGGAAATGATTTCCCGAGCGCGATCGGCGCTCCATGGTTCATTGGCAGGCACGGCACACAACCATCATGTATTTAGAACGATATGGATGTGGGCCTGAAACGGCTGAGGATCAATAAGAAATACAGAATGTAGTGATCGGGATTCCCGATCAATCTGCCCACGCCGGCCGGAGGGCGGAGAGGTTTCGGATTCACGATGTCAAACAGCCACTCGCAGCCCGCTCGCTGCCTCATGCAGCAAGATATAGGATAATAATCTATTATAGGAATTTTGTCAATATAAGTCGGACACGAGTCCGGGTCAGGCGCCCAGCCGCACTGCGACATCCCGCGCCTCCGCGACCAGCGCCTTGATCAGCGGCGTCGTCTGCTCCCGGTTCGGCACGACGAGGCCGATGGCGTGGCGCGCGACCGGATCGACAATGGGGATGGAGCGGACGCTGTCGGTCAGGCCCAGCGTCTCGGCCAGCTTGGCGGGCATGATGCTGGCCCATTGGCCGGTGCGCACATGGGCGAACAGCACGATGACGGAGTTGGATTCCAGCATCGGCGCGGGCTCAGTGCCGGCGCGGCGCAGCATATCGTCGATGATGCGGCGATTCTGCATATCCGGTGTCAGCAGGCACAGCGGCACGGCGCCGACCTCGGCCCATGTCACTTCCTCGCGGTCGCCCAGCAGGCCGCTGGCGGACGTGAGCAGGCGATATTCCTCGAAATAAAGTGGGACGCCGAAAACCCGCCCGAGCGGCTCGTTATCGAGATAGGTCAGGCCGGCGTCGGCTTCGAGATTCTCCAGCATGTTCAGCACCTCGATGGAGGTGCGGGAGACGATGCTGAAGCGCACGTTGGGATGCTTGGCGCGATAGGGCGTCGTCAGCATCGCCGTCATCGCCAGCGCGGTCGGGATCGCGGCAAGGCGGATATGGCCGGCAAGGCCGTGTTTCAGCGCCTCGATGTCCTGGCGCATGGCGCGGGCGTCGCCGACGATGCGCCGGGCCCATTCCAGCACATGCTCGCCCTCGGTCGTGAAGCCCTGGAAGCGCGAGCCGCGCTTGACCAGCAGCACGCCGAAGGTTTCCTCAAGCTGCTTGATGTTGGCCGAGAGCGTCGGCTGGCTGATGCGGCAGGCTTCGGCCGCGCGGCCGAAATGCTGCTCCCGCGCCAGCGCCAGCATCGCTTCCAGTTTGTCCAGCATTGCGGCCCTTCATCCCCCGTCGCACTCCGCTATCTCTGCGCGGTTTTCCAAGCAACTTCAATAGCCTGGCTACGGGGTGGAACCGATTCGGCCGGCTTCCGGTTATCGGCGAATAAGCCACGGAGCGGAACGTGCGATGACCGTGCAAAATCTGAACGACGAAGAAATCTCGATGATGTGCGACATCGCCCAGACGGCGGGCACCCGCCTCAACGCCCGCAAGCGCGACGAGTTGCAGGCACTGATCGCGGAAGGTCTGGTCGCGGTCGTGGAGGAAGCGCGAGCCGGTTTCGCGGCCGAATATCGCCTGACCGATAAAGGTCAGAAGATGCTGGACGACCGCGGCATCGGAATTACTGAGTCCTGACGGCGCGCCATCCGCCGGGTCGGTTCGCATCCCCTCACGCCGCAGGCCAGATGCCGCCCTGCCCCGCCACATCGGTTGGGCGGGAGCGCAGCAGGCCGCGGCGCGGCGCGAACAGAAACGCCGTTACGAAAACCATGGCCTGGACCAGAACGATGCAGGCTCCGGTCGCCCCGTCCAGATGAAAGCTGATGATCGTGCCCAGCACCGCGGAGCCGACCGCCACCGCCACCGCGATGGCGAGCATGCGCTCGAAACTGTCGGTGAGCAGATAGGCCGTCGCGCCCGGCGCGATCAGCATCGCGATGACGAGGATGATGCCGACGGCCTTGAGCGAGGCGACGATGGTCAGCGACAGCAGCACCAGGAGGCCATAATGCAGCACCCGCACCGGCAGGCCGATTGACCGGGCGTGGTTGGGATCGAAGCAATACAGCAGCAGGTCGCGCCGCTTCAGCAGCGTCACCGCCAGCGTGCCGCCGGCCACGACAGCGGTTTCGACCAGATCGCGCGTCGTGACGCCAAGAACATCCCCGAACAGGATGTGCATGAGATGCTGGTCGCTCTCGACGCGGGAGAACAGCACGAGTCCGAAGCCGAACATGCCGGAGAACACGATGCCCAGCACCGTGTCCTCCTTCACGCGGCTGTTCTCCTTCAGATAGCCGGTGAACAGCGCGCAGGAGAGGCCCGCGGCAAAAGCGCCCACCGCCAGCGGCAGGCCGACCACATAGGACACCACGATGCCCGGCAGCACCGCATGGGAGATCGCGTCCCCCATCAGCGACCAGCCCTTGAGCACGAGATAACAGGACAGCACCGCGCAGACCGCCGCCACCAGCACGGCGACGACCAGCGCCCGCTGCATGAAGGGATAAGCCAGCGGCTCCGCGAAGACGGCGAAAACCGCGCTCATATTACCGTGCTCATGCGGCTTCTCCTGTCGCGCTTTCCGCCGCGCCCTCGGCCGTGCCCGCCCGGCTGCGGCGCCGCGCGGCGAGCATGCCGTGTTTCGGCGCGAGGAAGAACGCCGCGAGGAAGACCAGCGTTTGCAGCGTGACGATGACGCCTCCGGTCGCGCCATCGAGAAAATAACTCAGGTAAGCCCCGACGAAGCTGGTTCCGGCCCCGACCGCGACGCTGATGGCGATCAGCCGGCCGAACCGGTCCGTCAGGAGATAAGCGGTCGCGCCGGGCGTCACCACCATGGCGATGACGAGGCAGGCCCCCACCGTCTGCAATGCCGCCACCGTGCAGGCACTGAGCAGCACGAAGAACACGCCCTTGAGCAACCCGGTGCGGATGCCGATGGCGCGCGCGTGGCTCTCGTCGAAGAAGGTCGCCATCAGGTCCTTCCACAGCAGCAGCAGCACCGCGAGGGAGATCCCGGAGATGATCGCGACCTGCGTCACGTCCTCGTCCGCGATGGCAAGGATGTTGCCGAGCACGATGGTCTGGATGCTGACGGACTGCGGCCAGAGCGACGCCATCAGCAGGCCGAGCGCGAACAGCGCGGTGAAGACGAGGCCGATCACGGCATCCTCCCGTAGCCGCGACTGCTGCTTGACGAAGTACATGGCGAGCGAGGCGAGGATGCCGGCCAAGAAGGCCCCGACGGCGAAAGGCGCGCCCATGATGGCGGCCGCCGCCACGCCGGGCACGATGGAATGCGCCAGCGCGTCGCCCATGAGCGACCAGCCCTTGAGCATCAGATAGGCCGACAGGAACGCGCAGACGCCGCCGACCAGCGCGCTGACCCACATCGCCCGCAGCATATAGCCATAGCTGAACGGCACCGCGAGTTCGGACAGCCCCTCGCCCATGTCAGCGGCCTTCCGTCTCGTCGTCGTCCTTGTGCTCGTCGGGGCTGTGGGTGCTGTGGCGGTCGCCATAGAACACCAGCGGCCGCTCGTCGTCGGTCAGCACCGTCACGCTGCGGGCGTCGTCGTCGTCATGCAGCGCCGCGCCGCCAAGCTGGAAGTTGCGCAGCACGCCGCCGAAGGCGCGCTCCAGATTGGCCTGTGTGAAAGTCTCCGCTGTCGGCCCCGCCGCCAGCACCGTGCGGTCGAGCAGCACGACCCGGTCGCAGAAATGCGGCACGCTGCCGAGATTATGCGTGGAAACCAGCATGAGGTGGCCGGCCGCGCGCAACTCGCGCAGCAGCGCAACGATGGCGGATTCGGTCTTGACGTCCACGCCGGTGAAAGGCTCGTCCAGCAGGATGATCCGCCCTTCCTGCGCCAGCGCCCGGGCGAGGAACACGCGCTTCTTCTGCCCGCCGGAAAGTTCGCCGATCTGGCGATGGCGATAGGCGCTCATGCCGACGCGCTCCAGCGCGGCGTCCACCTTGCGGTGGTCCTCCCGGCCGGGGATGCGCAGGAAATTCATGTGGCCGTAACGGCCCATCATCACCACGGTCTCGACCAGAACGGGAAAATTCCAGTCGACCTCCTCGGTCTGCGGCACATAGGCGACGAGGTTGCGCTTCACCGCGGCGTCCACCGGCAGGCCGCACAGGCGCACCTGCCCCCGCGCCGGCCGCACCAGCCCCATGATCGACTTGAAGATCGTGGACTTGCCGCTGCCGTTCACGCCGACCAGCGCGCAGATGGTGCCCGCGCCCAGCTCGAACGAGGCATCGCGCACGGCGGTGAAGCCGTTGCCGTAAGTGACGGTGAGGTTACGGACGCTGATGCTGGCGGGAGGGGCGCCATGTCCCTCCAGCGTGCGTCCTGCCTCGGATGGTGCCGTCACCTGCGCGTCCATGGGCCGCTGCCGCTCCTGCGGGAGGTTGGTCGTGTCGGGCTTTCCAGCATCACTCTTAGAATCCTTTCGACTTCGATGAAATCAAAGCCGGGACTCCAGAGCTTTGTTCTGACTCGTTTTCCTGCATCAGCCGTGTCCGCTTCGCTTGAAAGGCCCGGCTACCATCCGCCTATTTCCCGAAACCCTTGGCGATGGTGTCTACCGTCACCCGCAGCAGGTCGAGATAGGTCGGCACCGGCCCGCCGGCCGCGCTGAGGGAGTCCACATAGAGCACGCCGCCATAGCGCGCGCCGGTCTCGCGCGCGACCTGCTTCGCCGCGCGGTCCGAGATCGTGCTCTCGCTGAAGACCACCGGAATATTGTTCTCGCGCACGAGGTCGATCACGGCGCGGACCTGCCTGGGCGTGCCCTGCTCGTCGGCATTGATCGGCCAAAGATAGGCTTCGCGGAACCCGTAATCGCGAGCGAGATAGCTGAAGGCCCCCTCGCTGGTCACGAGCCAGCGCTGGTCCTCGGGAATGGCGGCAAGACGGGCGCGCAGCGGCGCATCGAGGGCCTTGATCTTCGCGGCATAGCTGTCCGCGTTGCGGCGATAAACCTCCGCATTGGCGGGATCGTGCGCGGCGAAGGCTTTGGCGATGTTGTCGACATAGACCAGCGCGTTGGTCGGCGACATCCAGGCATGGGGATTCGGCTTGCCGCGATAGGCGCCCTCGGCAATGCCCATGGGCACGATGCCCTCGGTGACGACCACGCCGGGCACATCCTTCAGGCTTTCGAAAAACCGCTCGAACCAGCGCTCCAGGTTCAGGCCGTTCCAGAACACCAGCTTGGCGTGCTGCGTCCGCACGAGGTCCTGCGGTGTCGGCTGGTAGTCGTGGATCTCCGCGCCCGGCTTGGTGATGGACTCGACCAAGGCGCGGTCGCCCGCGACATTCTGGGCGATATCCTGGATCACCGTGAAGGTGGTCGCGGCGCGGAAGCGGCTATCGGCCGCCTGCTCGGCCAACGCGGCCTGCGGCCCCGCCGGCAGGCCGAGCGCCAGCGACAGGCCGAGAAGGATGGCGCCGGACATCGCCTTGCGTCGGCTCTGACAGAAGCGCGCGACCGCAGGGCCTCCGGCTGGTTCCATTCCCGTTCTCCGCATATGCAAACGCATTCCATTCCATTTTGAACGCTCGCCCATCAAACATTAATTTGCGACTAGGTTGCAAGAGCATAATTGAGATATTCCGCTGTCCGGCCGGACTCCGGCGGCTCCCACGCCCGGCGAACGCCCCCCGGGCTGCCGGAACCGCATGTTCCGGCGGCGGACGCAGCGGCAAAAGACGGGACGGCGCAATGCCCGCCCCGCCCCGCAAGAGGTCGGATCGGATGAGGGACGATGCGATTCCGTCGCGGTGGCTGCCCCGCTCACATGATCAGGGCAGGGTCCCGCAGCTGCGGGAGCCAACCTGCGGGCAGCAGGGCCCGTCAGGCTACAGCTTCACCACATCCGCCAGCGCTTCGCCGGCGATATACCGCTTGAGATTTTCGGCGGCCTTGTCGGAAATCCGCTCCGTCGTCAGCGCGCCGGCCGCGCCCGCGCAATGGGGCGAAATGTAGAGATTGGGCGCGTCCCAGAGCGGATGCTCCGGCGGCAGCGGCTCGGGATCGGTGACATCGAGGGCCGCGCCGGCGATGGTGCCGGCCTTCAGCGCGTCCGTCAGCGCGATCTGGTCGATCAGCCCGCCGCGGGCGATGTTCACCAGCACCGCGTTCTTCCTGCATTGGGAGAGCAGCGACGCGTTGAACAGGTGATGCGTCGCCGCGTCGAGCGGCAGCGAGACGAAGATCGAATCGGCCCGGCCGACCGCTTCCCCGATGCGGCTGAACGGCAGCATCTCGTCCGCGCTGGCTTCCGCCGCGCCGGTCCGCGACACGCCGATCACATGGGAGCCGAGCGCGCGCATCAGCCGCGCGATCTCGCGGCCGATATGGCCGAAGCCGAGCACCACCGCGGTCTGGCCGATCGGCGTCGTCATCTTGGCGGCGGCGCTGCGGTCCCAGCCGTGATTGTCCTGGTTCTTCACATAGGCCGGCACCTGGCGCTGCAACGTCAGCAGCAGAGACAGGGCGTGGAGGCCGACGCCCGGCGCCAGCGCATCGCCGACATTGGTGACCTGCGCGCCGTTCGGGGCGCCGCGCTTCTTGACGTTGTCATAGCCCGCCGTGAGGATCTGTATCCACTTCAGCTTGCCGCCGTTCTGATAAACCGCATCGGCCGCCTTGCCGACCAGCAGCATGTCGCCGACGAACAGCGCCTCCGCCTCCGGCATCGCCGCCGCCAGCGCATCCGCATCATCGACCACGGCAAGATCGTCTCCGAGGATCGCACCCAGCTTTTTCACGAGGTCGGCCCGGGCAAGAGTGGCGTAGAGAACGGAGCGCATGTGATTGTCCTTCGAGAATGATGAAACGCGGCAGGCTGAAAACGCTATGGCGCAGAAATCGGCAGTGGAGCAACCGGCGGTGAAGCAACCGCCTTGGGAGTTTCAGCCGGCGTCCCGCGCAGCAGCATGGCGGTTCACCGGATAGGGCAGCCCGAGATTCTCCCGCAGGGTCGCGCCTTCGTATTCGGTGCGGAACAGGCCGCGCCGCTGCAACTCGGGAATGACGCTCTCACAGAAATCGGTGAGGTCGCGCGGGAATGTCGGCGGAAGGACGTTGAAGCCGTCGCAGGCGCCGCCCTCGAACCACGCCTGGAACACATCCGCGATATCCGTCGCGGTGCCGATCAGCACCTGATGGGCGCGCTGGCCGATGACGCGCTGATAGAGCTGGCGGATGGTGAGATTCTCGCGCTGGGCAAGGCCATACATCAGCTTGATGCGTCCCTGTTCGGCGTTGGTCGCCTGCGGCTCCGGCACGGGACCGTCGAGCGGGAACTGCGAGAGGTCCATGTTGAAATAGCTGGAAAGCTGGCGCACGCCGATCTCCGGCAGAATGAGTTCCTGCAACTCGTCGTATTTCGCCTGCGCCTCCGCCCGTGTCGCGCCGACCACCGGCATCACGCCAGGCAGCACCTTGATGGCGTCCGCCGTGCGGCCGGCCTTCTCCGTCCGCGCCTTGACGTCGGCATAGAACTCCCGCGCGGCGTTCAGTTCCTGCTGCACCGTGAAGATCACTTCCGCCGTCTCAGCGGCGAGCTGGCGGCCGTCCTCCGAGCCGCCGGCCTGCACCACGACCGGGTGTCCCTGCGGCGAGCGCTGGATCATCAGCGGGCCGCGCACGGAGAAATGCGCGCCCTTGTGATTCAGGTAATGCAGCTTGTCGGCATCGAAATAGACGCCCGCCGCCTTGTCGTAGCGCATGGCGTCGTCTTCCCAGGTGTCCCACAGCCCGAGCACCACCTGCGCGAATTCCCGCGCGCGGGCATAGCGGTCGGCATGGGCGGCATGGGTCTCCTTGCCGAAATTCTTGGCCTCGGCATCGCTGAGCGACGTCACCAGATTCCAGCCGGCGCGGCCGCCGCTGATCATGTCGAGCGAAGCGAAGAAACGTGCGACGCTGAACGGCTCGGCATAGGTCGTGGACATGGTCGCGACGAGGCCGATATGCTGCGTCACCGCCGACAGCGCCGCCAGCATCGTCAGCGGCTCCAGCCGCGAGGCCGCGCTGCTGTGGCTCCAGTAGAACAGGTCGTCCGCGCCGAAGGAGGCATTGGTGTCCGCCGTGAACACCATGTCCATCTTGGCCTGTTCCGCCGTCCGCGCTGCTTCCATGAAGCTTTCGATGCGGATGCGGCCGCTGGCGGCCACGCCCGGATGCCGCCAGGCCGCCATGTGGTGGCCGCCACCTTCGATGAACAGGCCGAGCTTCATCATCGGTTTCGTGGTCATGTCGCAGCTCCGGCTCTCTTAATCCTTCGTGGCGGCCTTATAGCGGGCCAGCATCCGCGAGGCGAGCTTCGCGCGCATCGAACCGGTCCCGCGCAGGGCAGCCTTGCGGCAAGATGAAGCCCGTGGGCAGAAAGGCCGGACAGCGCCCGGCACGGGGTATATGACAATGCGCCGGTTGTCCTATAATCGGCCATGCCATTTCGACAGGGGGAACCTCATATGAAGCGCATCGTCGCCGCTGCCGCCATCCTCGCCGCCTTCGCGGCTCCCGCTCTGGCCGCAGACACCTTTCCGGACCGCAACGTCCGCATCGTCGTGCCCTTCCCGGCCGGCGGCGCAACCGATGTCGTGGCGCGGCTGCTGGCGCTGAAGGCCAGCGAGCAGACCAAGCAGACATTCTTCGTGGACAATCGCGGCGGCGCGGCGGGCAATATCGGCTCCGACCATGTCGCGAAGTCGGACGGGGACGGCTACACCATTCTCCAGACGGTCAACGCTCTGGCGCTCAGCCCTGCGCTCTACCGCAAGCTGCCGTTCGACCCGGTGAAGGACCTGACGCCGGTGACGCAACTCACCGCCTCGCCGCTCATCATCATCGCCGGCGCCAAGACCGGCATCAATTCGCTGAAGGACCTCATCGACCGCGCCAAGGCCAAGCCCGGCGCGCTCAACTTCGGCTCCGGCGGCGTCGGCAATCCCCAGCATCTCACCATGGAAATGCTGAAGTCCCAGGCCGGGCTCGACATCGTGCATATCCCGTTCAAGGGCGATGCGCCGCTGTTCAACAGCCTGCTCGCCGGCGATATCGAACTGGCCGTCACGCCGCTTTCCACGGCGCTGCCGCATATCCAGTCCGGCGCGCTCAAGGCGCTGGCGGTGACGGGGGCGAAGCGCAACCCGACCTTCCCCGACACCCCGGCCGTGGCCGAGATGTTCCCCGGCTTCCTCTCGACGAGCTGGCAGGGCTGGTTCGTCCCGGCCTCGACGCCGAAGGACGTGGTCGCCAAGCTGAACAGCATTGCCCGCACCGCGCTGGAGACCAGGGAAGCACAGGACATGCTGAAGAAGTTCGGCAGCGATCCGGTCGGCTCCTCGCCTGAGGAATTCGCCAAGGCTTTCGCGGCTGAAGTCGACCGCTTCAAGAAGGTCGTGGCGGACCTCAACCTGCCGCCGCAGGATTGAAACGCGTCTGACGCGTGTCTGACGGCGTGCATCCAGGACCGGGCGGGCGGGCAAGGTATCGCCCCTCCGCCCGTCCGCCACGCACGCCCCTTCAGGTATGCGCAATGGCGCATTCCGCTTTCACGAAAGACGGCCGGCGCCATTTCGCTGTAAGGCTCCGCATCGGGCTCAGATCATCTGCGTGCGAATGAAGAAACGCGCGCGGCACTGATTGCCGGCGGCGAAGCGCCGCAGATGCGCGGCCTGCCCGCGGCGGTGTGTTTCCGAGGCGGGCCATTCCGTGTATCCCTGCACGGGACAACGATAGAAAAACCATTGGGGGGCGCGCATGGCGGCTGCGGGATATGATTACATCATCGTCGGAGCCGGCTCGGCCGGCTGCGTGCTCGCGAACCGCCTGACCGAGAACCCCGCCATCCGCGTGCTGCTGCTGGAAGCCGGCGGGCGTGATCGCAACCCGCTGATCCACATCCCGCTCGGGCTCGGCAAGCTGCATCAATACCGGATGCACGACTGGGGCTACGAGACGGAGCACGAACCCAGCCTCGGCGGCCGCAGCATCGAAGCCATGCGCGGCAAGATCATCGGCGGCTCCTCCTCCATCAACGTGATGGGATACAGCCGCGGCGCGGCCGGCGACTATGACCGCTGGGCGCAGAAAGGCGCGCTGGGCTGGTCCTATAGCGACGTGCTGCCCTATTTCCGGCGGACCGAAACCTGGGAGGACGGCGCCAGCACCGTGCGCGGCGGCGAAGGCCCCGTCGGCGTGCAGCGGGCGAAGGTGAAAGACCCGATCTACGATGCCTGGATCGAAGCCGCCGCCGCGAGCGGCTATCCGGAAAACCCCGCCCCTTCGAACGGTGACCCGACCGGCTTCGGCCGCAGCGAATACACCATCCGCAACGGCCGCCGCTCCTCCGCCGCGACAGCCTATCTCAAGCCCGCGCTGCGCCGCCCCAACCTCACGCTGGTGACGGGAGCGCACGCCACCCGCCTGCTGCGGCGCGGCTCCCATGTCGTCGGCGTCGAATATGTCCGCGGTTCTGGCGACCGTTTCGAGGCGCTGGCGGACCGCGAGGTGATCCTCTCCGTCGGCACGTTCAACACGCCGCAACTGCTGATGCTCTCCGGCATCGGGCCGGCGGACCATCTGCGGGACATGGGCATCGACGTGGTCGCGGACCTGCCGGTTGGCCGCAATCTTCAGGACCATCTCGCGGTCATGAATCTCTATCGCCGCAAGTCTCCGGGCGAATTCCACCGCGAGATGCGGTTCGACCGCATGGCCTTCAACATGCTGCGCGCCTATCTGTTCGGCACCGGCTTCGCCACCACGATTCCCAGCGGCCTGCTCGGCTTCATCAAGACCCGGCCCGAACTTGCCGTGCCGGATGTCGAATTCATGTTGCCAATCTCGCCGGCCGACGCCGGCCTGTGGTTCCCCGGCATCAGGAAGCCTTATGCCGACGCCTTCGGCATCCGCCCGGCGATCCTGCATCCGGAGAGCCGCGGCGAGGTGCTGCTGCGCTCGGCGGACCCGCTGGCGCCGCCGCGGCTGCATTTCAACTTCTTCTCCGCGCCGGGCGACATCGCGACCCTGCGCCAGGGCTTTCGCATCGGCCGCGAGATCGCGCATCACAAGGCGCTCGATCCCTATCGCGGGGCGGAAATCACGCCGGGCGAGAGCGTCACCAGCGACGCCGATATCGACGCCTATATCCGGCGCACCACGGTGACGGTGCATCACCCCTGCGGCACCTGCGCCATGGGCACGGGTCCCGAGGCGGTGCTCGATCCGCAGATGCGGGTGAAGGGCATCGAGGGCCTGCGGGTGGTGGACGCCTCGGCGATGCCGGACCTTGTCTCGGCGCATATCAACGCCTGCGTGCTGATGATGGCCGAGAAGGCATCCGACATCATCCGAGATCGGCCGCCGCTCGCCGCTTGAGCCGGCGCGCAGAGCAGCGCTCGCCGCGCGGCCGCCCGATGGAAACGGCATCCACGCGCATGACCGCCGCTGGTCTGACCGGCGGCCATGCGCTCATCGCTCGCGCGGCCGATGGCAAAGCTGTGACGTTGCGGAAGCGGCGCGGCTTCACAGCGTCAAGAGACGATCCTTCCATCCTGTTTTGGTCGGCTGCCGACATCGTCGCCTCGCTTCGCTCAATCTCGTTCTGTCCGGGTTCAAAAGCCGCACCCGAGGGTCCACTACGGCTCTCGGTCTTCTGTGATTGACACGCATAGGACTCCTATTTATCGTTTTTGTGAGGAAAGCCATGGCGACACACGACCATATCGCGACGGGTTTGGCGAAGATCGGTCTGTTCCTGCGCGCGCATGCATGGAGTCGGGCCGAGGCGACCGGGCTGACGCCGACCCAGGCACAGATTCTCGTCCATCTGGTCCGGCGCGGCCCGGCACGGGTCAGCGCGCTCGCGGCGGAAATCGCAGTCACCCAGCCGACGGCGAGCGACTCCGTCGCGGCGCTGATGCGCAAGGGATATATCGGCAAACGCCCCGACCCGGAGGACGGGCGCGCCGCGAAGTTGCATGCCAGTGCGGCAGCGAGGCACGCCGTGGCGGAGATGGCGGTCTGGCCTGACGCCCTGTTGGAGGCGGCGGCCGATCTCGACCCGGCCGAGCAGGACGTACTTCTCAAGGCGCTCATGAAGATGATCCGCGCGCTGCAACTGCGCGGCGCGATTCCCGTCCAGCGCATGTGCGCGACATGCCAGCACTTCCGCCCCTATCAGCATGCCGATGCGGCAAAGCCGCATCATTGCGCCTTCGTGGACGCCGCCTTCGGGAACGCCGCCTTGCGGCTCGATTGCGGCGATCACGTCGAGGCCGATGCCGCGACCCAGCGTGAGACCTGGGCCTGCTTCACCCAGGCGTCGGCTTGAAAGAGTGAGCGCCCCGTTCGCGGCAACGAACGAGGCGCTCGGATTGCAACCTCTCCCGGAAGAAAAGGAAGCGACAGATCATGGCACAGAAAGCAGTTTTCTACCACGCCGGATGCTCCGTCTGCGTGGACGCGGAGCAGCGCCTCGCGCATGCGCTCAACCCTGCCGATTATGCGGTCGAGATCGTCCATCTCGGCGAGCAGGCCGGCCGGATCGCCGAGGCCGAGGCGGCTGGCGTCGTCTCCGTACCCGCGCTCGTCATCGACGGGCAGCCCTATCACATCAATTTCGGCGCCTCGCTCGCTGACGTGAAGGGAGCGGCATGATGGCATATACTGTCCGCGTGCCGTTCGATGACAGCGCCGCGTTCAAGGACATGGCGTCGGACCACCTCAGGCTGCCGGGCAGGATCAACAAGTGATGGCGCGGGTGGCGACGCGAGCCGCCGCCCGTTCCGCCCCATGACGGAGCCGCGCACGGCCGGAGTTATCACGATGGATCAGACCGCCGATCTTGCCCCGCCGATCGAGACGACCGCATGGCTGAACGCCCCCGCGCCCCTGACGCTGGAGGCGTTGCGCGGCCGGGTCGTCGTCATGGAGGCGTTCCAGATGCTGTGTCCCGGTTGCGTCGCGCACGGGCTGCCGCAAGCGTCGCGGGTATTCGAGACCTTCAGCCGCGACGAGGTCGCCGTCATCGGGCTGCACAGCGTGTTCGAACATCATGATGCGCAAACGCCGGTCTCGCTGCGGGCCTTTCTGCACGAATACCGCATCCGTTTTCCGGTGGGCATCGACACGCCGGGAGATGATGGCGCCATCCCGCGCACCATGGCGAGCTACCGGATGCAGGGAACGCCGACGCTTGTGCTGATCGACCGCGAGGGACGCAGACGGGCGCAGCATTTCGGCCAGGTCTCCGACCTGCTGCTCGGCGCGGAGATCATGGCGCTGATCGGCGAGGCAAAACAGCATCCGGCCCAAAGCGCCTGAGCCACACGCACAAGGCCCAAGGCGGCGGCAACCGTTCTCTCGCCGGGCCGGATGCAAATGGGATCACCGCCGGCGCGGCTCCGGCCTGTTAACGCGGGGCTTCTTCCGGCGTTTCCAGCCTGAGCGACCAGTCCTCAACCGCGTGCCGCTCGAGACGCCCGCGACAGAGCTTGCGCCAGGACTCGGCCAATTGGGGAAGCGCGGACAGCCGGACGAGATCGTCCGCATTCAGCGTGTCGCGGTAAAGGACGTCGAGGATACGCTTCACCGTCCATCGAGGAGCGGGACGGTCGACCAGATGGATTCTGTCGCCCGCGGCGATGCGGCCCTGCTCGATCACGCGATAATACCAGCCGGTGCGGCCCCGCTCCTGCACCTGCCGCGCCATGGCGGGCATGTCGAATCTTTCATTGAGCCGCCAGCACGGCTGACGGCCCTGCGAAACCTGAAGGAGCGCGCTGCCGATCCGATAGACGTCACCGATGCAAACGTCGGCTTCTGTCATTCCTTCGGTGGAGATGTTCTCGCCAAATGCGCCCGGCACTGCGAGCCGGGACACAAGGGCCGGAAACTCACCGCGCCAGACGGCATAGTGATCGAACGCATAGTGATGGATCGCCTTCTCCGGACCGCCATGATTCTTGCGGTCGCCCTGCTCGTCGCCGGACAGCCCCGTGAAGGTCACGTCGACAGCAGCGTCCACCGGCCGCTTGTCAATGCCGCTGGGAACGCCATGCCGCCCGAGCGGCGCGCACTTGCCGACGAGTACGGCACGGATCGCAGGATTCACGATATCTCGTCCAGGCATCTCGCCCACACCCGTCAATGACAGCCATCCGCGCCCTGAAGCGGATGCCGCAGCAGCGGCAGAAAGCCGAGGAGCCAGACTGCGAAAGCCACCGACCAGAGCGACGCGCTCAAAATATAGTGGTCGCCGAACAGAAATGTCGCAACCCCGATCTCCGGCAGCACCCTTGCGAGGCCCGCAGCGGCCATGAGGAACACAGCCACATGCGCCTGCCAGGGCAGCTCGAGCGGCCGCCCGGTGTGGCGCAGCCCTGCGATGATGAACACGCCCATCACCGCCAGACCGAGGCTGCCGACGGAAAGGACATGCAGGCCAGTCGTCGGCGAAAGCGGAGCACGGAGCCCGGCGAGGCCGATGATCATGAAGCCCGCGCCGGCGAACAGATTGGCGCCGGCCAGCGCCAGCACATGGGTCCGGAAGACAGCCGCGCCGATGAACCATTCCGCCAGGCGATCGAAGAAGGCCGCGGCAGCGGCGAGCGCCAGATAGGCCGGCACGGTCGAAGCCGGCGCCGCCAGCGCCGCCAACGTATAAAGGGCGACGAGGCCGGCCGTGAGATTCTGGCGGCCCGGATGCGGACGATAGGGCGTGGTCTCGCCGCTCGGATCGAGCGCAAGATTGATGACCACCACATTGATGCGCGCGACGGCAAGCGAGAAGAAGATCAGGAACACCATCAGCGACGCATGCAGCAGCCTGCCGGCAAGGTCCGTCAGATCGGCCAGCCAGGCCAGCCGGATGGCCAGCTCCAATAGCCAGAACAGGCCGACCCACACCGCGAACGACGAATGGCGCGTGCTGCCGCGTTCGATCAGGGCGCTCAGCACATACCAGAACAGCAGGCCGAGGAAGGCCAGATCGGCGGCGGCCGCGATGCCCATCAATCCGTCGAAGCCGACAAAGCCGATGAGCCGCCCCGGCAGCCAGAGGAGGAACAGAACCAGGAGCGCGCGGCTCTGACGCGGGCGGGTGTCGGTCCATTCCGGCACGGCGGAAGTGAGGAAGCCCGCAAGGGCAGCGCCATAGACGCCGAAGATCATCTCATGCGCATGCCATTGGCTCGCGGGGATGCTGTCGGCGAACGGCAGCGAGAAGGCGAACAGGGCGATCCAGGCCAGCGGCAGCAGCACGGCGAGACCGGCAGCGACGGGAAAGAACAGCCGGAGTCCCTCGACCAGCCAGGGACTTGTGATGACGGGAGCATCCCCGGTTCGGCCAGCGTTGGTCAGGACACGCTCTCCCGTGCGCCGTCGAACAGTTCCCGAAACTCGGCATCCTGCGACCATGCTTCGACGATCGCAAATATCTCGCGGTCGCTGCGCGTGCCCGGCCTGCCCTCGATCGGCCGGTCTGCAAGCAGACCTCCGGAGCCGCCGGCAAGCACCACGAGCCGATGCGCGACACGCACAGCCTCCGACAGATCGTGAGTGACGAACAGCGCGGAGAACTGATCGCGCACGGCGGCCTCGATGACCAGATCCTGCAACACTCGTTTCAGGCCGACGTCGACGGCCGTGAAAGGCTCGTCGAAGAACACGATATCCGGATCGACCGCGAGCGAGCGCGCCACCGCCGCGCGCTGGCGCATGCCGCCGGACAGTTCCGCCGGATATTTGTCGAGATCGCGAAGATGCAGGCCGACCTCAGCCGCGCGCCGCTCGGCGGCTTCGTTGCGCAGCCCTCTTGCCGCCCCGGCCGCGCGCAGACCGTAAGCGATGTTGTCGCGCGCGGTCATCCATGGCAGCAGCCGCGGCTCCTGGAAGACTACGGCATGACGCCGGTAGGCGCGGCGCACGCGACCGCGCAGCGGCTCGATCAAGCCGGCGGCGATCTGTAGCACCGTGGTCTTGCCGCAGCCCGAAGGGCCAATCAGGGCCACGACTTCGCCGGCATGCAGCGACAGATCGATATTCTCGAACACGGCGCGACCGAGGAAGGAATGGCCGACGCCTTCAAGCGCGAGCTTCATCGCTTGATCCCCCAGGGCAGACCCGCTTCCCGCCAGCGTTCGAGCCGGTCGCGCAACGGTTGCAGGAGCACATATTCGGTGACCAGGGCAAACACGACAACAGCCACGATCAGGGCCATGACGCGCGGGATATCGAACAACGCCCGCGCTGTTGCAAGTTCGCCGCCGATGCCGCCCGAATTGGACAGAAGCTCGGCCATGACCGTGATCTTCCACGCGGTTCCCGCAGTCGTGGTCCAGGCCGGGAAAAGATACGAGATCAGGTGCGGCAGCGTCACGGTGCGAAAGCGCATCCAGCCTCCCGCACCAAACGAACGGGCCATGGCATCGAGCGCCCGGTCGCGCGTCGCCACGCCTTCCAGCCCCCCGGCAAAGGAGATCGGCAGCGCCGCGACCACCACGGTCATGACGGCGGACCCGCCCGTCGATCCGAACCAGATCAGCGCCAGCACGATCCAGGCGATCGGCGGCACGCCAAGAATGACGGTCACGATCGGCCGCATCAGCCGCATGGCGGCGAAGGAGTAGCCCGCGATCGCCCCCGCCGTGGTGCCGAACCCAACTGCCAGCAGGAAGCCCGCGAGGGAACGCTCGGCGGTCTCTTTCGCAGCCTGCACGAAAGCCGGCTCATGGATGATGACGGACAGCGTCTGAAGCGTTTCAAGCGGCGACGGCAAAATGAAGGAGCCGTAGAATTCGTGGCCGGCTTGCCATGCGGCCGCAAGGCAGAACAGGCCGGCCGCTCCCGCCCAGGCCGACCAGACGTAACGAGCCGCCCAGCCGATAAACGCGAAGCGCTGCGCCAACGCCTTCACAACGCATAAAACGCGCTGTCCGGCAGCCTGCCGCCGATGATACGCGGATCATCTTCGGAAAGGATGGAGAAGAACTTCTCCAGGTCGGCACGGATCGAGGAGGATGGCAGCGCGGCGAGATTGCTGTGCGGGATCGCCTCGGCGATGATCGGGCTCATCAAGCCCAGTTCGGTGGCGGACGCGAGCGACGCCCGCAACGGATGGGCGATGACGAACTCCACCGCCGCCTGCAACGCATTCTGCAACGTCTGAAGCCCGTCCGGCCCGACCTTCTCAATGAACGGGCGGGTGACGGCGAGGCCGGCCTGCGGGATGAAACTGCTGCCGCCGACGATCTTCGCCCATTCTTTCTGGCAGTCGATGGCACGTACGAAAGTCTGGAAACCGACTTTCGCGCGCAGGATCGCGGCGGTCGCAGCGGGCTCGGCCAGAAGTGCGGCATCGACACGGCCGGCGACCAGCATCTGCATCGCCTCGGGCGGCGTTCCGGCATAATCGAACTGAAGGTCGGTTCCGATCTTCATGCCGGCGCGCGCCACCAGCCGGCGCAGAATGAAGTCCGGCATGTCATTGCGAAACGGCACGGCAATCTTCTTGCCGGCGAGATCCTCGATCCGCGTCACGTCGCTGCCCGCGACGATATGGAGAAGCCCGCGGCTCATCACATTGAGCAGATGAACGCCGAGCCCGCGGTTGTACAGGTTTGCCGCCACATTGGTCGGAACGATGACGGCCTGCATCGTGCCGGAACTCAACCCCGCCCGCATCTCATCCGGCGTTCGCCAGGCTTTGAATGCAGCCGATGCGCTGATCGGTTTCAGATCGCCACTCGCCACCGCTTGCGCCAGTACGACGGACGGGGCCGCCGGCGGCCCCCAGAGCGTGAACGGCTCGGCTGAAAGAGCCGGACCTGGCCGGACCAGGCTTGCGGCGCCGACAGAAGCGAGGAAGACACGGCGGTTCAGCATGGTGGCACCCTCATCGTATCGTTGCGATACATGTCGGCGACGAACATGAGCAGCCTCGCTCTTTCAGTCCTTGCCGGCCATCCCGCTTCCCCGGCTAGAATGTCGCCTTGATGCCGGCGTAGAAGCCGCGGCCATCGCCGGGGAGGAACGCTGCTTGATCCGGACGCGCCTGATCGACGATCAGTGTCGATGAAGCATAGGTCTCGTTGAACAGGTTGGTGATCTCCCCGAACACGCGGAATGTCTTGTTGATTTTGTATTCGGTGCGCAGATCCGCCACCACGTACGAATTGACATAGAGGGTATTCATATTGTCGAAGGGCACCCTCCCCGGGCTCCAGCGCACCGCGCCCTGGAGCATCCACGCTTCGGTGGCCTGGTATTGAAGCTGGGCATGGATGAGATGCGGCGGCGCACCGGCAAGGCGGTTGTTGCTGCGCACCGGATCATTATCGAAGCGGAAGTCCTGGAAAGTATAGGCAACTCGCCCGGAGAGCCGGTCCGTCAGCTTCGCGCCGACGCCGAGTTCGATCCCGAAGTGCGTGGTCCTGTCGGCATTGACCGCGCCGAGCGAGGCCCCGGTCGCGTCACGCAGACTGAGAAGCTCGTTGTCGACCCATGAATGGTAGACGACGGCATCCCAGGAGAAGCGCTCCGTCCGCCCTCTCCAGCCGCCTTCGATCGTCGTTGCCGTCTGCGCTTTCAGGTCGGGGGTCGTGAATGCCGCAAACGGCGCGAAGGGTTGAGGCGGATTGGGCCGGCCCGGACTGGTATTCGGTGTGCCGTTGACGGTCGCCAGGAGGTCGTCATGGGTGGGCGGCTCGAAGCTGCGGCTGACCGCTGCGAAGAAGGTCTGGATATTGTCCGGCCGGTATGACAGGGCCAGACTCGGACTCCAGCCATTGTAGGTGCGCGCGTAACTCGTGCTCTGCGTTGGCACGGCGCCATTCGGCAGCAGCACCGTCGGGTTGCCTGGGTTATAGGCGACGGTCGGGCGCGTCGGCAGCCTGTAGGTATCGTCGTTGTCTCGGGTCGCGAACGCATAGGAAATCGCCGGCGACAAGGTGAAGGTTTGCCAGAGCGGAATGTTGAGCCCGGCGAAGAGCGCGACTGTCGTGGCCTTGAGGTCACCCGCGGCGACCTCGCCGAGATGGCCGGCCTGACCTATTTCACCGTCAGCCGGATGCTGAGCCTCTGGCAGAAGCAGAGCCTTGTGAAGAGCGGCCGACAGCGCATGACGGTTCTCGATCCCGACCGGCTTGCGGAAATCGCCGAGGGCCGCAAGTAGCGTGCAAGCTGTCTTCGCAGCTTACGGAATTCTGTTCGGCACGGCCTGCCTAACGGCACGACGGGACCGATGCATTCACCGTTGCCTGTCGGCGATGCGGCGAACGCGCTCGATGAAATGCGCCGCCGCGACCGGCTGACAGAATTTGTCAGCCGTCGCTTCGAACAGCGAAAGCCAACGATCGAAAAGCGAGCCGTCAACGGGCAGATTCACATGCCTTCCCATCGGCTGGCCATGATGGCCGCCGACATCAACGCGACCGACGACCGGAATGCGCATGGCGTCGCGATATGGTGCTGCCAATGGATGACCCTGGCGGCAAATCGGCATTGCTGTCGCGTCAGGTATTGCCTCACGGCCATCCCCGACAGTTCGCCAAGGTTGAACAGGTCCGGATTGGTAGCGGAGAGCATCGGTAAGTCAGCGTCACCCGGCCTCGCACATTCCAGCCGCCAGCGTCTTCGCCCTTTGCAACATGCGCATGGGAGGTTTGAAACACCACGGCGCGGCCGCACTGCTCTGGCGCGCCCCGATGCAGGAAATCTTTGGAAGCTTCCGCAGACTAGATCTGCACACCAACGGATTTCTAATCCGCGGCCTGCTTCGGCTCGATCGAGAAATTGATTGCTTTTCAGTAAGTTGAATGGCGCGCCCGAAAGGATTCGAACCTCTGACCCCCAGATTCGTAGTCTGGTGCTCTATCCAGCTGAGCTACGGGCGCTGACCGGCCGCGCGAGGCCAAGGCCGACGCGGGAGGCGCATAGCTATCCCTTCAGGTTGCCGATGGCAAGTGGTCTGACGCATCAAACCCCGTCCGCAGGATCATCATTCCGCACGACGCCGGCATCTGCCGCAACCGGATCGAGCGCTGCTTCAGCCATCCCAAGCACTTCCGCCGTTTCGCGACCCGCTATGACAGACGCACCGCTCCCCTCACGGGATTGCTCCATCTCGCAGCCGCGATGATCTGGCTACGCGGAATGTCGGGCGGGCCTAAGCCGAACGCCGCAGGGCAATGTCCACGGGGCGATCCGGGATGACGATATGGAAGGTCGCCCCCAGGGTGCCGTCCACAAGGCGGATGCTGCCGCCATGGGCGCGCACGAGTTCCGCGGCAATGGCGAGACCGAGCCCCGCCCCGCCCCGCGTCGAGCCGTGAAACGCCTCAAACAGCCGCTCGCGAAAGCGCGGCGGCAGGCCCGGCCCGGTATCGGATACCTCAATGACGCTCACCGCCCCCTCCCGCCGCCCGGTCAGCCGGATCTGGTTGCGGCCGGGATCGCTGGAGGCGTTCACATTCAGCGCCTGCATCGCGTTGCGGGACAGATTGAGCAGAATCCGGAACATCTGGTCGTGATCGGCATCGACCCTGAGGCCGCGCTCCACGGCGCAAATCCAGCGGATCGGGCCGTCCGGCTCCAGGCCCAGCGTTTCGCGGACCTCGTCGATCAGCGGCTCCAGCAGCACCATCCGGCGATCCGGCGGCGGCTCCTGGGCCCGACCATATGAGAGCGTCGATTCGCAGAAGGCGATGGCCCGTTCCAGCGCCCGCACGAGTTTCGGCGAGAAGCGCTGAACCGCCGGGTCCGGCAGGCTGGACAGCCGGTCGGAGAAAAGCTGGGCAGAGGTGAGCAGGTTGCGCAGGTCGTGATTGATCTTGGCGACCGCGAGCCCCAGCGCCGCCAGCCGGCTTTTCTGTTGCAGCATCGAGGCGATGTCCTGCTGCATGGCGGCCAGTTCGCGTGTCGCGGTCCCCAGTTCGTCGGCACGGTCCGTGGCGGCGACGATGCGGGCCGGATTCTCCGGGTCCCGGCGGAAGGCGACAATGTCGCCGGTCAGGCGTCGCAGGGGCCGGACGAAGACGTAATGCAGGGCGATATAGACCAGCCCGGCGCTGATGATGGAGATCAGCAGCGAGACCAGCAGCACGTTGCCCGAAAAGCGGATCATCGCCGCCCGCAGCGGCGCTTCCTCCAGCACGATCTCGATGAAGTCGCCACCCATCGGCGGCGGGCCCACGACGCGGATGAGATTGTCTCCCGGCGAGCGGGCCAGCGTCTCCAGCGCGTCATACACCGCGCCCGCCCAAGCGACGTTGCGCATGTCCACGTCATGGCTCAGTTCGGTCGGCGGATCGCCAAGGGCCAGCAGGCGGCGCTGGTTGCCCATCTTCATGGCGACCGCGCGCGCGCCGATACTGTCGAGCAACTGCGCCGTCAGGCTGTCCGGCACCATGCCGCTGGGGGCGGCCTCCAGCACCAGCGCGGCGGTGTTGGCGGCCGCCAGCCGGTCGTTCAGCCAGTTGAGCCGGAAGTTGGCGATGGCCGGGACATAGATGAGGATTTCCGCGATCAGCACGAAGATCACCGTCAGCACCAGCAGCTTGCCCGACAGGCCGAGGCCGAGGGACGGCAGCCGCCAGCGCCGGTCGCCGGCGCTGCGGGAGAAGGCTTCATGATCCGCCGCCGAAGCGGCATCTTCGCTCATGGAAATCGTCCGATCGGATGCCGTCCCCAAGCCGTGCCCTGCCAGCCTCACGCCGGCCGTGAATCATGCTCGCGCGTGTCGGGCCGGTTCAGCGCCCGATGATGCGCCGCAGCGCAGAGCGCGTCAAATCGCTCCGGGCCTGCCCCGCAAGCGCCGCCGGCCCCGCTTCGCCAAAGGTCGGATAAGGCAGAACGAGGTCGGCCATCGTGGCGACTCCGAGCCGCTGGTCCACAGCAAGAGTCCAGGTCGCGATCAGTTCCGCCGCCGGACCGCCAATGATGGTCGCGCCCAGAATGACGCCACGGGCGTCCGCGACGATCTTGACGAAGCCCGTTTCCGCGCCGTCGGCGCGCGCCCGGTCGTTCTCGTGGAACGGCCAGCGCAGCACGCGGATGGCGCGCCGCCCTGCCCGCGCCTGTGTTTCGGTGAGCCCGACCTGGGCGATCTGCGGATCGGTGAACGCGACGCGGGGGATGGCAGGCTGGCGGGCCCGAAAGGGCCTGCCGCCCAGCGCGTGCCGAACGACAAGCGCGGCCTGATGGCGCGCCGCATGCACGGAGCACTCGCCGCCCGCCACGTCGCCCATGGCATAGATCCGCTTGTTGGAGGTGCGCATCCGGCTGTCGACCAGAATGCCACGGGTATCCGCCTTGACGCCGGCGGCCGCGAGATTCAGCGCCGCCAGATTGGGGCTGCGGCCGGCCATCACCAGCAGGTGACTGGCCTCGACGACTTCGCCGTCCGGTCCGGCCACCTGAGGGCGTCCGCGGCTGCGGCGGATTTCCATCACCCCGCCGGTGCGGATATCAACACCTTCCGCGCACAGGCGCCCGAGCAGGATCGCCGCGGCGTCGGGGTCGACGTCCTCCAGCAAGCCGTCGAGGGCCATCACCGTCACGTCCGCGCCGAGACGGCGGTACGCCTGTCCAAGCTCCAGGGCGTCCATGCCGGCCCCGAGAATCACGAGATGGCGCGGGCAGACCCGCAGGTCGAACACCGTCTCCGGCGTCAGATATCCGGCCTCCTCCAGCCCCGGTATCGTCGGGATGGCCGGAGCGGAGCCGGTCGCGATCGCGAAATGCCTCGCCCGGATCTCGATATCGCCGGCCACGACCGTCCGGTGGTCCCGGAAGCCGGCCGCGGCGGCGATCATCTCGATTCCCAACGCCCGCCAGCGATCCGGGCTGTCGTTCACGGCCAGCGCGGCGGCCTGCTCTTGAAGGCGGTCCTGCACAGCCATGAAATCGATCTTGGGCCGTCCGGCCCGGACCCCGAAGGCGGCCGCACCGTTCATCGCAGCCACGCGCGCCGCGGCCGCCATGAGCACATTCGCAGCAAGGCCGCCGGCATGGCGGTTTGCCGCGCCGGGCTCCCCGCGCTCCACCACGACGACGGCGGCTCCGGCTTCCGCCGCCAGCGACGCCGCCCGCAAGCCCGCCGCGCCACCGCCGAGGATACACAAATCCGGTGTCATGATACCCATATCGCGATGTCCGCCGATCTCCGAGAGAGTTTTGTCATACCGCACATCCCGCAGTTGAAAAAATGCCTCTCCGGCGGCGGCGCCACGAAGCCTCACCCGGAAATCCGGCTGAGCCCCGCCCGAGCCTCGCATTGACGAAGACGCCCCTGCTCCCGTATAAGCCCGCACAATCGCGCAGATGGCCGCTGGACGGCCTGCGCCCGGCATCCTGATCATTCAACGATTTGGCTGGTGGGCAGCGCTCATGATTTCCATCGACGGCTGCCCTTCCGGTGGCAGCGTCGCAGGCTTCGGAGACGGTACCGTGAAGCGGACGTATCAACCCAGCAAACTGGTGCGCAAGCGCCGCCATGGTTATCGCGCCCGCATGGCCACCGTGAGCGGCCGCAAGGTGATCGCGGCGCGCCGCGCGCGCGGCCGCAAGCGGCTGAGCGCCTGAGCACGCGCTTTTCAGGACCAGACCACCGCCGCGGGACGGCTTGACGCCATGGAGCGGCTCAGGAAACGCGCGGATTTCCTTGCCGCCGCCAAGGGAGCGAAAGCGCCGATGGCCGGTTTCGTGCTCCAGGCAAGGCCCCGCGATGGGCGCGCGCAGGATGGGCGCGCACAGGATAGTCGCACGCAGAGCGACCTGGCCGCGCGCATGGGCTTCACCGTGTCGCGGAAGGTCGGTAACGCGGTTCAGCGCAACCGCGTCCGCCGCCGCCTCAGGGAAATCGTGCGCCTCTCGGCCGCCGCGCATGCGCGGCCCGGCCATGATTATGTGCTGGTAGGCCGGTCCGCCGCACTTTCCCTTCCTTTCGAACGCCTGTTGGCGGATCTCGGCGGCGCGTTCCGCAGGGTCCATGCCCGGCGCGGGGCCATGCGCCCCGATTCCACCCAACCCGGAGACACCGACGTCGCGCCCGCAGGGACACGCGACGCCGGCAGCGAAACGAGCGGGCAATGACCGACCAGAAAAACATGCTTCTCGCCATCGTGCTGTCGGCCATCGTGCTGATCGGCTGGCAATATTTCTACGGCTTGCCGCAGATGGAGAAGCAGCGGCAGATCGCCGAGCAGCAGCAGGCGCAGCAGGTCCAGCAACCCGCGCCGGGTGCCCAGCAGAGCGCCCCCGCGGTCTCCGCCCCGGCGACCTCGCCCGGTTCCGCGCCGCAGCCTCAGGGCGCACCCCAGGTCGCACCATTGGCCGGCAGCGCGCCGCCCGCGCCCGGCACCCGGCCCGCCACCATTCCCGGCCAGACCACCCGCGAAGCCGCCCTCGCCGCCGCGCCGCGCATCCAAGTGGAAACGCCACGCATCGCCGGCTCCATCGCACTCAAGGGCGGGCGGATCGACGATCTGTCGCTGACGCAATATCGCGAGACCGTGGACCCGAAGTCCCCGGCCATCGTGCTGCTCGCCCCTTCGGGAAGCCCGGCCCCCTTCTACGCCGAATTCGGCTGGGTGGCCGGCCCGGGCGCCAATGTCGCTCTTCCCGGCCCGGACACCGTCTGGCGGCAGGAAGGCTCCGGCAGCCTCGGCATCGACCGCCCCGTCACGCTGGTGCATGACAACGGCGCGGGCCTCGAATTCCGCCGCACCATCACGGTGGACAACAACTTCCTCTTCACCGTCCGTGACGAAGTGGCGAACCGGAGCGAGGCGGCGGTCACGCTGTTTCCCTATGCGCTGATTTCGCGCCACGGCACGCCGAAGACCCTCGGCTACTACATTCTGCACGAGGGTCTTGTCGGCGTGATGGGCGACCAGGGCCTTCAGGAGGTGACCTACAAATCGATCGAGGAGAAGAAGACCGTCTCCTTCGACGTCACCAACGCCTGGTTCGGCATCACCGACAAATACTGGGCGGCGACGCTGCTGCCGGATACCGACGCGCATGTCCGTGCGCGCTTTTCCGCCGGCCAGAACGGCGTGACCCCGACCTATCAGGCTGACTATCTGCTCGACGCCCAGACCATCGCGCCCGGCGCCACCGGCACCGCGAATGCGCGCCTGTTCGCCGGCGCCAAGGAGGTCGGTGTCGTCGATGGCTACGACGCAGCGCTCCAGCTCAACCGTTTCGAACTCATCATCGACTGGGGCTGGTTCTATTTCGTGACCAAACCGATGTTCAAGGTGCTGGACTATTTCTTCCGGCTCATCGGCAATTTCGGCGTGGCGATCCTGATCGTCACGGTCATCATCAAGATTTTCTTCTTCCCGCTCGCGAACAAGTCCTACGCGTCGATGGCGAAGATGAAGACCGTGCAGCCGGAAATGATGGCCATCCGCGAGCGTTACAAGGACGATCGCGTGAAGCAGCAGCAGTCCATGATGGAGCTGTACAAGAAGGAGAAGATCAATCCGGTCGCCGGCTGCCTGCCGATCGTGATTCAGATTCCAGTCTTCTTCGCGCTCTACAAGGTGCTGTTCATCACCATCGAGATGCGGCATGCACCGTTCTTCGGCTGGATCCGCGATCTCGCCGCGCCGGACCCCACCACGATCTTCAACCTGTTCGGCCTGATCCCCTGGGACCCTTCCGTGGTGCCGGCGCTCGGCCCGTTCCTGATGCTCGGCGTCTGGCCGCTCATCATGGGCGTCACCATGTGGGTGCAGATGAAGCTCAACCCGGCCCCGCCGGACCCGACCCAGGCGATGATCTTCAACTGGATGCCCGTCGTCTTCACCTTCATGCTGGCGAGCTTCCCGGCCGGCTTGGTGATCTACTGGGCCTGGAACAACACGCTTTCGGTGATCCAGCAGGCGTTCATCATGAACAAGCACGGCGCCAAGATCGAATTGTGGGACAATCTGAAATCCACATTCGCGAAGAAGAAGCCGCAGGACTGAACCGGGCCGGATGATCCCGGACCCGGGTGCCGGCGCCATGGCGCCGCGCCCGGACCGGTGACGCCGGACCCACGGGGACGCTTCGGAGACACTTCATGGTCGAGACCGGCTTTACCGCCCGCGAAATGGAAACCGGGCGGCTGATGTTCGCCCGCGAGTGGCGCTTCCAGACCGCGGCCAGCGCCGTCGCCTCGCTGCCGAAGCCGCAGGGCGTCGAAATCTGCTTCGCCGGCCGGTCCAATGTCGGCAAGTCGAGCCTCATCAACGCGCTGACCGGCCGCAAGGCGCTGGCCCGTGCCTCCAACACGCCCGGCCGCACGCAGGAACTGATTTTCTTCACCGGCGACGGGCCGCTCCAGATCGTGGACATGCCGGGCTATGGTTTCGCCGCCGCCTCCAAGACCAAGATCGCCGCCTGGACCGGACTGATCCACGCCTATCTCCAGGGGCGCGCCAATCTGGCGCGGGTCTATGTGCTGGTCGATTCCCGCCATGGCCTGAAGCCGATCGACCACGAACTGTTCGAGCGGCTGGACAAGACCGCCGTGAGCTATCAGGTGGTGCTCACCAAGGCGGACGAGACCAAGGCATCGGCGCTCGCCGATGTCATCGCCGCCACCGCGGAAGGGCTCGCCAAGCGGCCGGCGGCTCATCCCCAGGTGCTGGCGACCTCGTCGGAAAAGGGCACCGGCATTCCGGAATTGCGCGCGGCTATCGCGCGGCTTCTGGCAGAGCGCGGCGTCTGACGATTGTCGTCAGCGGGCGATATCGGCTAAGGCATGGTCCGCGAAAGCGGGGCCGGCCCCGCCACGGACGCCCATGCAGGGACCGCTCATGACCGACGCCACGAATTCCGCCCGTCCCGACATCGACCCGCGCGAACAGGCCCGCATCCTCTCTGAAGCTCTGCCGCATATGCAGCGCTACGACGAGGAGATCGTCGTGGTGAAATACGGCGGCCATGCCATGGGCGCGGAGGAGACCGCGCGCAGCTTCGCGCGCGACATCGTGCTGCTGGAGCAGACCGCCATCAATCCGGTCGTGGTCCATGGCGGCGGGCCGCAGATCGGCGAGATGCTCAAGCGGCTCAACATCAAGTCCGAATTCTCCGCCGGCCTGCGCGTGACCGACGCCGCGACGATGGAGATCGTCGAGATGGTGCTGTCCGGCTCCATCAACAAATCCATCGTCGGCTATATCAACGCGGCCGGCGGCCGCGCCGTCGGCCTCTCGGGCAAGGACGGCAAGATGGTCACGGCACGCAAGCTCAGCCGCAACACCGTGGACCCCGATTCGAACATCGAGAAGATCGTCGATCTCGGCTTCGTCGGCGAGCCGGACAGCGTTGACATCACCGTGCTCACCCAGATCCTCGGCCGCGAATTGATCCCGGTGCTGGCCCCGGTCGCCGCCGCGCCGGACGGCGGCACCTACAACATCAACGCCGACACCTTCGCCGGCGCCATCGCCGGCGCGCTCAAGGCCAAGCGCCTGCTGCTGCTGACCGACGTGCCCGGCGTGCTCGACAAGTCGAAGACGCTGATCCCGGAATTGTCGGTCAACGACGCCCGCCGGCTGATCGCGGACGGCACCATTTCCGGCGGCATGATTCCCAAGGTCGAGACCTGCATCTATGCGCTGGAACAGGGCGTGGAGGGCGTCGTCATCCAGGACGGCAAGGTGCCCCATGCGGTGCTGCTCGAACTGCTGACCGACCACGGCGCCGGCACCCTGATCCACCGCTGACCCTGCGGCCGTAACGTCAAGCCACCGCCGCTGCATGAGCTGATTCGCAGCCTTGCGGATCGGGCGCGATTCAGCGCACCATGCCGGCACATCTCGTGGGGGCGGGGGTCATGACGAGAATTCTTCTTCAGGGCGTTCTTTTCGCGGC
>DATMEW010000070.1:0-61381 GCA_035556495.1 Xanthobacteraceae bacterium | reverse complement strand
CGACCTGAGTGCGCGCCACGGCCGAGACGATGCCGTGCGTCACCGTCTGGCCGACCGAGAACGGATTGCCCATGGCCAGCACGAGATCGCCGACCTGAAGCGCATCGGAATCTGCGAACTCGACCACGGGGAATTTTTCGTGGCCCTTGAGCTTGAGCACCGCAAGGTCCGAACGCGGGTCCTTCAGCACGATCTCGGCCTCGATCTCGCGGCGGTCTGCCAGCGACACCTTCACCTCGGTCGCGCCCTCAATGACGTGATTGTTGGTCACGACGAGACCCGACGCATCGACGATGACGCCGGAGCCGAGCGACTGCACCCTATTACCCTGCCCGCCGGGACCGCCCGGGCCGCCCGGCCCGCCGAAGAAGCGCCGGAAGATCGGATCGTCGAACAGCGGATTCTGGTTTGCGACCGTCCGCGCAGCATAGACATTCACGACCGCCGGCGCGGCGCGCTTCACGACCGGCGCGAAGGACAACTGCATCTCCGGCACGGATGTTGGCGGACGGCGCTCCTGAGCCTCGGCGGGCAGCGATGCGGCAGCGACAGCGCATCCGAGCGCAAGGGCAACGGCGGCCGCCTGCGAGGAGCGGCGCTGGCGCGCGGCGGCAAGGAGTGGACGATGCATGAAGGGGCTCCCTTGCGAATCCGGTTTGGCGGCACGGTCTGATATAGGCGTCCGGCCCATCCGTGAGAAGCGCGGGCGGGCATTGGCGCCGCCGGATCATCGTCCGGACCGCCGGGGGATATGAATGACCGATCTTGCGGCCTATGCCGGGCTTTTCGCCGCCGCCCTGATCGCCGCGACGCTGCTGCCGATGCAGTCCGAAGCCGTGCTGATCGGGTTGCTGCTGGCCGACTATTCGCCCGGCCTGCTGCTGGCGGTGGCGACCTTGGGCAATGTGCTCGGCTCGGCCGTCAACTGGTGGCTCGGCCGGCAGATCGACCGGTTCCGGGACCGGCGCTGGTTTCCGGTAACGCCGCAAAGGCTCGATCAGGCGTCCGGCTGGTATCGCCGCTACGGTCGCTGGTCGCTGCTGCTGAGCTGGGCACCGGTGATCGGGGACCCGCTCACCGTCGTCGCCGGCGTGCTGCGCGAACCGTTCTGGACATTCATCGCGCTGGTGACGCTCGCCAAATTCGGCCGCTACGCCGTGCTGGCCGCCGCCACCCTGAACCTCGTCCGCTGGTAGCTGCACCCGGACGCTGGAGCGCCCCTGTGAGAGCCCGGGAGCATCGCTGAGGGCCTTGCCGGAGTCGGACGATCCGAACGCGCCTCGCGAAAACGCCCCTTCATAGGGCTGCAAATCGCCCTGCGGGGCCTCCCGTGGAGACCTGCCCCAAACAAGAAAGGCGGCGCAGCGCGCCGCCTTGAAACTTCGCTTGCAATCTTCCCGAGTCGCGAGGCTCGCCGACGCCGATCAGGCGGCGACGGTCTCCTGCTCGTCGTTGCGGACCTGCACCGGGCCGGAATCCTGCCCCTTGGCATCCACGTCGCGATCCACGAATTCGATCACCGCGACCGGCGCGGAATCGCCGTAGCGGAAGCCCGCCTTCATGATGCGGATGTAGCCGCCGTTGCGCTCCTTGTAGCGCGGGCCGATGGTCTCGAACAGCTTCCTGACCATGTCGACGTCCCGCAACTGGGCGACCGCCTGGCGGCGGGCATGAAGATCGCCCCGCTTGCCGAGGGTCACGAGCTTCTCGACGACGGGGCGAAGGTCCTTGGCCTTCGGCAGGGTCGTGGTGATCTGCTCATGCTTGATGAGCGCGGCGCACATGTTGGCGAACATCGCCTTGCGATGTTCCGACGTGCGGTTGAAGCGGCGGCGGGCCTTGCCGTGGTTCATGGCCGTGGTCCTTGTTCTCGTTCTGCCCGGTCAGGCCGCGCAAGCGGCCGCCGGAAATCCTCAGTAATGGTCTTCGAACCGCTTGGCGAGTTCGTCGATATTCTCCGGCGGCCAGCCCGGCACTTCCATGCCGAGATGCAGGCCCATCTGCGCCAGCACTTCCTTGATCTCGTTGAGCGACTTGCGGCCGAAATTCGGCGTGCGCAACATCTCGCCCTCGGTCTTCTGCACGAGGTCGCCGATATAGACGATGTTGTCGTTCTTGAGACAGTTGGCCGAGCGCACGGACAGCTCCAGCTCGTCCACCTTCTTGAGGAAGGACGGGTTGAAAGCCAGGTCCGGGATGGCTTCCGCGGGGCCGACTTCCTTGCGCGGCTCCTCGAAATTCACGAAGACGTTGAGCTGGTCCTGGAGGATGCGCGCGGCATAGGCCACGGCGTCCTCGGGCGTGACCGCGCCGGACGTCTCGATGGTCATGGTCAGCTTGTCATAGTCGAGAATCTGGCCCTCGCGGGTGTTCTCGACCTTGTAGGAGACCTTGCGGACCGGGGAATACAGGCTGTCCACCGGGATCAGGCCGATCGGCGCGTCCTCGGGGCGGTTGCGCTCGGTCGGCACATAGCCCTTGCCGGTGTTGACCGTGAATTCCATGCGGATCTCGGCGCCGTCGTCGAGGGTGCAGAGCACGAGTTCCGGGTTCAGGATCGCGATGTCGCCGACGGTCTGGATATCGCCGGCGGTGACGACGCCCGGGCCCTGCTTCTTCACCACCATGCGCTTCGGGCCTTCGCCCTGCATCTTGACGGCGATGTCCTTGATGTTCAGGACGATGTCGGTCACGTCCTCGCGCACGCCCGGAATCGACGAGAATTCGTGCAGCACGCCGTCGATATGGACGGACTGCACCGCCGCGCCTTGCAGCGACGACAACAACACCCGCCGCAGCGCGTTGCCGAGCGTCACGCCGAAGCCGCGCTCCAGAGGCTCGGCGACGACGGTCGCCTCGCGCTTGCCGTCATGCCCAGGGGTCACCTGGAGCTTGTTCGGCTTGATCAGTTCCTGCCAGTTCTTCTGAATCGTCACGTTCATCACCCATCGCGTTGAGCAGCGCGGCTTGCCGCGTACCCCACTCCGCCCCGTGGGAAGTTTTGGCGGCGGCTGCCGTCAGGCGGCAGCCGGATGAGACCTTGTCAGACGCGACGGCGCTTGCGCGGCCGGCAGCCGTTGTGCGGGATCGGCGTGACGTCGCGGATCGAGGTGACGGTGAAGCCGGCGGCCTGGAGCGCACGAAGCGCGGACTCACGACCGGAGCCCGGGCCGCACACCTCGACTTCCAGCGTGCGCATGCCGTGCTCCTGCGCCTTCTTGGAGGCATCCTCAGCCGCCATCTGCGCGGCATAAGGCGTGGACTTGCGCGAGCCCTTGAAACCCATCGTGCCGGCGGACGACCAGGCAATGGCGTTGCCCTGCGCGTCCGTGATCGTCACCATCGTGTTGTTGAAGGACGCATTCACATGCGCCACACCGGAAGAGATATTCTTCCGTTCGCGGCGCCGAACGCGGGTGGCTTCCTTGCCCATTCTCTGACCTTTCAAGCGGACCCCTCAGGGTCCAAACATTCCTACAGCCCGGAAAGCGGCCCGCACTGACATGCGGCCCGCGCCAGGCGCATTACTTCTTCTTGCCGGCAATCGCCTTGGCCGGACCCTTGCGGGTGCGCGCATTGGTATGCGTGCGCTGGCCGCGGACCGGCAGGCCGCGCCGGTGGCGCAGGCCGCGATAGCAGCCGAGATCCATCAGGCGCTTGATGTTGGTGGACACCTCACGGCGAAGGTCGCCCTCCACCAGATAGTCACGGTCGATCATTTCGCGAATCTGCAACACTTCCTGATCGGTCAGTTGCGAAACGCGGCGATCGTCGGGAATGCCGATCTCGCTGACGATTTCCTTGGCGTTCTTCGGGCCGATACCATGAATGTACTGGAGACCGATAATAACGCGTTTGCTGGTCGGTATGTTGACGCCGGCGATACGAGCCACGGACATCACTCCTGTTGCCGGCCTGCCGGCTGCTTGGGATTCAATTCTTGTCAGTGCAGGAAAGAACAAGCAACATCACGACACCCTCCCCATTTTCTGGGGTCCGGCATCGTGAGAATCTCTCCACCTGGATGCCGTGTCATTAAAGTATCAGATAGCCTGCCGTCAACCTCCACCAACCGTCAAAACGGGCCTTTTGTCACGCATTTTCCGGATAGGACCGGAAGCCGAGGCATGCGCCCCTGACTCCCCGGCCGCCATCTGGCGGTGCTCCTATCCCCGGCCCGGAGAATCGGAATCGAGAATCCTGTCGATCGCGGCGGCGACCTGATCGATCGAGGCCATGCCATCGATGCCGTGATGCAGACCCTTGCCGCGGTAATATGAAACCAGCGGAGTCGTCTGCTCCTGAAACGCGGCGATGCGCTTCTTGATGGTTTCAGCGTTGTCGTCGGCCCGCGGCTGCTCCCCGCGGGCGAGCATTTCCTTCACGCGATTCTCGACACGAGAGACCAGAATTGCCGGATCGACTTCAAGCTCAATCACAGAATTCAGATTCAAGCCCTTGTTTTTCAACATCTTTTCAAGAGCATCAGCCTGCCCCGTCGTGCGGGGAAAGCCGTCGAGAATGAAGCCCTTCTGCGCGTCCGGCTGCGAGATACGGTCGGCCACGATGGCCACCACAACCTCATCCGGGACGAGATCACCCCGATCCATGATCGCTTTGGCCTTGAGCCCGATCGGAGTCTGATCGCGCACCGCGGCACGCAGCATATCGCCCGTCGAAAGCTGGACGATGCCATGCTTGTCCACCAGGCGCTGAGCCTGGGTTCCCTTCCCGGCCCCCGGCGGGCCGAGCAGTATCAATCTCATCGACGCCGCCCCCGCAGCTTTGAACGTTTGATCAAGCCTTCATACTGGTGCGCCAGCAGGTATCCCTGGATCTGGGCAACCGTATCCATCGTCACGCTGACCACGATCAACAGCGACGTACCGCCAAAATAGAACGGGACGGCCGCATAGGCGATCAGGATTTCCGGGATCAGACAGACGATGGCGAGATAGCCGGCACCGACCACGGTGATCCGCGACAGCACATGGTCGATATATTCCGCCGTGCGCTCGCCCGGACGAATCCCCGGAATGAAGCCGCCGTGCTTCTTGAGATTGTCGGCCGTTTCGGTCGGATTGAACACGACGGCCGTGTAGAAGAACGCGAAGAACACGATCAGCGCGATATAGAGGAACAGGAACAGCGGACGGCCATGGGCAAGCTGGGTCGTCAGCGTCACGAACCATTCCGGCCCCTGC
This sequence comes from Xanthobacteraceae bacterium, assembly GCA_035556495.1. Taxonomy (GTDB): domain Bacteria; phylum Pseudomonadota; class Alphaproteobacteria; order Rhizobiales; family Xanthobacteraceae; genus CANKHJ01. The sequence continues at coordinate 56,177 of DATMEW010000070.1, read as the reverse complement.
CCTGCATTGAAGTTGGCGACGGTGGTCGGCAGCAGCAGCAGCGAGGAAGCGAAGATCGGCGGGATGACGCCGGCGGTGTTCAGCTTGAGCGGCAGATGCGACGACTGCCCCTCGAACATCCGGTTGCCCACCTGACGCTTCGGATACTGGATCAGCAGCCGGCGCTGGGCGCGCTCCATGAAGACGATGAAAGCCGTGACCAGAAAGGCCATCAGGATCACGACCAGGATGATGCCCGAGGACAGCGCGCCCTGGCGGCCGAGTTCGAGGGTACTGACGATGGCCGAGGGCAGCTCCGCGACGATGCCGGCGAAGATGATCAGCGAAATACCGTTGCCGATGCCCCGGGAGGTGATCTGCTCGCCGAGCCACATCAGGAACATGGTGCCGCCGACCAGCGTGAGCACGGTCGAAATCCGGAACATCCAGCCCGGGTCGGTCACGGTGCTGCCCGCGCCCTCAAGCCCGATGGCGATGCCGTAAGCCTGAAAGAGCGCCAGCACCACGGTGAGATACCGCGTGTACTGGTTCATGACCTTGCGGCCGGCCTCGCCCTCCTTCTTGAGGTTTTCGAGGGTCGGCGAAACCGTGGTCATGAGCTGAATGATAATCGATGCCGAAATATACGGCATGATGTTCAGCGCGAAGATCGCCATGCGGTGGATGCCGCCGCCGGCGAACATGTTGAACATGCCCAGAATGCCGCCCGCCTGGGAACGAAAGATCTGCTCCCAGGCCGTGGGGTCGATGCCGGGCAGAGGAATATAAGTGCCGAAGCGATAGACCAGCAGCGCACCCACCGTGAACCAGATGCGCTTCTTGAGTTCCTCGGCCTTGGCAAGCGCCGAGAAATTGAGATTGGCTGCGAGTTGTTCCGCTGCTGAGACCATATCCGGCTCCGAATGCCCCTCGCCGCCTGCTCCCGCACGGAAGCATCCAGACGTCACCGGCACTCATGTGGTGCGCGGCCCCCTCAATCCCAAGCCCGCTGCACAGTCAAATCAGGCAGCCGGAAAAACCGGCTTCCGCTTGTGTTCTGGCGGCAACGAGCGGAGCTGCCCCGGACAAGTCCGGGGCAGGCAAACCGGCGGATCAGGCCGCCGGCTCGGCCTCGACCTTCGGCGCCAGCACGGTCACGCTGCCGCCGGCCTTTTCGACGGCCTCAACCGCCGACTTGGAGGCGCCGCTGACCTCGAAATTGACCTTGGCCTTCAGTTCGCCGCCGCCGAGTAGGCGGACACCGTCCTTCGCACGGCGCAGAACGCCGGCCTTGACCAGGCTCTCGACCGTCACCGTCGCGGCGGCATCGAGCTTGCCGGCATCGATGGCGGTCTGCACCCGGTCGAGATTCAGTTCGTTATAGGCCTTCGAGAACGGCCTGTTGAAGCCGCGCTTGGGCAGGCGACGGTGCAGCGGCATCTGGCCGCCTTCGAAGCCCTTGATCCGCACGCCGGAGCGCGCCGTCTGGCCCTTGCCGCCGCGGCCGCCGGTCTTGCCCATGCCTGAGCCGATTCCGCGGCCGATCCGCATGCGCTTCTTGCGCGCGCCCGGATTGTCGGAAATCTCGTGGAGTTTCATCGTCAGTCCTCTCACCCGCACCCGCCCGGTATCCCCTCAGGGACAGCAGCGACGGTCAGCGATCTCCTACTTGTCTTCGACGACCCGCACCAGATGCGCCACCTTGGCGATCATGCCGCGTGTCGAGTCCGTGTCCGGAAGTTCCGAAACACGGCCGATCTTGTTCAGCCGCAGGCCGACGAGTGTCTCGCGCTGCGAATGGTGGCGGCGGATCGGGCTGCCGATCTGCTCCACCTTGAGGGTCTTAGCGTTGCTCATAATTCCCACTCACCTCAGTCGGTGGCTTCAACGGCGTCGACGCCGGTGCGGCGCGACTGAAGCGTGGACACCTTGATGCTGCGGCGGGCTGCGACCGACCGCGGCGAATCCTGGTTCTTCAGCGCGTCGAAAGTCGCCCGCACCATGTTGTACGGATTCGACGAGCCGAGCGACTTCGCCACCACGTCCTGCATCCCGAGTGTCTCGAACACCGCACGCATCGGGCCGCCGGCGATGATGCCGGTACCGGCCGGAGCCGCACGGAGATAGACCTTGCCCGCGCCATGGCGGCCGGCAATGTCGTGATGCAGCGTGCGGCCTTCCCGCAGCGGCACCCGGACGAGACCGCGCTTGGCGGACTCAGTCGCCTTGCGGATCGCCTCCGGCACCTCGCGGGCCTTGCCATGACCGAATCCGACGCGGCCCTTCTGGTCGCCGACGACGACCAGCGCCGCGAAGCCGAAGCGCTTGCCGCCCTTCACCACCTTGGCGACGCGGTTGATGTGAACCAGCTTGTCCACGAATTCGCTGTCGCGCTCTTCGTGTCGGCGCTCGCGCTCGCGTTCCCGTGCCATCAGACTGTCTTTCCTGCTTGGGCTGCCCGCAGCCCACAATCCGTTAGAAACTCAGACCGCCTTCGCGGGCGGCATCGGCCAGGGCCTTGACTCGGCCATGGTACAGATAGCTGCCGCGATCGAAGATCACGTCCTTGACGCCATTGGCGACGGCCCGCTCGGCGACCAGCTTGCCGATGGCCTTGGCGGCCTCGACATCCGCGCCGGTCTTGAGGCTGCCGCGCAGGTCCTTCTCCAGAGAGGAGGCGGACGCCAGCGTGACACCCTTCTGATCGTCGATCACCTGCGCATAGATATGCTTGGATGACCGGAACACCGACAGGCGGGCACGGCCACCAGCCGCGCGTTTCACCGAACGCCTTACTTTCGCGGCCCGACGCGCGGCCCGCACCTTGAGCTTCGTCATTGAAAGCTCTCCATCACTTCTTCTTGCCTTCCTTGCGGAAGATGAACTCGTTTGCGTATTTCACGCCCTTGCCCTTATAGGGCTCCGGCGGCCGGTAATCGCGGATTTCCGCGGCGACCTGGCCCACGCGCTGCTTCTCGATGCCCGAAATCACGATCTCGGTCGGCTTCGGCGTCGCGATGCTGATGCCTTCCGGAATCGGATACTGCACGTCGTGGCTGAAGCCGAGCGCGAGCTGGAGGTTCTTGCCCTGAATCGCGGCGCGGTAACCGACGCCGGTGATCTCAAGCTTCTCCTCGAAGCCCTTGGTCACGCCTTCCACCAGGTTCGACACCAGCGTGCGCGAGGTGCCCCACAGCGAGCGGGCCCGCTTGGTCTCGTGGCGCGGGTCGACCTTGATCGCACCGCTGTCCATCTTCACCACGACATCGTCGTGGATGACGAGCTGAAGCGCCCCTTTCGGGCCCTTCACCTTGACCGTCTGCCCTTCCACGCTGGCGGTGACGCCGGACGGAACGGAGATCGGCTTTTTTCCGATACGGGACATGATCAGAACACCGTGCAGAGAATTTCGCCGCCGACATTGGCGTCGCGGGCGTCATGGTCCGCCATCACCCCTTTCGGAGTGGACAGGATCGCGACGCCGAGGCCGTTGTTGACGCGCGGCAGGTTCTTCACCGACGCATAGACGCGGCGGCCGGGCTTGGACACCCGGGCGATCTCGCGGATCACCGGGACGCCTTCGAAATACTTCAGCTCGATCTCGATCTCGTTCCGGCCGTTGGCATGCTCAACGCTGGCATAGCCGCGGATGAAACCTTCGTTCTTCAGCACGTCGAGCACGTTGGCCCGGAGCCTGGAGGACGGAGTCGAGACCTTGCTCATGTTCCGCATCTGCGCGTTGCGGATGCGGGTGAGCATATCTCCCAATGGATCATTCAGTGCCATGGTGTCCGCTCCTTACCAGCTCGACTTCACCAGGCCGGGCACGAGGCCGCGGGAACCCAGATCGCGCATCGCAATCCGGCTCATCTTCAGCTTGCGATAGAACGCGCGCGGGCGCCCTGTCACTTCGCAACGGTTGCGGATGCGGGTCGGCGACTCGTTGCGCGGCATCTCGGCCAGCTTCAGCGTCGCGGCGAACCGCTCCTCAAGCGGCAGTTCCTTGTTCCTGATGATCGCCTTCAGGCGCGCCCTGCGCGGTCCGGCCAGCTTGGCCATCTTGCGCCGCCTGTTGTTCTTCTCGATCGAACTGGTCTTCGCCATTCGTGTCTCCTAGGTCTCCGCGTCTGAGGTGGCCTTACCGGCCCCTCACTGCCGGAACGGGAAATTGAATGCAGCCAACAGCGCGCGGGCTTCGTCGTCGTTGCGCGCCGTGGTGCAGACGGTGATGTCGAGACCCCAGATCTCCTGCGCCTTGTCGTAGTCGATCTCGGGGAAAATCGTGTGCTCCTTGATGCCGAGAGAATAATTCCCGCGGCCGTCGAAGCTCTTCGGATTCAGGCCGCGGAAGTCTCGCACGCGCGGCAGGGCGATGTTCACCAGCCGATCCAGGAACTCGTACATCCGGGCGTTGCGCAGCGTCACCTTGCAGCCGATCGCCTGGCCTTCGCGCAGCTTGAAGGTCGCGATGGACTTGCGGGCGTGGGTGACGACCGCCTTCTGGCCGCTGATCGCCGCCAGAGCTTCCGCCGCCGTTTCGACCTTCTTGCGGTCGCTCACAGCCTCGCCGACGCCCATGTTGATGACGATCTTGTCCAGCTTCGGCACCTGCATCGCGTTGCCGTAGCCGAAGTCCGCCAGAAGCTTCTTGCGGATGTCGGCATCGAACGTCGCGCGCAGACGCGGCGCAGCTTCGGGGTCGCGCGCCATGGGCTTGCCCGCGGCGGCTTCCACTCCGGCGGCGGCCTGCGGCTTCGCCTTCTTCGCGGCCTTGTCGCCCTGCTCGGCCTGGGGCTTCTTCTTATCAGCCATCGATCTCAGCTCCGGAACGCTTCGCGACCCGCACCTTGCGGCGCGCCTCGCCCTCGCCGATGAACTTGAAGCCGACGCGCGTCGGCTTGCCGTCCTTCGGGTCGGCGAGCGCGAGATTGGAGAGCTGCACGGCGCTCTCCTTGGAAATGATACCGCCCTCCTGCTGGGCGGATTGCTTCTGGTGGCGCTTGACCATGTTGAGGCCGCGCACCAGCGCCCGCCCCTCGGCGGGCCGAACTTCGATCACTTCGCCAGACCGGCCCTTGTCGCGGCCGACCAGCATGACGACCTTGTCGCCCTTGCGGATCTTAGCGGCCATCACAGCACCTCCGGCGCCAACGAAATGATCTTCATGTGGTTCTTGGAGCGCAGCTCGCGCGGCACCGGTCCGAAAATACGGGTTCCGACGGGCTCCTTCTGGTTGTTGATCAGCACGGCCGCATTGCGGTCGAAACGGATCACCGAACCATCGGCGCGCTTGATGTCCTTGGCGACGCGAACGACGACGGCTTTCATGACCTCGCCCTTCTTCACGCGGCCGCGCGGAATAGCTTCCTTGACGGAAACGACAATGATGTCGCCGATGGAGGCATACTTGCGCTTGGAACCGCCCAGCACCTTGATGCACATCACACGGCGCGCACCGGAATTATCGGCCACGTCGAGGTTGGTCTGCATCTGAATCATGATGCACCTGGTCCTCTCTTCTAGGAACGCCTAGGCGTTCACACCTGCTTCTTTTTCTCGCCCTGAACAACCGTCCAGGACTTCAACTTCGAAATCGGGGCATGCTCCTCGATCCACACCGTGTCGCCGACGGTATACACATTTCCGTCGTCATGGGCATGGTACTTCTTGGAGCGCCGGATCGTCTTCTTCATGATCGGATGAGTGAAGCGGCGATCGACACGGACCACCACTGTCTTATCCTGCTTGTCGCTGACGACGAGGCCTTGCAGCATGCGCTTCGGCATCTCGATTCCTCTTTACTTCGCTTTGCCTTCGCCGGCCCGTTTCTGGGTGGCGACGGTCTTGATGCGTGCGATGTCGCGGCGGACCACCCGGACGCGCGAGGTGTTCTCGAGCTGGCCGGTGGCGCGCTGGAAGCGCAGATTGAACTGTTCCTTCTTCAGCTTGAGAGCTTCCTCATCGAGCTGATCCACCGACATGCGGCGAAGGTCGTCGGTCTTCATGGCAATCTCTCCGACTATTCCGCGATGCGGGCGACGAAACGGGTTTTGATCGGCAGCTTGGAGGCGGCCAGGGTCAGCGCTTCCCGCGCGAGCTCCGGCGAAACGCCGTCCAGCTCGAACAGGATGCGGCCCGGCTTGATCCGCACCACCCAATATTCCGGCGCGCCCTTGCCGGAGCCCATGCGGACCTCGGCCGGCTTCTTCGACACCGGCACATCCGGAAAAATCCGGATCCAGACGCGCCCGGCACGCTTCATGTGACGGGTCAGCGCGCGGCGCGCGGCTTCGATCTGGCGTGCGGTAATCCGCTCCGGCTCCATCGCCTTAAGGCCGAACTGGCCGAAATCGAGGTCGGTGCCGGAAGTGGCGACGCCCTTGATCCGGCCCTTGTGGGCCTTGCGGAACTTGGTGCGCTTCGGTTGCAACATGGCGAAATGCCCTTCTCAATCCTTCGCGTCAGGCGTCGCGACGCGGGCGACCCGCGTCCTGCTCGGCCATGCGCTTGTCCTGGGCCATCGGATCGTGCTCAAGGATTTCACCCTTGAAGATCCAGACCTTGACGCCGCAGGTGCCATAGGTCGTGAAGGCTGTTCCGACGCCATAATCGACATCGGCGCGAAGCGTATGCAGCGGCACGCGGCCCTCGCGATACCACTCCATGCGCGCGATCTCCGCGCCGCCGAGGCGGCCCGAGCAGTTGATCCGGATGCCGCCGGCGCCGAGACGCATGGCGGACTGCACCGCCCGCTTCATGGCGCGACGGAACGCGACGCGGCGCTCAAGCTGCTGCGCGATCGATTCCGCCACCAACTGGGCGTCGATCTCCGGCTTGCGGATCTCGACGATGTTGATGACCACGTCGCTGCTGGTCAGCTTCGCAATCGACTTGCGCAGCTTGTCGATATCCGCGCCCTTCTTGCCGATCACGACGCCGGGACGGGCGGAATGCACCGTCACGCGGCACTTCTTGTGCGGCCGCTCGATGACGATCTTGGAGACCGCCGCCTGCTTGAGCTGCTTCATCAGCTCCTTGCGGATCGCAATGTCCTCGTGAACGAGCTGACCATACTCGTTCTTGCCGGCGAACCAGCGGGAATCCCAGGTCCGGTTGATGCCGAGGCGCAGGCCGATCGGATTGATCTTCTGACCCATGAGGTCCTCTCTTCCTTAAGCCGCTGCCTCGACCTGACGAACGATGATCGTCAGGTGCGAGAACGGCTTCATGATCCGGCCGACACGGCCGCGGCCGCGCGGAACGTGGCGCTTCATCACCAGAGCCTTGCCGACATGGGCCTCGGCAACGATCAGATCGTCGACGTCGAGGTCATGGTTGTTTTCGGCATTGGCAATGGCCGATTGCAGGCACTTCTTCACGTCCCGGGCGATCCGCTTACGGGAGAATTCAAGGTCGGCAAGCGCGCTCGCCACCTTCTTCCCGCGGATCAGGCCCGCAACCAGGTTCAACTTCTGCGGGGAGACCCGCAGCATGCGGGCCACCGCCTTGGCTTCGCTCTCGGAGAGCGCGCGTTCGCGTGCGCGTTTGCTCATGACAATCCTCGCTTACGACCGCTTGGCCTTGCGGTCAGCCGCATGGCCCTGGAAGGTCCGCGTCGGCGCGAATTCGCCGAACTTGTGACCGACCATCTCCTCGTTGACGGCGACCGGAACGTGCTTCTGACCGTTGTAGACACCGAACGTCAGGCCGACGAACTGCGGCAGGATCGTGGAGCGCCGGCTCCAGATCTTGATCACCTCATGGCGACCCGACGCACGCGACACATCCGCCTTCTTAAGCAGATAACCGTCGACAAACGGGCCTTTCCAAACCGAACGTCCCATGACGTTAGCCCTCGCTTACTTCTTCTTCCGCGCGTGGCGGCTGGAAATGATGAACTTGCTGGTGGACTTGTTGGTCCGGGTCTTCTTGCCCTTGGTGGGCAGGCCCCACGGCGTGACCGGATGCCGGCCGCCGGACGTCCTGCCTTCACCACCACCATGCGGATGGTCGATCGGGTTCATGACGACGCCGCGGTTGTGGGGGCGACGGCCAAGCCAGCGCTGGCGGCCGGCCTTGCCGACGGTCGTGTTCATGTTGTCCGGGTTCGAGACCGCACCCACGGTCGCAATGCAGCGGCCATGCGCGAGGCGCTGTTCGCCGGAATTCAGGCGAAGAATGACATACTCGCCATCGCGGCCGACGATCTGCACATAGGTCCCGGCCGAACGCGCGATCTGCCCGCCTTTGCCGACCTTCAGCTCGACGTTGTGGACGATGGTGCCGATCGGAATATTCCCGAGCGGCATGGCGTTGCCCGGCTTGACGTCCACATACTCGCCGGCGACGACGGTGTCGCCGACCGCGAGACGCTGCGGCGCCAGGATATAGGCCAGTTCGCCATCCTCATAGCGGATCAGCGCGATGAACGCCGTCCGGTTCGGATCGTATTCGATCCGGTCGACCTTCGCAGGCGCATCGAACTTGCGCCGCTTGAAGTCGATGATGCGATAGCTCTGCTTGTGACCGCCGCCAAGGAAACGAACCGTGATCCGCCCCGTGTTGTTGCGGCCGCCGTTCGAGTGCTTGCCGACCGTCAAAGCCTTGACCGGCTTGCCCTTGTGGAGCGCGGACCGGTCAACCGTGACGAGCTGACGCTGGCTCGGTGTGGTCGGATTGTATGACTTCAGTGCCATGATCGGATTCCGTTCCTTACAGCCCGGTCGTCACGTCGATGTGATGGCCCTCTTCGAGGGTCACAACGGCGCGCTTCGCGTCGGACTGGAAGCCGAGCCGGCCCTTGAACACCTTGCGCTTGCCCTTGCGGACGATCGTGTTCACGTGCCGGACCTTGACGTCGAACAGCTTCTCCACGGCATCCTTGATCTGCGGCTTGGTCGCCGTGCGGGACACCTTGAAGATCACCTGGTTGAATTCAGACGCGACCGTGGACTTCTCGGTAATGACCGGAGCCAGGATCACATCGTAATGGCGCGGATCGCTCGTGCTCATTTGAAGCGAGCCTCCAAAGCATCGACAGCCGCCTTGGTCAGTACGAGGGTCTGACGCCGCAGAATGTCGTAGACGTTGATGCCCTGAACCGGCAGCACGTCGATATTGGGAATGTTGCGGGCGGACAGCGCGAAGTTCTCGTTCACTTCCGCGCCGTCGATGATCAGCGCGTTGATGAAGCCGAGCTTCGCGAAATTCTCCTTCAGCGCCTTGGTCTTGGCGTTCTCCGCGACAATGCTGTCCATCACGACGATGCCACCGCTTTTGGCTTTGGCCGAAAGCGCATGCCGCAGCGCGAGTGCGCGGACCTTCTTCGGGAGGTCGATGGCATGGCTGCGTACGACCGGACCGAAGGCGCGGCCGCCGCCCCGGAACTGGGCGACGCGCTGGGAACCGTGGCGAGCGCCGCCGGTGCCCTTCTGGCGGTACATCTTCTTGCCGGTCCGCCAGATCTCCGCGCGGTTCTTCACCTTGTGGGTGCCGCGCTGGCGCTTGGCGAGCTGCCAGTTGATGCAGCGCTGGATGAGATCCGCGCGGGGCTCAAGCCCGAAGATCTCGTCGGACAGGCTGACCGAGCCGGCTTCGTTGCCGTCGAGTGTCGTGACCTTCAGTTCCATGTCACGCCTCCCCTTCACCAGCCGGCGCTTCCGCAGCCGGAGCGGCATCGGCGCCACCATTGCCGCCCGCAACCCGGAACTTGCCGGGCTTCGGTGCATCCTTGTGCAGCGGCTTCTTCACCGCGTCACGAACCATGATCCAGCCGCCCTTGACGCCGGGAACGGCGCCCTCGACCAGCACCAGGCCGCGCTCGACATCCGTCTGCACGACCTTGAGGTTGAGCGTGGTCACGCGGTCGACGCCCATATGGCCGGGCATCTTCTTGTTCTTGAAGGTGCGGCCCGGGTCCTGACGGCCGCCGGTCGAACCGATCGAACGATGCGAGACCGAGACGCCGTGGGAGGCGCGCAGACCGCCGAAATTCCAGCGCTTCATGCCGCCGGCAAAACCCTTGCCGGTGGAAGTGCCGGTCACGTCGACGAACTGGCCGACCACGAAATGATCCGCGGTGATCTCCGCGCCGACCGGGATCAAAGCGTCGTCGCTCACGCGGAATTCCGCGACTTTGCGCTTCGGCTCGACCTGGGCGATGGCGAAGTTGCCACGCTCGGCACGCGTCACGTTATTCACGCGGCGGGTGCCGGCGCCGACTTGCAGCGCCACATAACCATTCTTCTCGGAGGTCCGATGGCCGAGCACCTGACACTGCGCCAGGCGCAGGACAGTCACCGGGACATGCTCACCTGCGTCAGTGAAGACGCGGGTCATGCCGACCTTTTGTGCGATCACGCCGGAGCGCATGGGTTTGTCCTCGTTCTCGCGCGGCTCAGAGCTTGATCTCGACGTCGACGCCCGCGGCGAGGTCGAGCTTCATCAAAGCATCGACGGTCTGCGGGGTCGGATCGACGATGTCGAGAAGGCGCTTGTGAGTGCGCATCTCGAACTGCTCGCGGCTCTTCTTGTCGATATGGGGCGACCGGTTCACCGTGAATTTCTCGATACGGGTCGGGAGCGGAATCGGGCCCCGCACCTGCGCACCCGTGCGCTTGGCGGTAGCAACGATCTCGCGCGTCGACGTATCGAGGATACGGTGATCGAACGCCTTGAGCCGGATCCGGATATTCTGGCCGTTCATTGTGTTTCTCTCTCGCCCGTCATGGCCGGCTTTTGGCTCGGCCATTCACGTACTTGGCTCGCGAAGGAAAAGCGGATGGCCGGCCGCACCGGCCACCCGCATTCGTTCAGTCTTACTCGATGATGCTGGCGACGACGCCGGCGCCCACCGTGCGGCCACCCTCGCGGATGGCGAAGCGCAGCTTCTCTTCCATGGCGATCGGCACGATCAGGTGCACTTCCATGGAGATGTTGTCGCCCGGCATCACCATCTCGGTGCCTTCCGGCAGATGGACCACGCCCGTCACGTCGGTCGTGCGGAAGTAGAACTGCGGGCGGTAGTTGGTGAAGAACGGCGTGTGGCGGCCACCCTCTTCCTTGGTGAGGATGTAGGCCTCGGCCTTGAACTTGGTGTGCGGCTTGACCGAGCCCGGCTTGCACAGCACCTGGCCGCGCTCGACGTCCTCGCGCTTCGTGCCGCGCAGCAGCGCACCGATGTTGTCGCCGGCCTGGCCCTGATCGAGCAGCTTGCGGAACATCTCAACGCCGGTGACGGTGGTCTTCTGGGTCGGGCGGATGCCGACGATCTCGATTTCCTCGCCGACCTTGACGATGCCGCGCTCGACGCGGCCGGTCACGACGGTGCCGCGGCCGGAGATCGAGAACACGTCTTCGACCGGCATCAGGAACGGCAGGTCAATCGGGCGCTCCGGCTGCGGGATGTAGGCGTCCACGGCCTTCATCAGCTCCAGAACGGCTTCCTTGCCGAGCTTGGCGTCGGAGTCTTCCAGCGCGGCCAGAGCCGAACCCTTGATGACGGGGATATCGTCGCCGGGGAAGTTGTACTTCGACAGCAGCTCGCGGACTTCCATCTCGACCAGTTCGAGCAGTTCCGGATCGTCGACCATGTCGCACTTGTTCAGGAACACGACGATGGCGGGCACGCCGACCTGACGGGCGAGCAGGGTGTGCTCGCGGGTCTGCGGCATCGGGCCGTCAGCGGCGGACACGACCAGGATCGCGCCGTCCATCTGGGCCGCGCCGGTGATCATGTTCTTCACATAGTCGGCGTGGCCGGGGCAGTCGACGTGGGCATAGTGGCGGTTCGGCGTTTCGTATTCCACGTGCGAGGTGGAAATCGTGATGCCGCGGGCCTTCTCTTCCGGCGCCTTGTCGATCTGGTCGTAGGCGGTGAAGGTCGCGCCGCCGGCTTCTGCCAGCACCTTGGTGATCGCTGCGGTCAGCGAGGTCTTGCCATGGTCGACGTGACCAATGGTGCCGATATTGCAATGCGGCTTGCTGCGGTTGAATTTCTCTTTGGCCATCGGACTCTCCGTCTGCCTGTTCGTGTCGTTTCAGAGATTATGAGGTTATGTTGCTTCAGCTTCAGGCGTATTTCTTCTGAACTTCGTCGGCGACCGCCTTCGGCACTTCCGCGTAGTGATCGAACTGCATGGTGAATGTGGCGCGCCCCTGCGACATGGAGCGCAGCGTGTTCACATAACCAAACATATTAGCCAACGGTACCATCGCATTGACGACGTTGGCATTTCCGCGCATGTCCTGACCCTGGATCTGGCCACGCCGGGAGTTCAGGTCGCCGATGACCGAACCGGTGTAGTCTTCAGGTGTCACGACCTCGACCTTCATGATCGGCTCGAGCAGGACCGACGCGCCCTTTTGCAGGGCTTCGCGGAACGCCGCCCGGGACGCGATCTCGAAGGCGAGCGCGGAGGAGTCGACGTCGTGATAGGCGCCGTCCACCAGGTCGACCTTCACGTCGACGACCGGGAAGCCGGCCAGCACACCTGCGCCGAGCACGGATTCCAGCCCCTTCTCGACGCCGGGGATGTATTCCTTCGGCACGTTGCCGCCGATGATCTTGCTCTCGAAGGCGAAACCGGCGCCCGCCTCGTTCGGGGAGACCTCGAGCTTAACGCGCGCATACTGACCGGTGCCGCCGGTCTGCTTCTTGTGGGTGTAGTCGACCGCCACCGGCTTGGTGATACGCTCGCGATACGCCACCTGCGGCGCGCCGATGTTGGCGTCCACCTTATACGTGCGCCTCAGAATATCGACCTTGATGTCGAGATGCAGTTCGCCCATGCCCTTAAGGATGGTCTGGCCGCTCTCCTGATCGGTCGACACACGGAAAGAGGGATCCTCCGCCGCGAGCTTGGCCAGCGCCACACCCAGTTTCTCCTGGTCGGCCTTGGACTTCGGCTCGATCGCGATCTCGATGACCGGCTCGGGAAATTCCATCTTCTCAAGGATCACCGGCTTGGCGGGATCGCAAAGGGTGTCACCTGTGCGCGCCTCTTTCAGGCCGGCCAGCGCGACGATATCGCCGGCATAGGCTTCCTTGATGTCTTCGCGGTTGTTCGCATGCATCAGCAGCATGCGGCCGATACGCTCCTTGCGCTCGCGGGTCGAATTCACGACGCCCGTGCCGCTCTGGAGAACGCCGGAATAGATGCGGCAGAAGGTGATGGTGCCGACGAACGGATCGTCCATGATCTTGAACGCCAGCAGCGACATCGGCTCGTTGTCGTCCGGGTGCCGCTCCACTTCGTTGCCGTCCGCGTCCACACCCATGATGGCGGGCACGTCCACCGGCGACGGCAGATAATCAACCACGGCATCAAGAAGCGGCTGTACGCCCTTGTTCTTGAAGGCAGAACCGCACAGCACCGGATAGAAAACGCCGGTCAGCACAGCCTTGCGGATCAGCTTCTTGAGATCCGCCTCGGCCGGCTCGGTGCCGTCGAGATACGCAGCCATGGCGTCGTCGTCGAGTTCGACGGCCGCCTCGATCATCTTCTCGCGATATTCCTTCGCCTGGTCGAGCATATCCCCGGGAATGTCTTCCTCGATGTAGTTCGCACCCAGCGACTCATCCCGCCAGACCAACGCCTTCATGCGGACGAGGTCGATCATGCCCTTGAAGTTGTTCTCCGAGCCGATGGGAAGCTGGATCGCAACAGGCTTCGCGCCGAGACGATCCACGATGTCGGACAGGCACTTGAAGAAATCGGCGCCGATCTTGTCCATCTTATTGGCGAAGACGATGCGCGGCACATTATACTTGTCGCCTTGCCGCCAGACGGTTTCGGTCTGGGGCTCGACGCCCTGGTTGGAATCCAGCACGCAGACGGCGCCGTCGAGCACGCGCAGCGAACGTTCCACCTCGATGGTGAAGTCCACGTGGCCGGGCGTGTCGATGATGTTCAGCCGGTGATCTTTCCAGAACGCGGTCGTCGCGGCGGACGTGATGGTGATGCCCCGCTCCTGCTCCTGCGCCATGAAATCCATGGTCGCAGAACCATCATGGGTCTCGCCCATCTTGTGGTTCTTGCCGGTGTAGAACAGGATCCGCTCAGTCGTCGTCGTCTTCCCGGCATCGATGTGCGCCATGATGCCGAAATTACGATAGTCCTGGATGGGATGGCTGCGAGGCATGGTACTTCCTTACCAGCGGTAGTGCGAGAACGCGCGGTTCGCTTCCGCCATGCGGTGCGTGTCTTCGCGCTTCTTGACGGCGTTGCCCCGGCTGTTCGACGCATCGAGCAACTCGGCAGACAGACGCTCGGTCATCGTGCGCTCATTGCGGTTGCGCGCAGCGGTGATGATCCAGCGAATGCCCAGCGCCTGGCGACGGGTCGAGCGAACCTCGACAGGAACCTGATAGGTCGCGCCGCCGACACGCCGCGAACGAACCTCGATCGCAGGCATGACGTTGTCGAGCGCCTGCTCGAACACGCCGAGCGGGCTCTGCTTGGTCTTGGCTTCGATGATGTCGAAGGCGCCATAGACGATGCCTTCGGCGACCGACTTCTTGCCGGCATACATCACCGCATTCATGAACTTGGTCACCACCAGGTTCCCGAACTTCGGGTCCGGATGGACTTCGCGCTTCTCGGCGCTGTGACGACGGGACATGGCTCAGTTTCTCCCGATCACTTCGGACGCTTCGCGCCGTATTTCGAACGGCGCTGCTTACGGTTCTTGACGCCCTGGGTATCGAGGACGCCGCGCAGAATATGGTAGCGCACGCCGGGAAGATCCTTGACGCGGCCGCCGCGGATCATCACCACGGAGTGTTCCTGAAGGTTGTGCCCCTCACCCGGAATGTAGCCAATCACTTCGAAGCCGTTGGTCAGACGCACCTTCGCAACCTTGCGGAGAGCGGAGTTCGGCTTCTTCGGCGTCGTCGTGTAGACGCGGGTGCACACGCCGCGCTTCTGCGGCGAAGCTTCAAGAGCAGGCACCTTGTTGCGCGCCTTCACCGGCTTACGCGGATTGGCGATCAGTTGGTTGATCGTCGGCATCGTTCGCCTTCGTCCTTCATCGAGGCTTGCGCCCCATTGAGGCTTTCGCCCCGGCTTCGTTCGCGGAGGCTGCCCTCCACAGTCGTCCCACACGCAAAACAGAAACCGCGCCGACCGACCCGTTACAGGCCGGCGCGCGTTCCGCATACAGAGGATCTCCCTTCTGGAATAAGGAAGATCTTGTGTCCGGTACTGACATTCGCGTGTCAGAAGCAGCGTTTGAGCGTCATCCGTCGAGGCTGGTGCCGGAAAAATCCGGTGGTGCCGTTCCGAACAAGCGAAGCTCACCGCCTGCCTGAAAGTGGCCTGTCTCTACAGTTCAGGCAGCCTCCCGTCAAGCCCTGCCCACCGTGAACCGGGCCTTTTTCGGGATTTTGGCGGTCCCCGCTGTCGTTAAACGGGCGCTCGTCCGCAATATGGCCCGCAGCGGCCGCCGGCGCAATCCGGAATCCTTCCGATTCAGCGTGCAGGCCCTCCGACGCCTCGGGAATCGGGCCGGAGTTTCCGGGTTCCGACCAGGCCGGAGGATGCCGCGCCCCCGAATCGAACGGGCCGCCCTTTCGGGCGGCCCGCAGTTTTGTGCAATTCCGAATCGGCCTCTGGCCTATTCGGCGACCGGCAAAGCCAGCGTCTCGGCCGGAACCCCGCCCTCGACAATGGCCTCGCGCTTGCGCTCGTCGAGAATGAGCCCGTCGCGCTTGCCCGCGATCTCCCGCATCTCGTTCATGCTGGCGCCGGTGCCGGCCGGAATCAGCCGGCCGACGATGACGTTCTCCTTGAGACCTTCCAGCGTATCCACCTTGCCGTTGACCGCGGCTTCGGTGAGGACGCGGGTGGTCTCCTGGAAGGACGCCGCCGAGATGAAGGAGCGGGTCTGGAGCGAGGCCTTGGTGATGCCCAGCAGCACCGGATGGCCGACGGCC
Organism: Xanthobacteraceae bacterium; assembly: GCA_035556495.1. Taxonomy (GTDB): domain Bacteria; phylum Pseudomonadota; class Alphaproteobacteria; order Rhizobiales; family Xanthobacteraceae; genus CANKHJ01. The sequence goes on along the minus strand of DATMEW010000070.1, from coordinate 40,264 downwards.
GGCTTCTTGCCTTCCGCAGCGAACCGGGCATTGACCTCGTCCATCTCGATCTTGTCCACCTGCTCGCCCTGGATCAGGTCGGTCTCGCCGGCATCGTCGATCTCGACCTTCTGGAGCATCTGGCGAACGATCACCTCGATGTGCTTGTCGTTGATCAGCACGCCCTGGAGTCGGTAGACGTCCTGGATCTCGTTGACGAGATAGGCCGCCAGCGCTTCCACGCCCCGAACCGCCAGAATGTCGTGCGGCGCGGGATTACCTTCGACGATGAAATCGCCCTTCTCGATCGCATCACCGTCCTGAAGATAGATATGCTTGCCCTTGGGGATGAGATATTCCCGGGGCTCCTCCGATCCATCCGCCGGCTCGATGATGACACGGCGCTTGTTCTTGTAGTCCTTGCCGAACCGGATCGTGCCGGAGGTTTCGGCAATAATCGCCGCCTCCTTCGGGCGCCGCGCCTCGAACAGCTCCGCCACCCGCGGCAGACCGCCAGTGATGTCGCGGGTCTTGGCGCTCGCCGTCGGGATACGGGCGATCACGTCACCCGCGCTGATCTTGGAGCCCGGATCGGACGAAAGGATCGCGTCCACGGCCAGCGCATAACGGGCATCGCCGCCGCGCGCCAGCTTGAGCACCTTGCCGGCCTTGTCCATGATGGTGATCGCCGGACGCAGATCCGCCTGGTTGCGGCTGGAACCGGTCCGCCAGTCGGTCACGACGCGCTTGGCGATGCCGGTGGATTCGTCAAGCGATTCCGACATCGACTGCCCTTCGATCAGGTCCTCGAAGGCAACGATGCCTTCAACTTCCGTGATGATCGGACGGGTATACGGGTCCCACTCGGCAATCCGCTGGCCGCGCTTGATCTGATCGCCGTCATCGACACGCAGGCGCGCACCATACTGGATGCGGTGCGTGGCGCGTTCGGTGCCGTCCGGCTCCGCCACCGCAACAATCATGTTGCGGGCCATCGCGATCAGGTCGCCATCCGAATTGCGGATGACATTCTTGTTCTTGATCTTGATGACGCCATCGAAGCTCGACTCGATGAAGGACTGCTCGTTGAGCTGAGCCGCGCCGCCGATGTGGAACGTGCGCATGGTGAGCTGGGTGCCCGGCTCGCCAATGGACTGCGCCGCAATGACGCCGACGGCTTCACCCATGTTGACGGGCGTGCCGCGGGCCAGATCGCGGCCATAGCAGGTGCCGCAGATGCCGTTGACGATTTCACACGTCAGCGCCGAGCGGATCTTCATTTCCTGGACACCGGCCCTGGTCACCACTTCCAGATGCGGCTCCTCGATCAGCGTCCCCTTCGGGATCACGACCTCATGCGTCGAGGAATCGCGGACGTCCTCGGCGGTGGTGCGACCCAGAATGCGGCTGCCGAGCGAGGCGACCACGGTGCCCGCATCGATGATGGCGCGCACGCGAATGCCCGCATCGGTGCCGCAATCGTCCGCGGTGATGATGCAGTCCTGCGCGACGTCCACCAGACGGCGGGTGAGATAGCCCGAGTTCGCGGTCTTCAACGCCGTATCCGCGAGGCCCTTGCGGGCGCCGTGGGTGGAGTTGAAGTATTCGAGAACCGACAGACCTTCCTTGAAGTTGGAGATGATCGGGCTTTCGATGATCTCGCCGGAGGGCTTGGCCATCAGGCCGCGCATGCCGGCGAGCTGACGCATCTGGGCGGGCGAGCCGCGCGCGCCGGAATGCGCCATCATGTAGATGGAGTTCACCTGCGCGTCGCGGCCGGCGTCGTCCTTCTTCACCGAGGAGATTTCACGCATCATCTCTTCGGCGATCTGGTCCGTGGCCTTGGACCAGGCATCGACGACCTTGTTGTATTTCTCGCCCTGGGTGATGAGGCCGTCGTTATACTGCTGCTCGAACTCCTTGGCGAGATCGCGCGTGCGGTCCACGATGCCCCACTTCTTCTGCGGCACGACCATGTCGTCCTTGCCGAAGGAGATGCCGGCCTTGAAGGCGTGATAGAAGCCGAGCGCCATGATCCGGTCACAGAAGATCACGGTGTCCTTCTGGCCGCAGTGACGATAGACGGTATCGATCATCCCGGAGATTTCGCGCTTCGTCATCAGCTTGTTGACGACGTCGAACGAAACCTTGGTGCTGCGCGGCAGCACCTGACCCAGCACGACACGGCCCGGCGTGGTGTCATACCAGCGCTGGATTTCCTTGCCGTCGGCGTCGAGGCCGGTCCAGCGATACTTGATCGGCGTATGCAGATCGATCGCCTTGGCATTGAGCGCATGGTCGATCTCGGCCATGTCGCCGAACAGCTTCGGCTCGCTCTTCTCGGTGCTGTTGCGCTGGAGCGACAGATAATAAAGCCCCAGTACGATGTCCTGGGACGGCACGATGATCGGCTGCCCGTTGGCCGGATGCAGGATGTTGTTGGTGGACATCATCAGCACGCGGGCTTCGAGCTGCGCTTCGAGCGACAGCGGCACGTGCACGGCCATCTGGTCGCCGTCGAAGTCGGCGTTGAAAGCCGCGCAGACCAGCGGGTGAAGCTGGATCGCCTTGCCCTCGATCAGCACCGGCTCGAAAGCCTGAATGCCGAGACGATGCAGCGTCGGCGCGCGGTTGAGCAGCACCGGATGCTCCCGGATCACCTCGTCGAGGATATCCCAGACTTCCGGCTTCTCCTTCTCCACCAGCTTCTTGGCCTGTTTCACCGTGGTGGAGAGGCCCTTGGCGTCCAGCCGCGAATAGATGAACGGCTTGAACAGCTCCAGCGCCATCTTCTTCGGCAGGCCGCACTGATGCAGCTTCAGCTCCGGACCGACCACGATGACCGAGCGGCCGGAATAGTCCACACGCTTGCCGAGCAGGTTCTGGCGGAACCGGCCCTGCTTGCCCTTGAGCATGTCGGCGAGCGACTTCAGCGGCCGCTTGTTGGCGCCCGTGATCACGCGGCCGCGGCGGCCGTTGTCGAACAGCGCATCGACCGCTTCCTGAAGCATGCGCTTCTCGTTGCGGATGATGATGTCCGGCGCGCGCAGCTCGATCAGCCGCTTCAGACGGTTGTTACGGTTGATGACGCGGCGATAGAGGTCGTTCAGATCGGACGTGGCGAAGCGGCCGCCGTCGAGCGGCACCAGCGGCCGCAGATCCGGCGGGATCACCGGCACCTGGGTGAGGATCATCCATTCCGGCTTGTTGCCGGACAGCTTGAAAGCCTCGACGATCTTCAGCCGCTTGGCGGCCTTCTTCTTCTTGATCTCGGACTCGGTTGCCGCAATCTCGTTGCGCAGATCGGCCTGCATCTTGTCGAGATCGATGCCCTTGAGCAGTTCGCGGATCGCTTCCGCGCCGATCATGGCAGTGAAGCTGTCCGCGCCGAACTCGTCCTGCGCCTTGAGAAAATCCTCCTCGCTCAGGAGCTGGCGCTCCTCAAGCGAGGTCAGGCCCGGTTCGGTCACCACGTAATATTCGAAATACAGGATGCGCTCGAGATCCTTGAGCGTCATATCCATCAGGAGGCCGATGCGGCTCGGCAGCGACTTCAGGAACCAGATATGCGCGACCGGCGCGGCCAGTTCGATATGGCCCATGCGCTCGCGGCGCACGCGGCTGAGCGTGACCTCGACCGAGCACTTCTCGCAGATGATGCCCTTGTACTTCATCCGCTTGTACTTGCCGCACAGGCACTCGTAATCCTTGATCGGCCCGAAGATGCGCGCGCAGAACAGGCCGTCGCGCTCGGGCTTGAAGGTGCGGTAGTTGATGGTCTCCGGCTTCTTGATCTCGCCATAGGACCACGAGAGAATCTTCTCCGGCGAGGCGATCGAGATCCGGATCTGGTCAAAGACCTGGGCCGGCGCCTGCGGGCTGAAGAGATTCATCAATTCCTGGTTCATCACCGTCTCCACGCTGGGGTGGTATTCATCATCGACTGCGGTCGAAACTCACTGGCGTCACGCCCGCGCCTGCCGCGGGCTCCACATCCGCCATCCGCATCGGACGGACGTGGATGGCCGGGATCAAGGTCCCGGCCATGACGTGATGCGGCGGCTATTCGGCCGCCTCGACATTCGGGCCGCCGACCTTGGAGTTGTGCAGGTCGACATTCAGTCCGAGCGAGCGCATTTCCTTCACGAGCACGTTGAAGCTCTCGGGAATGCCGGCCTCGAAGGTGTCGTCGCCGCGCACGATGGCCTCGTAGACCTTGGTGCGGCCGGCGACGTCGTCGGACTTGACCGTCAGCATCTCCTGCAACGTGTAGGCCGCGCCATAAGCTTCGAGCGCCCACACCTCCATCTCGCCGAAGCGCTGGCCGCCGAACTGCGCCTTGCCGCCCAGCGGCTGCTGGGTGACGAGCGAGTAAGGCCCGATGGAGCGCGCGTGGATCTTGTCATCCACGAGGTGGTGCAGCTTGAGCATATAGATGTAGCCCACCGTCACCTGGCGATCGAACTGCTCGCCGGTGCGGCCGTCATAGACGGTCGACTGTCCGGAAGCATCGAGACCCGCGAGCTTGAGCATCTCCTCGATATCGCTCTCGCGCGCGCCGTCGAACACCGGCGTTGCGATCGGCACGCCGCTGCGCAGGTTCTGGCCAAGCTCCATCAGGTCCCGGTCATCCAGGCTCTTGATGGTCTCGTCGTCGCCATAGATCTTCTTCAGCGTATCCTTGATGGCCTTGGTGTCGGACTTGCCATCCTTCGCCGCCGCGGCGCGATAGGCATCGACCGCCTGGCCGATGCGCTTGCCGAGGCCGGCGCAGGCCCAGCCGAGATGGGTCTCAAGGATCTGGCCGACATTCATGCGGCTCGGCACGCCCAGCGGGTTGAGCACGATGTCCGCATGGGTCCCGTCTTCGAGGAACGGCATGTCCTCGATCGGCACGATGCGCGACACCACGCCCTTGTTGCCGTGGCGGCCGGCCATCTTGTCGCCGGGCTGGATCTTGCGCTTCACCGCGACGAAGACCTTGACCATCTTCATCACGCCGGGCGGCAGTTCGTCGCCGCGCTGGAGCTTCTCGACCTTGTCGAGGAAGCGCTGTTCGAGACGCTTCTTCGATTCGTCATACTGCTTCCGGATGGCCTCGATCTCGGTCATCAGCTTGTCGTTGGAGGTGGCGAACAGCCACCACTGCGACCGCGGATATTCCTCGAGCACCACGCGCGAGATCTTGGAGTCCTTCTTGAAGCCCTTCGGCCCGGCGACGCCGACCTTCCCGTCCAGCAGTTCGGCCAGACGGCCATAGACGTTGCGGTCAAGGATCGCTTGTTCGTCGTCGCGGTCCTTGGCGAGCCGTTCGATCTCCTCGCGCTCGATGGCAAGGGCGCGCTCATCCTTGTCGATGCCGTGGCGGTTGAACACCCGCACCTCGACCACCGTGCCCTGCACGCCGGGCGGCACGCGGAGCGAGGTGTCGCGGACATCGGACGCCTTCTCGCCGAAGATGGCGCGGAGCAGTTTCTCCTCCGGCGTCATCGGGCTTTCGCCCTTCGGCGTGATCTTGCCGCAGAGGATGTCGCCGGCGCGGACTTCCGCGCCGATATAGACGATACCGGCTTCGTCGAGATTCTTCAGCGCCTCTTCCGACACGTTCGGAATGTCGCGCGTGATTTCCTCGGGGCCGAGCTTGGTGTCACGCGCCATCACCTCGAATTCCTCGATGTGAATGGAGGTGAACACGTCTTCCTTCACGATCCGCTCGGAGAGCAGGATCGAGTCCTCGAAGTTGTAGCCGTTCCACGGCATGAAGGCGACGAGCACGTTGCGGCCCAGCGCCAGCTCGCCCATCTCCGTGGACGGGCCGTCCGCGATGATGTCGCCCTTGCGCACCTCGTCGCCGACGCGCACCAGCGGCCGCTGGTTGATGCAGGTCGACTGGTTGGAGCGCTGGAACTTCATCAGGCGATAGATATCGACGCCAGGCTTGGTGGGGTCGGTCTCGTCGGTGGCGCGGATGACGATACGGGTGGCGTCCACCTGATCGATGATGCCGGTGCGGCGGGCCGCGATGGCGGCGCCGGAGTCACGAGCGACCACACCTTCCATGCCGGTGCCGACGAACGGCGCCTCGGCGCGCACCAGCGGCACGGCCTGACGCTGCATGTTCGAGCCCATCAGCGCGCGGTTGGCGTCGTCGTTCTCAAGGAACGGGATCAGCGCCGCGGCGACGGAAACGAGCTGCTTCGGCGACACGTCCATGAAGTCCACCTTCTCGGGCGGCACCATCACGACGTCACCCGCATGGCGGGACACGATGAGGTCTTCCGTCAGACGGCCCTTGGCGTCGACCGGCTGGTTGGCCTGGCCGACCGTATAGCGGCCCTCCTCCATGGCGGAGAGATACTGGACCTCGTCCGTGACGCGGCCATCCTTCACCTTGCGATACGGCGTCTCGACGAAGCCGTATTTGTTCACGCGCGCGAAGGTCGCCAGCGAGTTGATCAGGCCGATATTCGGGCCTTCCGGCGTCTCGATCGGGCAGATGCGGCCGTAGTGGGTCGGATGCACGTCGCGCACCTCGAAGCCGGCGCGCTCGCGCGTGAGGCCGCCCGGGCCAAGCGCCGAAAGGCGGCGCTTGTGGGTGATCTCCGACAGCGGGTTGGTCTGGTCCATGAACTGCGAGAGCTGGGACGAGCCAAAGAACTCGCGCACCGCAGCCGCCGCCGGCTTGGCGTTGATCAGGTCCTGCGGCATCACCGTGTCGATATCGACCGAGGACATCCGCTCCTTGATGGCGCGCTCCATGCGCAGCAGGCCGACGCGATATTGATTCTCCATCAACTCGCCGACCGAACGGACACGGCGGTTGCCGAGATGGTCGATATCGTCGATCTCGCCGCGCCCGTCACGCAGTTCCACCAGCGTGCGGATCACGGCGACGATGTCTTCCTTGCGCAGGGTGCGCACGGTATCCGGCGCGTCGAGGTCGAGACGCATGTTCATCTTGACGCGGCCGACCGACGACAGGTCGTAACGCTCCGCGTCGAAGAACAGCGACTGGAACATCGCCTGGGCGGTGTCCAGCGTCGGCGGCTCGCCGGGACGCATGACGCGATAGATGTCGAACAGCGCTTCCTCGCGCGACACGTTCTTGTCGGCGACGAGGGTGTTGCGGATATAGGCGCCGACCGTGACATGGTCGATGTCGAGCACCGGAATGTCCTTGTAGCCCTCGTCGTTGAGGATCTTCAGGGTCTTCTCGGTGATCTCCTCGCCGGCTTCGGCGAAGATCTCGCCGGTCTTCGGATTGACGAGGTCTTCGGCGATGTAATGGCCGAGCAGTTCGTCATCGGTCATCCGGAGAGCCTTGAGGCCCTTCTCGGACAACTGGCGGGCGGAGCGCACGGTCAGCTTCTTGCCGGCCTCGAGCACCACCTTGCCGGTGTCGGCGTCGATCAGATCGTTGATCGCCTTGTATCCGCGGAATCGATTGGCGTCGAACGGCACGCGCCAGCCATCCTTGTTCCGCTTGAACTGGATGCGGCGATAGAAGGTGTCGAGGATCTCCTCGCTGTCCATGCCGAGCGAGTAGAGCAGCGACGTCACCGGCAGCTTGCGGCGACGGTCGATGCGCGCGAACACGATATCCTTGGCGTCGAATTCGACGTCCAGCCAGGAGCCGCGATACGGGATGATGCGGGCGGCGAACAGCAGTTTGCCGGACGAATGGCTCTTGCCCTTGTCGTGATCGAAGAACACGCCCGGCGAACGGTGCATCTGGGAGACGATGACGCGCTCGGTGCCGTTGACGATGAAGGTGCCGTTCATCGTCATGAGCGGGATATCGCCCATATAGACGTCCTGCTCCTTGATGTCCTTGACGGACTTGGCGCCGGTTTCCTCGTCGATATCGAATACGATGAGGCGCAGCGTCACCTTGAGCGGAGCGGCGAAGGTCATGCCGCGCTGACGGCACTCGTCCACGTCATACTTCGGGGCTTCGAACTCGTATTTGACGAATTCGAGCATCGAGCTGCCGGAAAAGTCCGAAATCGGGAAGACCGACCGGAACACGGCCTGGAGACCCTCGTCCGGACGCCCGCCCTCGGGCTCGACGACGAGCAGGAACTGGTCATAGGACGCCTTCTGAACCTCGATGAGGTTCGGCATCTCTGCGACTTCGTGGATTTTGCCAAAAAATTTGCGAACGCGCTTCCGACCGGTGAATGTCTGCGCCATCAGGTCCTCATGTTCCGAACCGTGCGGCCGGAACGACTCTCCGGAAGGCCGCAATCCATCGGGGCCATCCGGACAGGCGTAGGGGCACGCTATGTCTGTTTCGTGGGGTTCGACCGCCGAGGATCACCGAAAAGGGATCTCCCAGAATCGAGCCGCCGCATCTCTATGTGATTATTAAAGGTCAAACGTGGCGATTCCGGGGAGCCTCTTCCCCGAAACGTTCCAGATAGACAGTTTTCCATGACATGGCTAGGGGCATGCGGCAGTTTTTCGGCTCAAGAGCGCCTGAGCGCCGAAATCCCCTGCGGCATATAATACCACTCGCCTCGGAGCCCATCACTGGAACCCTGCCCAGTCCGGCGGATCGCCGCGGTCCCCGCTGGATATCCTCATGGGCCGAAGACGAAGAAAAAACGCGAATGGCCGGGCACTGGGCCCGGCCATCGTGAGGCTGGCCCGGCAGCAGGCTGCCGGACCAGACCGTCTGGCTTGCTTACTTGAGCTCGACCTTGGCGCCGGCCTTTTCAAGGGTCGCCTTCATCTTCTCGGCTTCGTCCTTGGTCACGCCTTCCTTGACAGGCTTCGGCGCGCCTTCGACGAGGTCCTTGGCTTCCTTGAGGCCGAGGCCGGTCAGAGCACGGACTTCCTTGATCACCTCGATCTTCTTGTCGCCGGCAGCGGCCAGCACGACCGTGAACTCGGTCTGCTCTTCCGCGGCGGCGGCAGCGCCACCGGCCGGAGCAGCCGCGACAGCGACGGCAGCGGCAGCCGAAACGCCCCACTTCTCTTCGAGCAGCTTGGCGAGTTCGGCGGCTTCGAGCACCGTGAGGCTCGACAGATCGTCGACGATTTTCTGCAGATCAGCCATTATCTTACGTCCTTATCTGAATGCATTGCTTGACTTTGCGAAGAGGCTTACGCCGCCTCGCTCTTGGAGACATGCGCCTGCACCACGCGCGCGACCTTGGCCGCGGGAGCGGTGACGACCTGGGCGATCTTGGTCGCCGGAGCCTGAACCAGGCCGACGATCTTGGCCCGCAGCTCGTCCAGCGACGGCAGCGAAGCGAGCTGCTTCACACCGTCGGGGCTGAGCACGGTTTTGCCCATCGCCCCGCCAAGGATCACGAACTTTTCGTTTGCCTTGGCGAAGTCATTGGCGGCTTTCGGCGCCGCGACCGGATCGTCCGAATAGGCGATCAGGGTCGGCCCCTTCATCAGGGGCGCGATCGAAGCGGCGTCGGTGCCTTCGAGAGCGATCTTGGCGAGCCGGTTTTTCGCGACCTTCACATGGGCGCCGGTCTGCCGCATCTGCTTTCGCAGATTCTGCATCTGGGGCACTGTAAGGCCGGAATAGTGAGCCACGACGACGACAGCCGAGGTTTTGAACACCTCGCCCAGGTCGGCGACGGCCTGCTTTTTGGCAGCTCGATCCACTGCAAGCTCTTTCCGGTTGGCGGCCTGAATCCGAAGAGACAAGTCCGCCGGTTGCGACCTGCCGTCCTGCCAGACTGTGCGGAAGAGCACGGGATGACAGGGCGACGTTCTCTAGCCCTGTCCCGGATGGCATGATGCCATCCCGGTTTCCGAGGTTCGAACCGGTCGCAAGCGCATCCGGACAAGGAACGCCTGAAATTCGGTATCGACCCGTCTATGCGGGAGATTAAGCCTGAAGCCGGACGAACCGCACGACAGGCACCCGCAGTCTCGGACAGGACAACCGGCGGATTTGACCCCGCCGGCTTCCGTCCGGGCGAACCCGGACGAAACTCTTGACGGCCGCCGCTATACCCCAGACCGGCGCGGCGGTCGAGGGGCAAGGTGGCGGCATATTCGTATCAGCGGCCTTCGGCCTGCGGCAGGACCGTGGCCGGATCGACCTTGAGGCCGGGACCCATGGTCGAGGACACCGCGACGCGCTGGATATAGGTGCCCTTGGCGCCCGACGGCTTGGCCTTGTTCACGGCGTCGGCGAAGCTGCGGAGATTCTCCACCAGCTTGTCGGCATCGAACGAGGCCTTGCCGATGCCGGCATGGATGATGCCCGCCTTCTCGACCCGGAACTCGACGGAGCCGCCCTTGGCGCCCTTCACGGCGGCGGTGACGTCCATGGTCACGGTGCCGACGCGCGGGTTCGGCATCATGCCGCGCGGGCCGAGCACCTTACCGAGACGGCCCACCAGGCCCATCATGTCCGGCGTGGCGATGCAGCGGTCGAAGTCGATATCGCCGCCGCTGACCTTCTCGACCAGATCCTCCGCGCCGACAACGTCCGCGCCGGCGGCCCGGGCTTCGTCAGCCTTGGCGCCACGGGCGAAGACGGCGACGCGCTGGGTGCGGCCGGTGCCGTTCGGCAGGCTCACCACGCCACGGACCATCTGGTCCGCATGGCGCGGATCGACGCCGAGATTCATCGAGACCTCGATGGTCTCGTCGAACTTGGCGCTGACCCGCTCCTTGAGCAGCTTCACGGCCTCGTCGATCGCATAGAGCTTGGTGCGGTCGAGACCTTCACGGGATTTCTGAACACGCTTGGAAAGCTTCGTCATGGTCTCAGCCCTTCACCTCGAGGCCCATCGAGCGGGCAGACCCCTCGACCATGCGCACGGCTGCTTCCAGGGTGTCGCAATTGAGGTCCTTCATCTTGTTCTCGGCGATCTCGCGGACCTGCGCGGCGGTAACCGCACCGGCGCTGCCGCGCCCGGGAGTCTTGGAGCCGGACTGGACGCCCGCAGCCCGCTTCAGGAAGAAGGACATCGGCGGGGTCTTCATCTCGAAGGTGAACGAACGATCCTGATACGCCGTGATGACGACCGGAATCGGGGTACCCTTCTCGATCTGCTGGGTCTGGGCGTTGAACGCCTTGCAGAACTCCATGATGTTCAGGCCGCGCTGGCCAAGGGCCGGGCCGATGGGCGGCGACGGATTCGCGGCCCCGGCCGGCACCTGAAGCTTCAGGTAACCGGCAACTTTCTTTGCCATCTTCTCTCTCCTTCACGACGCCGGACCATTCCGGCGGCGGGGCCGTGGTTCGGATATCGGACCGGCTGGCAGCCGCCCTCACCTGCCACGGATTTAGAGCAGCCCAACCGGGCTGCCCCTGCGATCCGCCGAACAAGCCGGCAAACCGCAATCTCCTCATTACCGACCCGGCGCAGCCATGGGAGGCGCTGCCGGACCTGTCGCGTCAGACTTTGTCGACCTGACCGAATTCCAGTTCCACGGGGGTCGCCCGGCCGAAGATCGACACCGCCACCTTGAGCCGGGACCGCGCCTCGTCCACTTCCTCGACCGTGCCGCTGAAGGAGGCGAACGGCCCGTCCGCGACCTTGACCTGCTCGCCGACCTCGAAGGAAATGGTCGGCTTCGGCCGGTCCACGCCCTCCTGAACCTGATGCATGATCCGCATCGCCTCGTTCTCGGAGATCGGCATCGGCTTGTTGTCGGCGCCGAGGAAGCCGGTGACCTTCGGCGTGTTCTTGATGAGATGGAAGGCTTCGTCGGTCAGGTCCATCTTGACCAGGACGTAGCCCGGGAAAAACTTGCGCTCGGTCTCGACCTTGCGGCCGCGGCGCACCTCCACGACCTTCTCGGTCGGGACGATGATCTCGTCGAACAGGTCGCTCAGGTTCCGCTGCCGGGCCTGCTCGCGCAGGGACTCAGCGACCTTCTTCTCGAAGTTCGAATAGGCTTGGACGATGTACCAGCGTTTGGTCATGAGCTCTGCGCCGCCTCAGCCGCCGAAGCCGAGAATGAAGGTGACTGCGAACCGCATGATCTGATCCGCCACCAGAAAGAAGACGGCGGCCACCGCCACCATTACGAAAACCATGGCCGTGGTGATGATGGTCTCGCGGCGGGTCGGCCAGGTGACCTTGGCGGTCTCCGTGCGGACTTCCTGCAAAAACTTGAAGGGACTGATCTTGGCCATCTCGTCACATTCCACATACGGGACACGTCAGATGGCGGGTCCCGGCATGTTTCGCATCACCTTTTCGTCGTCACCCCGGCAGACCTGCGTGCTTCCCGGTATGGGAGCTGCCATTGCTGGCAGGAGTGGAGGGGCTCGAACCCCCAACCCCCGGTTTTGGAGACCGGTGCTCTACCAGTTGAGCTACACTCCTCCGGAAGCATTTGCGGCGGTGCCGAGGTCATCGGTCCGCCGCCGAGCTCTCATGCCTGAACAGGCGATCCAATGCAAGTCAAACCGTCATACTGGAGACAGCTCCGCGATGACCACGGAGCCGGTGGAATGCCCGGCAATGTCCCGCCTGGCCGGGCGCACAAGGCTCTGAAGCCGGATGATTGCCTGGCAGGCGCGCTGTCCCCGGGATACCGGCCAACCGTCCGGCGGCCATCAAGCCCTGCCCGCACCCAACGCCTGTTGCCCTCCTTGCTGCTGCCTGCTGCCTGCCGCGGCGATTCGCATCTGGCAGGGTCTCGGCTCCCCGGCCAGCTCCGGCTCCTGAGATTTCCGGAGCGACCACCGTGAAGCGGCCATGTCGCGGAAGACAAGCTTCCGGCCCTCGGGTCGAAGCCGTATCAGGACCAGTCGTTCCGCCGAGAGGTCGAGCGACAATGGAAGGAAATGGAGCGGGTGAAGGGAATCGAACCCTCGTATTCAGCTTGGAAGGCTGCTGCTCTACCATTGAGCTACACCCGCGCCGTCGCGCCTTGCGCGAGCGATGCGCGATCAAATGGTGGACGGGGATGGATTCGAACCACCGTAGGCGTGAGCCAACGCGTTTACAGCGCGTCCCCTTTAGCCACTCGGGCACCCGTCCAAGCGTCCCGCGAAGCAGGGCGCGCGCCGGTTATGGGGATGCCGGTTTTTGAAGTCAATCCCGGTCGCCCATGTCGCCGCCGCTCTCCCTTGCCAAGTTCCTCGGAAAGTATATATCGATATATTATAGATATATCTAAATTAGAATGATGACAGACAAAATCACGCCGATATCCGACATGCCAGCACGCCGCCCGCGCGGCGGCCGGCTGTTCGACCATGGCGGCCTGCGCTTCGTGCTGCTTCGGCTGATCGCGGACGCGCCGAGCCATGGCTACGAGCTCATCAAGACCATCGAGCAGCGCAGCGGCTGCGCCTATAGCCCCAGCCCCGGCGTCATTTACCCGACGCTGACGCTGCTGGAGGAACAGGGGCATGTCAGCGCCAGCGCCGAGACCGGCGCGCGGCGGCGCTACGCCGTCACGGCCGAGGGGCTGGCCGCTCTCGCCGCCAACCAGGAGATCGTGGAGGCGATGTTCGCTCGCCTCGACGACGCCCCCGCCATCAACCAGCCGCGACCGCCGCAGATCGTTCGCGCGATGGAAAACCTGAAACTCGCACTGCGCCTGCGCTTTGCCGACAGACCGGTGACAGACGATCAGGCCACCGCCATCGCCCGCATTCTCGACGCCGCCGCCCAGCAAGTGGAGCAAGTCCGATGACTGACACCCTGTCCACCCTCGACGACAGCCGGACGCCCCGGCGGGTCCGCCACGACACCCGCCGCCGCCTGCTGACCGTGCAGAAGGTCGATCACCTCACCCCGCGAATGGTACGGATCACCCTGACCGGCGATCTCGACGGCTTCACCAGCCTCGGATTCGACGACCATGTGAAACTGATCTTCCCCCTTCCGGGCGAGAGCCGCCCTGTGGTGCCGGAATCCGCCGGCGCACCTGTGCCCGAAGGGCTCATGCCCTCCCCGATGCGCGACTTCACCCCGCGCCACTACGACGCCAAGGCCAACACCCTGGAGATCGACTTCGCCCTGCATGATGCAGGCCCGGCCACGGACTGGGCCGCCCGCGCCAAGCCGGGCGATCTTCTCGGCGTCGGCGGCCCGCGCGGCTCCTTCGTCATCCCGACGAATTTCGACTGGCATCTGCTGATCGGCGACGAGACCGCTCTGCCCGCCATCAGCCGCCGCCTGATGGAACTGCCCGCTGGCAGCCGCGCGGTCGTTATCGGCGAAGTGGATGGCCCCGACGACCGCCTGACCTTCGAAAGCTCCGCCACGGTGGAGGTTCACTGGGCCTATCGCAACGGCGCGGAGCCCGGCACCGGCGACGCGCTGGCGAAGGCGCTGAAAGGCGTGACTCCGCCTAACGGCGACTATTATGCCTGGGTCGCCTGCGAGTCTCAGGTCGCCAAGTCCCTTCGGCAGATCCTGATCTCCGATTTCGCCGCCAACCCCAAATGGACGAAGGCCGCCGGCTACTGGCGGCGGGGCGCCACCGCAATCCATGAAAAACATGAGGACTGAACGCGACGGGACCAACGCCTGTCGGCGGAAATGCGGTAACGACCTGCGTGGTACTTCTCACCATTGATAACGCCCGACAGCCATGCTCCGCCTGCCCGCCTCCTTCACCCGCACCGACACCATTGCGCTGATCGTCGCTTCCGCCTTCTTCATGGAAGTGTTGGACGCGACGGTCATCGCTCCCGCGATCCCCCATATCGCATCGGATTTCGGCACCAGCCCGGCCTCGCTGTCCGCCGGCATCTCCGCCTATCTCATCACCGTCGCGATCTTCATCCCGACCAGCGGCTGGCTGGCGGACCGGTTCGGCGTCCGGACGGTGTTCGTCACGGCGCTGAGCGTCTTCATTCTGGCATCGGTCTGGTGCGGGCTGAGTTCGAGCCTTCCGGAATTCGTCGTCGCCCGCATCCTTCAAGGGATCGGCGGCGCGATGATGTCGCCGGTCGGCCGCATGGAGGTCATGCGGCGAACACCCAAGGAACGCTTCATGCGCGCCATGGCGATGGTGTCCTGGCCCGGCCTGAGCGGCTTCATCGTCGGTCCACCGCTGGGGGGCTTCTTCGCCACCTACATGACGTGGCACTGGATTTTCTTCATCAACGTGCCGATCGGCATCGTCGGCCTGACCCTCGTGCTGCGCTATTTCACCAACGAGCGGGCCGAGCCGAGACCGTTCGACTGGGCCGGCTTCCTCCTGTTCGGCGGCGGGCTCGGGTCGCTGATGGCCGGCCTCGAAATCGTCGGCCACGGAATCGCCGACTGGCGGCTGGGGACCGGACTGATCGCGCTGGGCGCAACGCTCGGGCTCGCGGCAATCCGCCATGCGGTCACGGCGCGCCATCCGCTCCTGTCGCTAGCTCCCCTAAAGATGCAAACCTTCGCCGTCGGCGCATTCTCCGCCGGCAGCCTGTTCCGGCTGACGATCGGAGCCAGCGGCTTTCTGTTCCCGACCATGTTCCAGATCGCGTTCGGCATGAACGCCTTCGATGCAGGGCTGCTGATGCTGGCCTTCGCGGTCGGGGATCTCGCCATGAAACTGCGCGCGACTTATTTCGTCCGCCGCTTCGGCCTGCGCCCGGTGCTGATCGTCAACGGCCTGCTTGCGACGCTGGCGATGGCGGCGATCATCCTGTTCACGGCGCAGACCCCGTTCTGGGTCATGGCTGTCGTGCTGGTTGTCGCCGGCATGTTCCGCTCCCAGCAGTTCACGGCGCTCGGCGCGATGAGCTTCGCGGACATCCCGCCGAACGGCATCAGCAACGCCACCGCCCTGTCCAACATGCTCCAGCAGGTCTCATTCGGCCTGGGCGTCGCGCTCTCCGCCATGCTGCTGGTCGCCAGTTCGCTGGCCACCGGCGGGGACGGCGCCGTGCTGGCGCTGTTCGACTTCCGCGTGGTCGTCGGCGCCTTCACGGTGTTGACGCTGCTCTCGGTTCTGTTTTTTCTGCGCCTGCCGCCGGACGCCGGCGCGGCAGTCAGCGGCCACCGCAAAGCCGCCGACGCCCAGTGAACAAGGACTCCCATGCGCGACCGCAAACCCTTCCGCGGCAAGCCGCCGGCTTCGGCCGGCCAGAAATCCGGATCACGCGGCGGCGGTTTCCGTCCTGGGGGCCGCCCACGCGGGCGGCCGTCCCATGACGACGGCGACGGCCCCACCCTGATCTACGGCTGGCACAGCGCCCGCGCGGCCCTCGACAATCCGCGGCGCACGATCCTGCGCATTCTCGTCACCGAGAACGCGCTTCATCGTCTCCAGGAGGAAGGCGTCCCGCTGCCGCTCGCGCCGGATGTGGTGCGGCAGGAGGAAATCGGCCGCCGCCTTTCGGCCGATGCCGTACATCAGGGCATCCTGATCGAGGCCGAGCCGCTCGATTCGCTCGACGTCGAGGATCTTCCCGCGCAGGGCGTCGTGCTGGTCCTCGACCAGGTGACGGACCCCCATAACGTCGGCGCGATCCTGCGGTCCGCCGCCGCCTTCGCCGTCGAGGCGCTGATGATGACCGCGCGGCACAGCCCGCAGGCGACCGGCGTGCTCGCCAAGGCCGCGTCCGGCGCGCTCGATCATGTGCCGATCGTCACGGTCGGCAATCTTGCGCGCGGCCTGAGTGAACTGAAGGAACGCGGCTACCTCGTCGTCGGGCTGGACAGCGAGGGCGAGGCCGACCTTGCCGCCATTCCGCTGCGCGCGCCGGTCGCGGTGGTGCTCGGCGCGGAGGGCAAGGGCCTGCGGCAACTCACCCGCACGAGCTGCGACCATGTCGCCCGGCTCGACCTGCCCGGCCGCATCAAGAGCCTGAATGTCTCCAACGCGGCGGCGCTCGCGCTCTATGTGGCGACGACACGCATCAAGGGCGGGCAGCCTTGAATGAAAAATCCCGGCCCTGACGCATCAGGACCGGGATTTCAACTTATCTGCGGGTGCTTCCGGCGGAGTTTCCCGCGCTCAGTAGCGGCGCTTCAGCGGATAATACGGCATCGGCTCCGGCTGGGCGTAGTGACGCACCTTGGCCGGGCGCGGCTGGACATGACGCACCACCACACGCTTGCGATAGCGCGGCTGCGGCGCGGCATAGCCGCCGTCATAATAGGCCGGCTGATATTGCGGCTCCGGCTGGTAATAGGGCTGCGGATAATAGGGCGCGGGCGCGACTTGGATATTCGGGCCGGAATAAACCGGCCCCTGATTCACGACGTAGTAAGGCGAGGCCTGTCCACCGCAGGGCGAGTAGCAGCTCGTATAGCTCGGCTGATAGTAATAGACCGGCAGCGGCGCCGGCATCGCATATCCGTATCCATATCCGCCGCCGCACGGGTTGCAGCCGGCTTCGGCAGTGGCGACGGAGCCGAGCGCGGCCGCGGCGGCCCCGATGGCGGCAAAAGCAAATTTACGCATGACACTATCCCTGTTGTTTGTTGACGACTGACTTGACCTAAGCGGCTTGGCGCTTCCGCCTTGGTGTGAACTAATAACGCCGCATCAGCGGCGGCCCCTCGAACTCCGGCACCGAAGGCGGTGGCGACCTCCATTCGCGATAATATTCGCCGGCAGGCCGGGGCAGACGACGCCCCTGCGCAGGCAGGATTTCACGGCGGCCATAGCCGGGGCGGCGGCCCGTCCGCGGGTAGTAGCCTCCACGGTAAGGCGCCGGCATCAGCACGGGCGAAATCACGGTCCGCACACCGTGTCCCGGGCGATGAAGGCCCCAGTCGCCCTCCACCACGCCGTAGCTCGCATACTGTCCGTCAATAAACACGGGCACGTCCGAACGGCCCGGCATCACCAGCGCCGGCGCATGGTCGGCAAGCGCCGTGGCCGCAATGGCGGGACCGAGCAAACCAAAACCGACAGCCAGTATCCAGGCGATGCGCATACCGATCTCGCGCCATTGAAGGCATCCGACAACGCCCATCTTACGCCAAAGGGGCCAACCGGCCTACGTTAGGCTGCTGAAATCGTTTGGTAATCTTAACCAGTACTGCCGGCCGCAGCGGTTGTGCCGGCCATTCTTCGGAAGCAACCGTTTTCCGGGGCAAAAACCGGGGGTATTTGCTCCGGCCCGGACATCGCCCGCGGAAACGGGTCCATCTGCGGATCGCCGGAGTTTAACGGCAGTCATGGGAAAAGCGGGGTTTCCGTCAACGGGACGGTAGGAAACCGGCCGGCCGCAGCGACGCGAGAGTCCGGCCGATGATGTTCGATGGTTTGTCGGTTACGTGCGCCAGCGGCCCGGCGCGACGAGGCGCGTCAGCAGGATCAGCACGCAGGCGCCGACGAAGCCGGAAATCAAATAGCTGACCCATGCGGACCCGCCGACCGCGATGCCCAGCAAGCCGAACAACCATGCGGCCACACCCGCACCGATCATTCCCAGAATGATGTTGGTGATAATCCCCATATTGCTGCCGGTCACTTTTTCGGCCAGCCAGCCGGCTATGCCGCCGACAAAAATCGCGGCAATCCAACCTATCTCCGCATTTTCCATTGCGAGCCCCCTTTTCAAGTTGCGTGGCCCAATCGTCGAAGCGGAAAAAAGTTCCATCAGCACCTGCGTTGGCCGGCCGGCCTGCTATTCGCCGTAGGCCCGCTGAGTGTCTGACATCCTTATCTCTGCGGCTTTTCTCTGCGACGCGGCGCCACGGGAGCTGATGACATCAGGGTGGAACCTCCCTTCGGGAACAACCGTTACCGCCCTACCGACCAGCCCGGAAAAGTCGTCCGGCCAGGGCTTCCGGCCGCGCGAAATGTCAGGACGACTGGCCGTGGACACCGGGGGCTTTCGATGCCTGATCCTTACTGCGGCCCGGCTCCCCTTCCCGCAGAACTATGGATGCGGTGGAATTTCGATCCTCCGCTGCTGATGGTGCTGGCGTTGCTGGCGATGGGACACGCAGCGCTGTTGCGCGGAACGGACCATGGCCCGGTCGCGCCGCACCGTATCCGGGGCTTCGCAGTCCTCTGGCTGCTAGCGGTCGCGCTGTTCGTCTCGCCCCTGTGCGCCCTCACCTCGGCCCTGTTCTCCGCCCGCATCGCTCATCACATGGCGCTGGTCGCCATCGCGGCGCCGCTTCAGGTATTCACGCTGCCGCCCCGTCTGCGCGACATTTCATGGCCGCCGGCCCTGCCGGCAGCGGCGGCCATGGTCCATGCCGTGCTGCTCTGGCTGTGGCATGCGCCAGCCCCCTATGCCGCTGCGCTCGCGGACAGCGCCGTTTTCTGGGCCATGGAAGCAAGCCTGTTCGGCTCGGCGTTGCTGCTGTGGTCCGCCACCCTCTCCCGGCGCACCCGGCTCGCATCATCACTCGGCGCGCTGCTGGCAACGGTGGTGCAGACCGGGTTGCTGGGCGCGGCGATCACCTTCGCGCGCACGCCGCTTTACGATTATCATATCGGCAGCACGACACCCTGGGGCCTGAGCGCGCTGGCTGACCAGCAGCTTGCCGGCCTGATCATGTGGGTGCCGGCGGCGGTGCCTTATCTGTTCGCGGCGCTGGCGCTGACGACGGCGCGGCTGCTTCAAACATCCGCCACCGGCGAAACACCGACATGATGGTGGTCTGGCTCAAGGCCATCCATATCAGCGCACTGATCCTGTGGTGCGGAGGGCTGCTGGCGCTGCCGGGCCTGTTCGCCATGAGGCACCGCGTGGCACAGGGCGCGTCTTTGCAGGACCTCCATCGGCTCACCCGCGCGCTCTATATCAACGTGACATCGCCGGCGGCATTCGTTGCCGTGGTCGCCGGTATTGCCCTCATCTTCGCCGCCAACGTCCTCACGCCCTGGATGGCGCTGAAGCTGCTGTTCGTCGGCCTGCTGGTGATCCTGCATATGATCGCCGGCCACATCGTGCTGACGGTGTTCGGCAAGGACGGCCGCTTCTCCCGCTGGCGGCAGGTCCTGATGACTTCGGCGACGGCCGGAGCGGTCGGTTTGATCCTGTGGATCGTATTGGCCAAGCCGCAGGTGGATCTCGCGCTGCTGCCGGAGGTGATGCATCGGCCGGGGGGCTTGCCTGCCGGGCTTCAGTCGTTGCTCGACACCATCAGGCCGATGCCATGATCGAAGACGAGCTTGCCGCCATGCCAGCCGGCGATACCGACAAAGACCGATGCCAGCGCGGAAAGACACAGGCCGAGCGGCAGCACGGCGCCCTCCGGATCGCCAAGGCGCAGGCCCCAGTTGGCGCCGGCGATAGCGATCAGCGTGATGGCGGCGGTCGCGTGGGTCCAGCTCGCGGCCCGGCGGCGGATGCCCGGCACCAGCAGCAGTTCCGCCGTGCCGGCGATGCTGGCCGCGATGCCGAGGAAAAAGGCAAAGCCGCTCGACCACAAGGCGGCGCGCGGCCAGAATGGGTCGCCCCACCACCAGTAGAAGACGTCCGCGCCGAGCGTGGAGATCACCAGCGCGATGGGGAATGTCACCAGCATGGCGTGGATCGGATGGCCCGCCACGGCAACCATCGAACTGGTGTCGTGCCGGGTGATTTCCTCGACGACGGGGCCTGCCATTCCCACCTCCCTGCCGGACCTTCTTGTATCGTCCAGCTTCACTCCGCGCATCGAAACCTAACGTCCGCGGATGGCAAAGGGTTCAGCCGCAGTAAAGTCGCAGGCGGCGCAGCGGCCGGGCGAAAGGCCGCCGTTATCGCAGGACCTGCTGTCCTCGCAGGCTGCACAGGACCGCTCTCGACCCTCGATACTGCCGGTCCGGCAGCGGCGTCCATTGCCGGGCTATGGTGGATCATGCTGGCGGGCGCCCTGGTCCTGTTCGCACTGGTCATGGCGCTGCTGGCATGGGCGTTCGTGAAACCCGCAGCGGGATCGCGCATTCCTGTACGCTTCTGGCTCGCCGGCGGCGGGCTGGTTCTGCCCGCGCTCGTGCTCACGCCGCTGATCCTCGTGGCGATCTGGAGCGGGGACCGGCTGGTGCTCCATGCCGGCACGGAGGTCCCGCTGCGCATCGAGATCACGGCGCGGCAATGGCAATGGGATGTTGCCTATCCCGACGCGGAGGATGGACCACGCGCCTCCGTCAACCTGCTGCACATCCCGGCCGGGCGTCCCGTGGAGCTGCGCATCACCAGCGCGGACGTCATCCATTCCTTCTGGGTGCCGCGCCTCGCCGGCAAGATCGACGCGATTCCCGGGCACATCAACACGCTGCGGCTCGAAGCGACCGTGCCCGGCATCTATCGCGGCGTCTGCGCGGAATTTTGCGGCGGCGGCCATGCCGGCATGAACTTCACCGTCGAGGCCCATGACGTGGCGGCCTATGCCGCCCAGCTTGCGCGCCTTGCAGACTCTGCGGATGACGGTCCCGCAGATACCCGCTCTGCGGAGGCCGCGCCATGACCGACAGCCGCGCGACAAACCCTTCCCCGCCAAGCCCGCTCCGCCTGCACAAGCAGCTCGACGCCGTGTGGGGCACGCCGCCGGGCTGGGGGCGGCTCAAGGCGGTGAACCACAATATCGTCGGCCGGCGCTTCATCGTGACGGCTTTCGTATTCTTCGTCATCGGCGGCGTGCTGGCGATGCTGATCCGCGCCCAGCTCGCAACGCCGCGCAGCGCCTTCGCGGGGCCGGAGATCTACAATCAGCTCTTCACCATGCACGGCACGGTGATGATGTTCCTGTTCGCCATCCCGATGTTCGAGGGACTGGCGATGTATCTGCTGCCGAAGCTGCTCGGCGCGCGGGACATGGCGTTTCCGCGCCTGTCCGCCTATGGCTACTGGTGCTATCTGTTCGGCGGGGCGATGCTGATCGCGAGCCTGTTCGCGGGTGTCGCGCCCGACAGCGGCTGGTTCATGTATACGCCGCTGTCCTCCCGCACCCATACGCCGGGCATCAATGCCGACGTCTGGCTGCTCGGCGTCACTTTCGTGGAAATCTCCGCGCTCTCCGCCGCCATCGAGATCATCGTCACCATCCTGAAGCTGCGTGCGCCGGGCATGTCGCTCGACAAGATGCCGCTGTTCGCGTGGTATCTGCTGGTCACGGCCTTCATGATGCTGTTCGGCTTTCCGCCGCTGATCCTCGGCTCGATCCTGCTGGAAACGGAGCGCGCCTTTGGTTTTCCGTTCTTCGACCCGACGCGCGGCGGCGACCCGCTGCTGTGGCAGCACCTGTTCTGGCTGTTCGGCCATCCGGAGGTCTACATCATCTTCCTGCCTGCGGCCGGCGCGGTCTCCACCATCCTGCCGGTGCTCGCCCGGCGCGAGATCATCGGCTACACCTGGATCGTGGTGGCGGTGGTGGCGCTCGCTTTTCTCAGCTTCGGCCTCTGGGTCCACCACATGTTTACGGTGGGCATTCCGCATCTCGCGCTGGCATTCTTTTCCTCCGCCAGCACCGCCGTCGCGGTGCCGACCGCGATCCAGATCTTCGCCTGGATCGGCACGCTGATGGCGGGACGGCCGCAACTGAAAGTGCCGATGCTCTATCTGCTCGGCTTCTTCTCGGTCTTCGTCGTCGGCGGGCTCACCGGCGTGATGCTCGCCATCGTGCCATTCAACTGGCAGGTCCACGACACCCATTTCGTCGTCGCGCATCTGCATTACGTGCTGGTCGGCGGCTTCGTCTTCCCGATGCTCGCCGCCGCTTATTACTGGCTGCCGCATTTCACCGGGCGGCGCCCGCGCTATGATCTCGGCGTGCCGACCTTCTGGTTGATTTTCATCGGCTTCAACCTCACCTTTCTGGTGATGCACTGGACCGGGCTGATGGGGATGCCGCGCCGGGTCTATACCTATGCACCGGACGCCGGCTGGACGTGGCTCAATCTCGTCTCCTCCATCGGCGGATTCATGATGGCCATGGGCTTTGCCCTGTTCGCGGCGGACATGTTCCTGCAGGCGCGCTTCGGCCGGCGGGGCGCGCGCAACCCGTGGAACGCACCGACGCTGGACTGGGCCACTCCCACACCGCCGCCGAGCTACAACTTCGCCTCGCTGCCCAGCGTGGCGGATCGCGCGCCGCTGGCGGCAACGCCAGACCTTGGCGTGAAGCTGGCGGCGGGCAATGGCTATCTCGGCTTCGTGCGCGACGGCCGGCTGGAGACCCTCGGCGTCGATATGGTGTCCGGGCGTATCAACCAGGTGATCCGCCTGCCGAGCCCGACGCTGCTGCCACTCGTCAGCGCCTTGGCGACCGGCAGCTTCTTTGTCGCCCTTCTGTTCAAGCTCTACACGCTGGCGCCGATCGCCTTCGTCGCCGCGATCGCCACGCTGCTGCTCTGGACCCGCACGACCGGCGCGCGCGCGGATTCAGGCCCCGTCGCCATCGGCCATGGCGAGGCGGCTTTGCCGCAGAGTGAATCTCCCGCAGCGCCGGCTCGGCAGGCCATGGGGCTGGCATTGGCGGCCGACGCGACGGCCTATCTCTCGCTGGTCTTCGGCCTGCTGTTTCTCTGGGTGGTCGCGCCGAACTGGCCGCCGCCGGAGCTGTTCCAGCCGGGCATCGCCGTTTCAGCACTGGCGATCCTCGGAAGCGTCGTCGCCGCGCTGGCAGGCCAGCAGGCCGCCCTGCCCGGCAGCCTCGCCAGCGGCACGAGGCGGGAGGGCTGGCTGGCGCTGGCCATTGCGGGCAACGGTCTCGCGCTCATCGCATGGGTCCTGTTGCTCGCCGCCGTACCGGACCCGGCCCGCCACGGCTATGCCGCATCGGTCTTCGCGCTGCTGACCTATACGGCGCTGCATGCGGCTTTCGGCATCCTGTTCGCCGCGTATGGCATCCGGCGCAGCCGCTCAGGTTTCGTCTCGGCCGCGCGGGCGCTGGACATCGCTGTGCTCGCGCCGTGGCACAGCTTCACGCTGGCGCTGACGGGCGTGACGCTGCTCCTGCTGCATGGATTGCCAATGGCGATGGGCTCATGAAGCGATGACGGTCAGGACAACCATCGGAACACGGCTCGCCGTGGCGGGCCTCGCCGGGGGTTTCTGCGTCTGGGCCGTCTGCTTCACCGCACTCTATGCGGTGCTGTCGGTCGGCTGCGCCTGGAATTGGCAGGAAGTATCGCTCGGCGGCCTTAGCGCGTTGCGGCTCGGCCTGATTGCCATCTGGCTCGCGCATGTCGTGCTGCTGGTCTGGCTGTTCGCAGTCCTGCGGCGGCAACCGGCCGAAAGCGCCTCGGCGCCCGCAGCGATCTTTCTGCGCCGCGCGGGCCTCGCGGCCACAGCCGCCGCCTTTTGCGCGATCCTGTGGCTCGGCCTGACGCTGCATACGACACAGATATGCGCATGACCCCGTCGAGTGATGGCCGGAACAAGCCAAGGCATCAGGCACTCTCCGCCTTGACGGGATCAACAGCCAGCCTGTCACAGCATGCCGGGCCCGGACAACGCTCCCGCCGCGCCACGCGTTGACGACGCACGGCGCAAGGCTCTAGAAGATCGCTCAGAGGGAAATGGCGACGATAGCAGCCGTGGCTCCAAAACCCTCTAAGTCATTGATTTGCCGGATTAGCTCAGCGGTAGAGCAGCGGTTTTGTAAACCGAAGGTCGGGGGTTCAATCCCCTCATCCGGCACCATATAAACCGGACACTTATGCGATTTTGGTGTCGTCAAACCGCTGGGTATGTTCCCCTTTTTGTGGCACCCCGGCAGTGACTGCCCTCACCTCATCAGGCGTCAGAAACTCAAGATACATCTCCGTCGTCTTGATGCTGGTATGCCCCAGCCGCTTCTGCAAATCGTAGATGGAATGGCCGGATTTAAGCCAGTCCACGGCATGTCTGTGCCGTAGGTGATGGAACGTGAAGGGCCGGAAATCGGCCTTTTTGAGCCCCTTCGACTGTGCCGCTTTTTGTGCCGCCCTGTGCTCCCAGATGACCAGGTAGCGGAAACGGCTCGACATGGAGCGGTAAGGCTCCCCGTCCCCGTGCCAGAACAGCCACGGCGAGCCGAGCGAGGCCGGCAGAGTCTTGAGCATTTCCCAGGTTTCGAAGTCCAGTTCGATGGTGCGACGCTTGTTCCGCTTCCCCACGACGGTGAGCTGGGGCCGGGCGTGATCCAGATTGCGACGCTGAGCATGGACAAGCTCATCCATCCGGCAACCCGTTTTTAGCGCTGCCTGTATCATGGCGCCGAGTGACCCCGGTGCCCGTCGCCGCACCCGCTCAATGTCTGCCAGCTCCGGCAGAACTATAGGGTCACGCCTCTCGGACAGTCGTTTTGCGACCGCAAGAGCCGGGTTCCCTTCCCGGTATCCCCTGTCCTCGCAGTAGTCGAGGAAGCTGGAAAGCGCGGTTAAGTCCCGCTTGATGGTGGCAATTGTCACCCCTGACCGCCTGCGCCGGTCAACTATCGACTGGACCAGCTTCTTGTCGATCTGGTCCACGAATTTGGCTTCCAGATCGCCCGCTATTTGGCCCATCGAGGTCGCGTAACGCTTGGACGTGCGGAGGCTGATTTGGGATTGGATATGGTCGGCCCATGCAGGGAATGCCTCGTCGTAGAGGTATCTCACCTCTCCGAAGTGGATCCCTGACTTTAAGCGTTCCCGTTCCTCACGGGCTCGCCTCTCCGCAATCTTTGCATCGCTCGTTCGTAGGCTGAATTTGTGCTCCTTCCCGGCAACCTTAATCCGGCCCCAGAGGACACTCCCGCGCCAGTAGGTATTTTTCGGGGCCTGCTTACGAGTTCCCATTGTCGTCGTTCCTCGTCCTCCATCCAACGGCGGAGCACTGTAAGGTCAAATGTCCATCGGCGCGAGCCTGCCGGGCGGACCGCTCCGGGAATCTTCCCGGCAGCCGCCATCGCCTGAATTGTGCGCTTGGATAGCCCGATTACCGGCTGGGCATCGTCAATCGTCACGCGTCGTCCGTTCATGGGGCCACCCCCCTCTCTCTGAGGGCCAGGGTCATGCGGCACCTGCTGGGGTAAGGCCGGCCAGAGTGTGATCGTGGATCGTCCCTGCGCCGGCGAGGTCAAGCACGGCCGTCTCGAAGTCCATGCCGCCCGCCTGCACCCGGCACATGGGAAACCCATCCACGTCCTGAATGCAGCCGCGGCCACTCCCGATATGGCTCTCGACGTAGAGCGGGCAGTTCTGGATCGCAGGGCGGAATGGGCAGGCCATCCTACTCCTCCAGTGCGGCGCGGCCGGCGTCGGTCAGCACATGGAATGATCCGCTGGCGCTGAACATGGTCGCGATCAAATCAAGGTCGAATAATTCCCGCTGGACCTCGGGATGCAGGTCGTCGATGCGAATCCGATGATCGGCAAACGCGCTCAAGACACGCCGCTGCGCCTCTGTCAGCCTCGTCACGTCTCTCTCCTGTCTGTGGGCTCGCAGAGCGGGGCGTTGGCGAACCTCTCGAAATGAAAGATGATCGGGTCGCCGGTCTCGCGGATCAGCCCGTAGGCTTTCGCCAGCCTGTAAATCGGGTGATATGCGTTGAGGCTGTTGACGTGTCCGGCGAGCCACTTCCGCCATTGTTCCAAGGACATCGACGCTTTGCTGATGTTGCACGGCGGACAGGCCGGGCGAAAGTTGTCAGAGCGATGGTTGTGTGGCCGGTGCGCCGGGGCAGGATTGCCAGCAACATCCAGTCCTCGGACGACAGGCTCGACGTGATCGACATGCCAGCGCGGAGGTAGATCGCAACCGCAATATGCGCAGCGCCCACCGAACATCTGACGGACCCGCTCTCGCTCTGACGGGCTTATCCGCCGCACCCTTACCGGACTGTCTGTCATGGCTGGCTCCGGGCAATGAGTAGGACGGCCTCCATAGAAGCATTCGCTACGCAGTTCACCGCTAGCGGCAAAAGCTCCTCCCTCACGGGCTCCGTATAAAACGATCGTTCGCCAAATCTGATTCCCCACGTGACGGCCGTACCAACGGCGGCACGTTCATAATCTTCCAGGAACCCCATTAAATCAGCGATGAAAGCTCCGTAGCCCTCATCTGACACTTCCATGCCGTCCATGCCGGTATTGACCCGAACAGCAACAGCAGTCCCGTTTGAGTACGTCAGATCGGTAACGATCACGCGAGAGGCGGGTGCGCTGAGGTCTGTCATGGCTGGCTCCGGGAGGCGTTGTAGTCCTGGTAGGCGATATTGGAGCCGGTCTCCTGCGCCTTCTTGGCGGCTGCCACGACGCGATCTGGCGAAACGCGCTCATCATTGCGGGCGCTGACGATGAAGGTGCCTGACCGCGTGTCGATCCGAATATTCAGGTACTTTAGGTCCATGTCGCCCAGCCAAAGGCCGGGGTTGTCCTGAATGAGGCGAACGAACTCCGCCACGTTCATGTGCCACGGGTTGAAATCTGGACCGCGTGTCGGCCACTCCGTTTCAGCGAACGGCGAGCGCGTCATTCCCATCTGGTTCGGCTCCATCGCCATCACCGTCCCCCATCAGAGGCGCGGGCGCGGAGAGCCGCGATGGCTGCTTTCGCGAGAGCAATAGCTGGTGTCGGAGCCGCTTTGCCGCTGTAAAAGCCGCTGACACAGGCATAGTGCATGCCCGAGTTGCCTTGGAAGTTATAAGCAGATCCTTCCGGCACCAGCGTCATCGCAGCGTCTAGGCTGCCGGTGACGAACGGAGGCTCACCGTTCCAGCAGTCGGGATTGCCGATCCAGTAATGCTCGCCTTGCAGATCAGCTAGGAAGCCAAACTCGCGTTCATCTCGCCACCCGCAAGCAACAAGCACGTCGATATCCAACTCTCGATCCGGCCCCGTGGCCGCTTCTAAGCGCGCAATCAGGTCATTCATGGGTGGAGTCCTCACTGCCCCTTCGGCCAAACGAGGGCATCGGCGCGGCCGGTGAACACCAGCCATGCCGCACGAACGCGATAGAGGAACGACGAGAAGCCCTCGGGGCGTGCTGGGTACCAGCCGTCACCGATCTGCACCCGAACAGGGCAGTCGATCAGCGAGGAATGCCGCTGGATAATAAGGTTGTCTCGCATGTCACTTGCCTCCTGTCCGTGGTGTGATCCGCCCGACCGTGAGCGTTACGTCCACCTGTCCGACACGCTGGGTGTGCTGGGTGATGATTTCGGGGCCTGCGCCGATGGCATTCAGCGCCTCTTGAGCCTTGCGTGCGCGAGTGCTGCCAGCCCGCGCCATGTCGCGCAGTATCCGCAGGTGCTCGTCGTCCGTACACGCTTTGACGAGCGTGCAGTCGGACAGGGCGGCTTCACCTTCCGGCCATCCGCACCATGCGAGGCGGTCGCCGCTCACATAGGCGACAACCCATTCCTCGCCGGTCGGGGCGTGATGAACGATATCGCCGGCACGCGGTATTTGTTGCTGGTCCATCTACTCCCCCTCCACTGCTGGCGGGGTGGGCGGAAGCTGCCAGAGCGTGGGCTGGCTTTCTCGGACGTACTGCACGCCCATCGACGTTGCGTAAGTCCAGTATGGGCGAGGATTCTTGGCGTATTGTTCATTTCTCCATCCGCCGCAGAATCTCACCTTGTCTTCAACCCAAAAGATCAGGTCTGTGCGGTCCTTTGGAGCCGTCTCTATCGGCTGCCATCCCTGCGCCGGAGGCGGGGGTGCGGCGGTGAGGGCGTCCACGGGCGTGACGATCTGCTTGCGCTGGTTCGCAATGGTCTGTGGCTGCTCCCCCCAAAAGAATTCCCCGCTCGAAACAATATAGGCGTCGATCCGACCTTCGTTGTTGCCGTATTCAGTTTTAAGACAGAGCCCGCCATATTGGTTGATAAACAAGCCGACCGGACAGTCCAGTAACGTTGTCGGCTCACGCGGCACCAGAACATATCCATCCGGCACCCCAGCGGGGCGAGGGATGCGGTCGCCGACTTTCAGCTTCACACTCATGGCCGCTCACGCTCTTGAGCTTTGTAAAGATCAGCGACCACGGCGAGGACCGCCGAGACCAGGCTATGCCCGCGCTCTGTCAGCACCGTGCAGGTACGCCGGCCGGGCTGCATGTGCATGCGGATCCAGCCATCGTTCAGCAGCCGCCGCTGCATGGCGATGACAGTCCTGTTGGCGACCATCAGCTTCTGCGGCTCATCGATATAGGCAAGCAGATGCCGCAGGCTGTAAGGGGTGATGACGCGCCGCAGGCCGAGGAGATGGAGTGCGTATTTGTCATCTTGGGAGAGATCGCCAAGTCCGGGCAGCGTCACCCGCTTCCGGCTGGCTTTCTGCTTCTCATAGAGGACGGGTCGAGCCGGCGCGGGGGCCGTCTCGGGCTCGTCCAACTCCATGTCGAATAGCGGCGCGTCCATGATCCACCATCTGCTCCCAACTCAAACACGCATAACAAACTCAACTCGCAGGCTTAGAACTTGACCGGTTGCCCGGTGCGTCGATCGATGGGTGGCCCGCGTCCGAACGGGATCTTGATGCCGGATCGCTTTGAGCCGGGCAGGGCGCGATAGTGCTGAGGCTTGATCCCGCGATGGCGGTCCCGCACGCGCTTGGACTTGGCGATCACCGGCAGGTCATAGGTGTCGGTCTTGAGACGCCAGCAGGTCTTGGTCAGCGCGGCGCAGTTATCGAGGCTGGGCTCGCCGCCGAGCTGATCCGGGATGATATGCTCGTAGAACGTGTTGCCGGGCCCGAGCAGCGCACCGCATCCCGGCCGGCCGGGAATCCGATAGCACTCGCAGGTGCCGCCGCTCCGCTCCAGCGCCGCCCGCTTCACCGGTGAGGAGAATTCCCGGCGGCTCATGCTCCGGACCCCAGCGCGGCATAGACGGCGATCAGGGCGCCGAAGATCATACCGGCCGCCAACTC
Source organism: Xanthobacteraceae bacterium (assembly GCA_035556495.1). Taxonomy (GTDB): domain Bacteria; phylum Pseudomonadota; class Alphaproteobacteria; order Rhizobiales; family Xanthobacteraceae; genus CANKHJ01. The sequence continues at coordinate 10,609 of DATMEW010000070.1, read as the reverse complement.
GGCCAGCGTCCACGGGTCGCAAAGCTCGATGATCGGCTCGACCAGGCACTCAGTGATGATCGTCCTCATAGCGCCGGCTCCTCTGGATCGAGGAGCTCGTCAATCAGGCGATAGGCTGCATCGAGGGCGGACGTCCGGTTCGGCTGCCGCCGCATCGCGGCGTGTGCGGCGCGCATCGCTTCCGCCATCCGTTCAAACTCGCCATAGAGGGCGAGGAAGCTGTTTGCCGCGTCGGTCGCCCGCCGGCATGCGCCCGGCAGGCCATGCAGGAGAGGGCGGCCGTAGGCGTCGAGGATCACGCCTTCGGTGCCGTTGTCGACGACGCGCCACGGCAACCTGCCATGTGTGACATCCTCTGAGGCGGCCGAAAGCCCTGAGCCATCGATCCTTGCGATGGGAAGGGTGAGTATCTTACCCATGGACGGCCTCCATCGGCATGGAGGTCTCGGCCTGCGCGGAAGCTTCGCGGTCCCGCACCGCCATGAAGTGTCGTGCAGCAGCCCTGCTCACCTGCGATGCCATGTGCCCCTGATTGAGGGACAGGCTCGTGCTCCAACCGCAAGTACAGGTGAGGTTGGCGTGGTATCGGGATTCCGACCGGATAAAATGATGCAGCCCGAACTGCTTCGCCAGGGTCCGCGCCAGCGCATCAGCGCGATGCTTTCCGACCGGAGTCAGAAACAGGAAGTCCCGATCGACGTTCTTATCGGCCAGCCTCCGCGTCCGGAGCCGCCAGTAATCCTTGCCCGTGGCCCGGTGCCCCTGCGCCTGCAAGCGCAGCATCACCTCGTTGGCCATGTCGGTCCGGCGCAGGCGCATCAGCGCGATCTGCTCGCCCGGCGTATACTCAGGATCGGCAATCCCGAGAGCATCAAACACCGCGATGCCGATTGGCTTAAACTCTGTCTCAGGCTCCGGAACGTGTGGTGTGACGGGATATCTCGTACGCATGACGCAACTCCGATACGCATTTACGAACTGAACACGTCTCCCCATGCGGCGACTTGCTGTCGCCGCTATGGGTGATAGGCTCCGCTCCCAAACACCGGGGAGGGGATGGAAGTGCTGACGAGGAATGGATTGCTGTTGCTTGCGCTGAGCCTCGGGGGCTGCGCTGGCATGGGGTATGCGATGGAGCACTACACCGGCATAGATCCGGTGCCGGTTGCGGTCGAGGGCGACGATATCTATCGGGTGTTCGATAAAACTGATGCTGGACGGATGATGGTGACGTCCAGTTTGGGCAACGCATTTGCGCAGGGTGCCGGACGCGGAATGTTTCTCGGAGCTGTCGATACCACGCCTCCAAAACCGCTCTTTGAGCGTGCGGCGCTGCAATATCTCCAAGGCACCGAGCGGGGGCATTGCCGCATTACGGATGGCTACCTGATCGTCACCCCGCAATACGAATTCAAATACGACTGCTCGCCAGTTCAAGCCACGCTGCCGGGCCCTGTGAGCCCTGTCCGCCGAAGGTGACGTTTGCGGAGCGTCCAACACGATAACCGTCCTGGCCCAGCCAGCCGGATGCTGGCGTTGATCCGCGGACGATGATCCAAAAAATTTGGATAATCAATCATAAAATCCAAATAATTTGGATGTCAGGATCAGTGAAAGTTTAGGATTGACATCCTGTTTCCCAACATGATGAAATTTGTTCTTAAAATGTTCTCATTGTAGGGAGGTGTGTAATGGGTCCGTCCGATGAGGCATGGAAGAAGCGGCAGGCATTACATCTGGCAGCGCAGCTACCAGAAAATCCGCAAGATGCGCTTGCTGTCCTGGATCATGCGCGCGATTTGGTGACACGCTTTCTGTTGGCTGGTGTGCCGGTAGAGGCTGCTCCAGTTGCACCTTTTCGCGCCAGGGCCTCGTCCAATGTGCGCGCCATTTCGAGCGTCAGACCGCGGGTTTCGCCAAGATAAAGCCAGTCCAGTGATAGGCCCGGATAGGCACGGACGAGCTTGATCGCCACCTCCCGACTGAGGGGGGTGCCGCGTTCGAAGTTATTCCATCGGCTGGCAGATATCCCCAGCCGTTCTGCAAAGGCCGTCGCATTGCTCTCGTTAAGAGCCTCGCGGAGCAGCCTAAGCCTTTGAGCCATGGGGTCTTCTGGCCCGCCCGTCTCTTTGGTCGCCATAGGTACAAAGATGCCTTGCGTGTGAGTTTTCTGCGATCAAAGAAATTTGGATGTTGTAAATCCAAATAATTTGGATTTATCGTGCCGATCATGAATCGGCTCAGCTCCACAACTGAAGTGATGGATGCGCTCGGCGGCACGTCTGCCGTGGCAAAGCTGACCGGCCGAAAGGTCTCGGCTGCCTCTAACTGGCATTCTTTTGCAGCATTCCCCGCCAACACCTTTTTGGTGATGCAGGCCGCTCTGGGGGCGAAGGGCCTAGAGGCACCGGCGTCGCTTTGGGGAATGGTCGAATGTGCTGCTGATTTGGAGAGCGCATCATGATGTGCCCTCCCACTGAATTTTGGACGCCCGGACCGGCTCTTTCACAACGCAATACTCTGTCCGGCCCGCGCGTCTCTCACGGCAGGGGGGCTGCCCGTGATCCTGTGTTTGTGTGCGTTTGTAATGCGTGTGAGGCGTTGTCATGGAGGCAAGATCGTCGATCGCTTCCGCGGTCGCAATCGAGAAGCGGGGCACGTCTGTGCACCCCGGTGCACAATCGTGCACCGCAATTTTCGGCAATGTTTGCAAGGCCATCTGGCCTGACAAGACAGCCGAGCATCTGGCGGCGCAATCCCGCTGCGGCATCCGAACCGCGAAATACTGGCTATCCGGGGAGCGCGAACCATCCGCCGCTGCCGTCGCTGTCATCGTCGCCGCAATCACGCGGCGCGACTGAGCTTGTGTGCGTGAGGCCCTTGTCGATCCGTGCTCGCGAGGCGGGGAGAGGCAGACGTACCAATCGGCGCGCGATCGTCCTCATAGCGCCCGGTTCTGTAGGTGGCACAGTCAAAGCGTGGAGCGCCGGCCCTAGAGCCATCACCGGCGATCTTTCCTGCGTGGGTGGAGCAAAGGTAGCTCGCCGGTCTCATAAGCCGGAGGTCATGGGTTCGAGTCCCATCCCCGCAACCACTTCCCCTCAGTTTGTGCTGCGTTGCGTACCGCGTCTCCGATCACCTGTCGTCTCAGGGGTATCCCATGCGCCACGTCAGCGCTGTCCCGCTCTATGACCTGCACGGGCAATTGCAGGGCTATCAGCAGGTGCTGCTCCGCGGTCCCGTCCAGGACGAGCGCCTGACGCTCGATCCGCTCGATGAGGCCGCACGCGCCGCCATCGAGGGCAAGACACTCGCCGCCGACGCCGGGGAGGGCGAGGTCTAATGCGCCCGCTCCACGTCCACCATGACGGCGGCTTTGCGGCTGATCGCGCGCGCCCGCTTATCCAGTCCCGGCCCGTGCGCGCCTACGCCTGGGTTTGCCTCGGCCTGGTCCTCGGCATGGCTGCATCGGCCTATGCCATCGTCCCGCAAGCCTGCCGTATCGCGGGGGTGTGGTGATGTCCGACCCGGTCAATCATCCCTCGCACTACAAAGCCGGCGGGCTCGAAGCCATCGACGTGATCGAGGCATTCGATCTCGACAAGGATTTTCTGCTAGGGAACGTCGCCAAATATCTCCTCCGCTCCGGGCGCAAGGGCGCCGCGCTGACAGATCTTCAAAAAGCGCGCTGGTATTTGGACCGCAAGATCCGAGCGTTGGGAGGCGAGGCGTCAGCCGCCCCGGTCGCCACGGGCCTTTGCTATCTGGCGACACCATATTCCAAATATCCGGATGGCCTTGAGAGCGCGTTCAAGCTCGCGGCGCACCTGGCCGGGCATCTGCTGAAAGCGGGCATCACGGCCTACTGTCCGATTGCGCACATGCACCCGGTCGCCGTCCATGGCGAGATCGATCCTCTCGATCACGATATCTGGCTTCCCTCCGACGAGGTGATGATGGCGCGATGCGACACGCTGCTCGTCGCCACCATGCGCGGCTGGCGGCAGTCCAAGGGAATTGCTCATGAGATCGAGGTCTTCCGCGCCGCCGGAAAGCCGATGCTCTATCTCGACCCCGATGCCCTGACGATCACGGCTAGTGAGCCGACGGCGGAGGTGTCCGCATGATCGATGTCCGCGCCGCCGCAAGAGATCTTCGCCGGCAGGCTGACCTGCTCGATATCGCCGCATCGTCCGGCGGCACTCTGCATGTCGGGCCCGATCTGTTGCGCCGCTTCGCGCGCGTTGCACGCGACTCTGCTGATCATATCGAAGCCGTGGATGCGGCAGTTCAGGCCATCACCGTTCCACGTGAAACAAACAAAGGGGAGGGCTGATCGATGCTCGACAGGCGTATGGAATCTCTAGCCGCCAGCAATCCAACGATCAGCGTCATCGGCGTGGGGCCGGTTGCTGCCGAAACCGACGAGGTCTCCACCAGCTTCGCCAAGGATCAGTTGAAAGCCTTCGTCGAGCGCATCGAGCGCCTCGAAGAGGAAAAGAAGGCGATCTCGGATGACATCAAGGATGTCTATGCGGAAGCCAAGGGCAACGGCTTTGACGTCAAGGCGCTGCGCCAGATCATCCGCATGCGCAAGCAGGACATGGACGAACGCAAAGAAGCCGAGGCGATCCTCGAAGTCTATATGCATGCTCTCGGCATGCTGGTCTGATCGCGGAGGCCGCCGCTGCCGCTGCACCCTCCGGACGCCGCCGCGCCGGCTCAAGGCGGGACGAGCCGTGATCCCTCGATCGACGATCCCTCAATCGTCGGTGCCGCGTTGACCGCGGCGGTCTATGGCCGTCCGCCGGCGGACCTTGTCGAGCTGCCGCCCGGCGCCGTGCAGCTTTCGCCGCTCATCCCCGGCAGCGTCGCGCTCGAGGACAGCCCGGACGGTTCGCTCGATGCCGTCGTCATGCTGGCGCCGCCCGGCGCTGTCGAGCGCCGCTTCGGGCTCGCCCATGCGCTGCGCGCGCTGCGGCCCGGCGGAATGCTGACGGCGCTCGCCCCGAAGGACAGGGGCGGCGCGCGGCTGAGGGGCGAACTCAAAGCCTTCGGCTGCACGGCGGAGGAAACCGCGAAGCGGCATCACCGCATCTGCGTCGTTCAGCGCCCCGTCGTGGTGACGGGACTTGACGCCGCGCTGGCCGCCGGAGCCTTGCAGCAGGTGGCCGCGCTTGGGCTGTGGTCTCAGCCCGGCGTGTTTTCATGGGACCGGATCGACCCCGGCAGCGCCTTGCTGCTGGCGCATCTGCCGCCGCTTGCCGGGCGCGGGGCCGACCTCGGCGCCGGCCTCGGCGTGTTGGCGCGCCGCGTGCTGGAATCGCCGAATGTGACCGCGCTGATGCTGGTCGATATCGACCGCCGCGCCGTGGCGGCGGCCCGGCGCAATGTCGAAGACCCGCGCGCGGCTTTTGTCTGGGCCGATGTGCGCGCGGCCGATCCCGGCGTTGAGGCCGCCACGCTGGATTTCGTCGTGATGAACCCGCCGTTTCATGACGCCGGCGCGGAGGATCGCGCGCTGGGCCAGGCTTTCATTCGCCGCGCGGCGGCGCTGCTGCGCCGGGGCGGCGTCTGCTGGCTGACGGCGAATCGCCATCTGCCGTATGAGAAGGTGCTGGGGGAATGCTTCGCGCAATTCGCCGTGCGGGCGGAGGCGGACGGCTACAAGATCATCGAGGCGAAGCGATGAGAACGATCGTTGCGGGCGCCCGATGAGCAAACCCGGAAAATCCACCCCCGTGCTGCGGCTCGACCGGCTGCTCGCCAATCTCGGCTACGGCACCCGGCGCGAAGTGCAGAGTCTCGTCCATGCCGGCCTCGTCATGCTGGACGGCGAGGAGGTCGATACGCCGGACCTGAAGCTGGCGCTGACGGCGGACCTGCCCGCGCGGATGACGGTGGAGGGCATCGCCCTCGACCCGCTGCCCGGCATGGTGCTGATGCTGCACAAGCCGCTCGGCGTGACGTGTTCGCACAAGGAGGCCGGCCCGCTGGTCTATGGCCTGCTCCCCGCCCGCTGGCGGCGGCGCGAGCCGGCGCTCTCCACCGTCGGCCGGCTCGACAAGGAGACCTCCGGCCTGCTGCTGCTCACCGACGACGGCGCGCTGCTGCATCGGATCATCTCGCCGCGTCACCACATCCCGAAGCGCTATCACGTGACGCTGGACCGGCCCCTGCGCGGCGACGAGGCGGCCGTGTTCGCCTCCGGCACGCTGATGCTGGACGGCGAGGACAAGCCGCTGCTGCCGGCGGAACTGACGGTGCTGACGGAAACGGCCGCCGAGGTGACGATCACCGAGGGGCGCTATCATCAGGTCCGCCGCATGTTCGCGGCCGTCGGCAATCACGTCACGGCGCTGCATCGCGCCCGCATCGGCCGGCTCGGGCTGCCGGATGATCTGCCGCCCGGCGGCTACCGGCTGCTCACGCCGGAGGAGATCGCCGCCGTGCTGCCGCCGGCGGGACCATAGAGCTTTGGCTTTGATGGAATCAAAGCCAAAGCTCTATTTTTTGTTTTGATGCGTTTTCTTGCACGCACCGGTTCCCACTTCGCTCGAAAACGCTCTCGCGGACCGTATCGAAGCCGGACGCGGCGAGCGCGGCGGGCCGCCACGCGCTCGTTTTTTGCCGGTCTGAAACAGGGCCGGCGGGGCGTCCGCCTGGCACGCGGCAGCGCCGGGTTTTATTCCTCGTCGTCGCGCTCCGTCCGGTCGCCGCCGAGCTGCTTGAGCTTGGCGAAGACGGCGCTGACGTCGGCATCCTCGCGGGCCTTGTCGGCGGCCGGGGAGTGGTCCTCGGGCTCGCCCCGCAGGGCGGTGGTCTCGGAGGCCGGCAGCAGCGTGGTGCCGCTCTGGACTTCCAGCGGCCGTTCCTTGGCGGCGCGGGACACCTCGAAATCGAGATCGATCTGGGTGCACAGGCCGAGCGTCACCGGGTCGAGCGGCGACAGCGTCGCGGCGTTCCAGTGGGTGCGGTCACGGATCGCCTGGATCGTGGCCTTGGTCGTGCCGACCAGCCGCATGATCTGCGCGTCCTTGAGTTCCGGATGGTTGCGCACCAGCCAGAGGATCGCATTGGGGCGGTCCTGCCGGCGCGACACCGGCGTGTAGCGCGGGCCTTTCTTGCCCTTCTTTTCCGGCAGGCGGACGCTGGATTCCAGCAGCTTCAGCCGGTAGCTGGAATCCGCCTCGCCCCTTGCGATCTCGTCGCGGGTGAGCTGGCCGGTGGAAATCGGGTCGAGGCCCTTGATGCCCTGTGCAGAATCGCCGTCCGCGATCGCGCGCACCTCCAGCGGGTGCAGCTTGCAGAACTCCGCGACCTGATCGAAGCTGAGGGCCGTGTTGTCGACAAGCCAGACGGCGGTCGCTTTCGGCATCAGCGGGGCGTTGCTCATGGGATACATCTCCTTCGTGCTCCGCCCACCCAGGGGCGGAGCCGGTGTCATCGGCGATGACGGGGAATTGGCGCGAATATAAGGGGCGAGGCCCCCGGCGCGCAATGGCTTCGCGGGCCCCATATGATAGACAGGCTCAAATCCGGAATGCCCCCGGAACGACCTGCCGGAGCGATCCCGGAACGATTGCCAGAACCGAAGCGTGCCCATGATTTCGCCCACCGCGCCTGAAAACGCTCTGCCCAAGCCGCCGGCCAAGCCGCCCCTGCGGGTGCTGCTGTGCTCGCCGCGCGGCTTCTGCGCCGGCGTGGTGCGCGCGATCGATTCGGTGGAGCGGGCGCTGGCGCTCTATGGCGCGCCGGTCTATGTCCGCCACGAGATCGTCCATAACCGCTATGTGGTCGAGAGCCTGCGCGCCAAGGGAGCGATTTTCGTCGAGGAACTCCACGAGATTCCGGACACCGACGCGCCGGTGATCTTCTCCGCCCATGGCGTGCCGAAATCCGTGCCGGACGAGGCGCGTCAGCGGAACTTCCTCGCGCTGGACGCCACCTGCCCGCTGGTGACGAAAGTCCATCGGGAGGCAGAACTGCACCATCGCCGCGGCCGCCATGTGGTGCTGATCGGCCATGCCGGGCATCCGGAAGTGGTCGGCACCATAGGGCAGCTTCCGGACGGCGCCGCGACGCTGGTGGAAACGGTGAAAGACGTCGAGGCGATGACGCCTGCCGATCCGCAGGCGCTCGCCTATGCGACCCAGACGACGCTGTCCGTGGAGGACACCGCGGCCATGGTGGCGGCGCTGAAGCGCCGGTTTCCGGACATCGTCGGGCCCCATCGCGAGGACATCTGCTATGCCACCACGAACCGGCAGGAGGCGGTGAAGGCCGTCGCGCCGCGCGTGGACGGCATGATTGTAGTCGGCGCGCCGAATTCGTCGAATTCCCAGCGGCTCAAGGAGGTCGCGGAGCGGGAGGGCTGCGCGCGCGTCGCGCTGGTGCAGCGTGCGGACGAGATCGACTGGGCCATGTTCGGGGATATCGCCTCGCTCGGCGTGACGGCGGGCGCGTCCGCGCCGGAAGTGCTGGTGGAGGAGGTTATCGACGCCTTTGCGCTGCGCTATGAGGTGCGGGTCGAGACGGTGTCCTCCGTGCAGGAGGATATGTTCTTCCCGCTGCCGCGCGCGTTGCGCGAAGCGGCAGCGTCGTCGTAACACATTTGAGCTTCAGGACGGGACCGGCGAGGTTCACAGGCGGAAAGAATGGCAGTCTATACCGATGTCCCCGGCGAGGATCTCGCCTGCTTCCTGACCGGCTACGACATCGGCGAATTGCTCTCGTCCAAGGGCATCGCCGAGGGCGTCGAGAATTCCAACTTTCTCGTCCATACCAGCAAGGGCACCTATATCCTGACGCTCTATGAGCGGCGGGTGGCGCGCGGGGACCTGCCGTTCTTTCTCGGCCTGATGGAGCATCTGGCCGCGCGCGGGCTGAACTGCCCGCTGCCGATCCGCACCTTGCAGGGCGAGGTTCTCGGCGAACTCGCCGGCCGTCCGGCCGCGATCTTCACCTTTCTCGAGGGCATGTGGGTGCGCCGCCCCACGGCCGCCCATTGCGCGGAGCTGGGCGCGGCGCTGGGACGGCTTCATCTGGCAGGCCGCGACTTTCCGATGACGCGGCCGAACGCCCTGTCGGTGGAGGGCTGGCGCACGCTCTATGGCATGAGTCACGCCCGCGCCGACAATGTGCAGCCCGGCCTTGCCGCCCTGCTGGTCGAGGAACTCGCCCATGTCGCCGCGGTCTGGCCGGCGGACCTGCCGCAGGGCGTGATCCATGCCGACCTGTTTCCGGACAACGTGTTTTTCCTCGGTGACACGCTCTCCGGACTGATCGACTTCTATTTCGCCTGCACCGATGCGCTGGCCTATGACATCGCGATCTGCCTCAACGCCTGGTGCTTCGAGCCGGATCATTCCTTCAATGTCACCAAGGGCCGCGCGCTGTTGCAGGCTTACGGCAAGGTGCGGGCGCTGGAGCCGCGCGAGGTCGCGGCGCTGCCGCTGCTGGCGCGGGGCGCGGCCCTGCGCTTCCTGCTGACGCGGCTGGTGGACTGGCTCGACGTGCCGCCCGGCGCGCTGGTGCGGCCGAAGGACCCGCTCGAATATGTCCGCAAGCTGCGCTTCCACCGCACGGTGGAGAGCGCGCGCGACTACGGCATGGACACGGCGGAGATCGCGGCGTGAGCGAGCCGCATGTGGTGATCCATACGGACGGGGCCTGCTCCGGCAATCCTGGCCCCGGCGGCTGGGGCGCGATCCTCGCTTTCACGGCGCGGGACGGCGCCGTGACCGAGCGCGAACTCAAGGGCGGGGAAGCGCACACTACCAACAACCGCATGGAGCTGATGGCGGCGATTGCCGCGCTGGAGACGCTGAAACTCCCGTGCCGTGTCGATCTCTATACCGACAGCCAGTATGTGCGGAACGGGATCATGACGTGGATTCACGGCTGGAAGAAGAACGGCTGGCGCACGGCGGACAAGAAGCCGGTGAAGAACGAGGACCTCTGGCGCAGGCTCGACGAGGCGCTGGCGCGCCACCGCGTCGAGTGGCACTGGGTCAAGGGCCATGCCGGGCATGAACTGAACGAGCGGGCGGACCAGCTCGCGCGCGACGGCATCGTGGCGATCCGGGCCGGCGCAGCGGGCGCGCTGCTGCCGCAGAATCAACCGCCGGCGAAACCAGCGAAAAAGAGTGTCGATAAAAAAGCCCCCGCCCGGTGAACCGGAACGGGGGCTGATCGTCAGACCTTGCCGTCACGACGAGACGCACGGCCTGGAATTGCCTCAAAGCTGCTTGAGCATCGCCTCGCCGCTGGAGACCTCGAATTTGCCGGGCTGCTCGACGTTGAGCTGCTTCACCACGCCGTCGTCCACCAGCATGGAATAACGCTGCGAGCGGATGCCGAGGCCGCCGCCGGAGGCATCCAGCGTCAGGTCGATGGCCTTGGCGAATTCGCCGTTGCCGTCCGAATAGAAGTCGACGCCTTCGGCGCTGCTGGCCTTCTGCCAGGCGCCCATCACCATCGGATCGTTGACGGCGGTGAGCGCCACCACATCCACGCCCTTGGCGCGCAGCGCGTCGGCATTCTGCACCACGGAGGGCAGGTGCTGGTTGCTGCATGTCGGCGTGAAAGCGCCCGGCACCGCGAACAG
>DATMEW010000069.1:0-8469 GCA_035556495.1 Xanthobacteraceae bacterium | reverse complement strand
GAAGGTCCGCCATGCGGTGCCGATGCTGTCGCTGGACAATGCCTTTGCCGACGAGGACGTGACGGAATTTGCCGCGCGGATCGCGCGTTTCCTCAAGCTCGACGAGCCCATCGCCTTTGTCGCGGAACCGAAGATAGACGGCCTGTCCATGTCGCTGCTTTACCGGCACGGCAAGCTGACGCGCGCGGCGACGCGCGGCGACGGCTTCGAGGGCGAGGACGTCACTGCCAACATCCGCACGCTGGAAGACGTGCCGCAGCAGCTCAAGGGCCGCGGCGTTCCGGAGGTCTGCGAGATCCGCGGCGAGGTCTATATGACCAAGTCGGCCTTTCTCGAACTCAACAGGCGGCAGGCGGCGCAGGGCGGGCAGGTCTTCGCCAATCCGCGCAATTCGGCCGCCGGCTCGCTGCGCCAGAAGGACCCCTCGATCACCGCGTCGCGGCCGCTGGGTTTCTCCGCTTATGGCTGGGGCGAGATGAGCGCGATGCCGGCGGAGCGGCAGTCCGCCATGGTGGACTGGCTGCGCGACGCGGGATTCAAAACCAACCCGCTGATGACCGTATGCGACAGTGTCGCGGCGCTGCTCGCCTTCTATCGTCAGATCGAGGAGCAGCGCGGCGCGCTCGACTACGATATCGACGGCGTCGTCTACAAAGTGGATCGCCTCGATCTTCAGGAGCGTCTCGGCTTTGTCTCGCGCTCGCCACGCTGGGCCATCGCGCATAAATTCGCCGCCGAGCAGGCGACCACCGTGCTCAACGCCATCGACATTCAGGTGGGACGCACCGGTTCGCTCACGCCGGTGGCGAAGCTCGCGCCCGTCACGGTCGGCGGGGTCGTGGTGCAGAACGCAACGCTGCACAACGAGGACGAGATCGCGCGCAAGGATGTGCGCATCGGCGACACCGTCATCATCCAGCGCGCGGGCGATGTCATTCCGCAGATCGTCGGCGTGGTGGCGGAGAAGCGGCCGGCCGATGCGAAACCTTATGCGTTTCCGAACATCTGTCCGGCCTGCGGCAGCCATGCCGTGCGCGAGGATGGCGAGGTCGTGCGCCGCTGCACCGGCGGCCTGATCTGTCCGGCGCAGCAGATCGAGCGGCTGCGCCACTTCGTGTCCCGCAACGCCTTCGATATCGAGGGGCTCGGCGAGAAGCAGATCCAGGCCTTCTACGATGCGGAGATCATTCGCTCGCCGGTGGATATCTTCACGCTGGAGGAACGCGACCGAACCGCGACGCGCAAGCTCAAGGACTGGGACCGCTACGGCGAGACCTCGGTGCGCAACCTGTTCGCGGCGATCAACGCGCGCCGCACGATCCCGCTCAACCGCTTCATCTATGCGCTGGGCATCCGCCATGTCGGCGAGATCAACGCCAAGCTGTTCGCCCGCCATTACGGCACGCTCGATGCCCTCACGGAGGCGATGGACGCCATCGCAGCCGATCCGGAAGGCGATGCGGCGCAGGACCTGATGGCGACGGACGGCATCGGCGCCATCGTCGCCGGCGCGGTCATCGAGTTTTTCAAGGAGCCGCATAACCGCGAGGTGATGGATGCGCTGACCGCGCAGCTCGACATCGCGCCGGTGGAGGCGGTGGCGAGCCATACGGCGGTGGCCGGAAAGACGGTGGTGTTCACCGGCACGCTGGAGCGCATGACCCGCGACGAGGCCAAGGCCATGGCGGAACGCCTCGGCGCGAAAGTCGCCGGCTCGGTGTCGAAGAACACGGATTATGTCGTGGCCGGCCCCGGCGCAGGCTCCAAGCTCGACAAGGCCCGCGCGGCCGGCGTCAACGTCCTGACCGAGGAGGAATGGCTGGCGCTGGCAGGAGCCTGACAGGCTGTTTCACAAGCTGGCCGGATGAATCTGTTGCGCTAGGGCGTCGGATGCGCGCTCGTTCTCACGCAAGGAAACACGAAAGGCCCGTCGCCGCGCCGCGACGGGCCTTTTTCTGTTCCGCGGTGGCGGGCGTCAGATGCGTCCGAGCAGGACGAGGATGAGCACGACCACGAGCACGACGCCGAGGATTCCGCCGGGCCCGTAGCCCCAGTTGGTGCTGTAGCCCCAGTTCGGCAATGCGCCGATCAGAAGAAGAATCAGAACGATGATGAGAATGGTGCCAAGCATGTGGTGCCCCTCGGAAGCCTGTGTCCTGGGGCGGTAACGCGGTGGGGCCAGCCGGGTTCCATCGTCGGATGACGGTCAGAGCAGCGGCGGGGCATCCTTCGGCCGATGGGGGACGAGCAGCCAGAACAGCAACAGGCTGGCGATTGTCGTCGCGATGCAGAGCACGGCGACGGTGGTGGCGGAAGGGAAGGCCACGATGAGATAGCTTGATCCCTGCGCAATGACCGAACCCAGCGCCATCTGCGTGAAGCCGGCGATGCCCGCCGCCGCGCCGGCGGCTTTCGGGCGGACGCTGACGGCTGCGGCAAGCGTGTTCGGCAGCACCAGCCCGTTGCCGAAAGTCATGAATCCATTGGCGATGAAAATCGCCATGGTGATGACCATGCCATGCTGCGGCACGAGGTTGACCGCGATCAGGCAGGCGAATGTCGCAAGGTTGAGAATGACGAGGCCCCAGGGAATGACCTTGTCGAGGCCGTGGCGAAGCACAAGCCGGGAGCAGGTGAAGGTGCCGGCCATGTAGCCGATGGCCGAGAGCACCATCCACATGCCGTATTCGGCGGAGGTCTGCCCAAGGACGCTGATCACGAGGAACGGCACTGCGCCGATGAAGACGTAATACGGCCCGCAGGACAGCGAGCCGGTGAGGGCATAGCCGATATAGGCGCGGTTGCTGCACAGGACGCGGACGCTTTCGGCGAACTGGGCGAAGCCGCCGCTGCGGCTTTCCGGCGGAGCCGTTTCGGGCAGGCTGATCACGCACCAGAGCAACAGCACAGCGCCGACGCTGGCGATGAACACGAAGATGGAGTGCCAGCCGAGGAATGTGTCGAGAAAGCCGCCCATCACCGGCGCGATGAGCGGCGAGATCACCATGGCGCTGGTGACGAGGCCGATCAGCGAAGCGGTGCGGTCGCGGTCCACGAGGTCGCGGATGATGGCGCGGCCGATCACGACACCCGTTGCCGCGCCGAACGCCTGCACCATGCGGGCGATGATCAGGCCCTGGATGGTGTCGACGAAAATGGCGACGATGCTCGACACCGCGAACAGCGAGAAGCCGCCGATCATCACCGCGCGACGGCCGAACCGGTCCGACAGCGGACCCAGCACCAGTTGCGACAGGCCGAGGCCGAGGATGAACAGCGATATCGTGTATTGCACGAAAGCGGAATCGCTCTTGAAGGCGATCGCCATGCTGGGAATGGCCGGCAGCAGGATATTGGTCGCCAGCGCGCCGGTGCCGGTGACGGCGACGAGCAGCAGCAGCAGACTTTTCGTGGCCTTCGGGCGGGGCCGCTCCGCCGGTGCTGCTTCTGTGGCGACCGCCTCGGGAGCCTTGTCGGGATTCAGCACGAGGATGTCTCCCGGGCCAGCGGCGCGGTGGCGGCGGCGAGAAAGGCGCGGTCCTGCGGGTCGAGCAGCGGCGCGAGGGCGGACATGACCCGCGCGTGATAGGCGTCGAGCCAATCGGCTTCCTCGCGGCTGAGCATGGACGGCACGATCAGCCGCCGGTCGATCGGCGCCAGCGTCAGCGTCTCGAAGGCGTTGAGCGGGCGCTCGCCGCCCGCGACCGGCGCGGCCTCCGTCACCAGCACGAGATTCTCGATGCGGATGCCGTAGCTGCCTGTTTTGTAATAGCCCGGTTCGTTGGAAAGGATCATGCCGCGCTCCAGCACGGCCGCGCCGAGCTTGGAGATGCGCGCCGGCCCTTCGTGCACGGAGAGATAGCTGCCGACGCCATGGCCGGTGCCGTGATCGAAGTCGAGCCCGGCGGCCCAGAGGAACTGGCGCGCGAGCGGGTCGAGCTGCGCGCCGCTCGTGCCTTGCGGGAACACCGCGCGGGCGATGGCGATATGGCCCTTGAGCACCAGCGTGAAATGCCGGCGCATATCCGCCGTGGGTGTGCCGGCCGCCATGGTGCGGGTGATGTCGGTGGTGCCGTCCTCGTATTGCGCGCCGGAATCCAGCAGGAACAATTCGCCCGGCGCGATGCGCCGGTTGGTGGCCTCGGTCACGCGGTAATGCACGATCGCGCCGTTGGGGCCAGCGCCGGCGATGGTGGGGAAGGACACATCCTTGAGCAGGCCGGTGTCGCGGCGGAAAGTCTCCAGCGCGGCGACGGCGTCGATCTCGGTCAGCCGGCCGGACGGCGCTTCGCGGTCGAACCAGGCCAGAAACCGCACCATGGCCGCGCCGTCCCGGCGGTGGGCTTCGCGCGCGCCGTGGATTTCGGCTTCGTTCTTCACGGCCTTCATGGCGGCGGTGGGATCGGCGCCGCGCATGATCTTGCCGCCGGCCTCCGTCACGATGCGGCAGAGCGCATCGGCGGCGGTGGCCTGATCCACCTGCACGCTGCGGCCCTGTTTGCCCAGCGTCGCGAGATCGCCCGTCAGCGCGTCCGGCGCGCGAATCTCGGCAAGGTCGGCGAGCCGGTCGCGCACCGTGTTGCTCAGCTTGCGCGCGTCGAGATAGAGCGTCGGCCGGCCCTGCGCGGGAATGGTCGCGAAGCCGAGCGGCAGCGGCGTGTGCGCGACATCGCCGCCGCGGATGTTGAAGGTCCAGGCCAGCGCATGGGGGTCGCTCACCAGCAGCGTGTCGGCCTTGAGCTTCGCGAGTTCGCCCTGGATGGCGGCGAGTTTGTGCTCCGCCGCCAGACCTGCCCGCTGAAGATCATGCAGCACGACCGGCGCGAGAGGCGGGGCGGGCCGGTCGGTCCAGACCGCATCGACAGGGTCGGCCGCGAGCGGCACGAGGCTCGCCCCCGCTGCGGCGCAGGCTTTGGCGAGCCGTTCGGCTCCGTCCGCCGTATGCAGCCATGGATCGTAGCCGAGCCGTGCACCGGCGGGTAGGTTGCTCTCCAGCCAGCGGTGCGGCGGGGTCTCGACCAGATGGACGATCTCGAACAGCGCCGTATCGACCTGATCCGCGGCCTGAAGCGTGTAGCGGCCATCCACGAACAACGCCGCGCGGTCCGCGAGGATGACGGCGGCGCCGGCCGAGCCGGTGAAGCCCGTCAGCCAGGCCAGCCGCTCGTCACTGGGCGGCACGTATTCGTTCTGATGGCGGTCCGCGCGGGGAAGGACGAAACCGTCGATGCCCTGCGCGGCCAGCGCCGCCCGCAGCGCCGCGAGCCGCGCCGGCGTGGCGGCCCGGTCAGCGGTGTCCTCGAATGTCTGGAAACGGGTTTCGAACATCCGCGATACTCTAGAGCATGGTCCCGAAAAGTGGATACCGGTTTTCGGATAAGATCATGCTCTAGTGGCGGCTGCGTTTCAGCGTCAGCGTCACCCAGCCGTCCACCAGCCACTTGCGCTCCAGCACGAAGCCGGCGTTGCGGTAGGCTGAAATGGCGGCGTTGGCATGGGCCGGCAGCAGGCCGGAGAGAATCACGCGGCCGTTCCGCCGTGTGAGCGGAGCCATCGGCCGGGCTATGCGCTTGAGTGGTGGCAGCAGAATATTGGCGAAGATGATGTCGAAGCGTCCGCCGCTGCGGAAGCGGGCGGCGTCCAGGCCGGTCGCTTCGAATACATCCACCAGCGCGCCGACCCGATTGAGCGCGGCATTCTCCTTCGCGACCCGGACGGAGGGGCGGTCGTTGTCGCTCGCCACCACACGCTGGCGCAGCGCCTTGGCGGCCGCGAAGGCGAGCACGCCGGTACCGCTACCGACGTCGAGGACCCGGCTGGCCCGGCGGCGGCCCGGTTTGATGCGGCGGCGCTTCAGCAGCGTTTCGAAGGCCAGCAGGCAGCCGCGCGTGGTGCCGTGATGGCCGGTGCCGAAGGCGAGGGCGGCCTCGATCTCGATGCCGATGCGGTGGGCGGGAACGGCGGCCCGGTCATGGCTGCCGTGGATGATGAAGCGGCCGGCCTCGACCGGCTTCAGCCCCTCCAGGCTGCGGCGCACCCAGTCCGTGGTGGCGATGCTGTCGAAAGTGACGTTGTTGGCGGTCTCGGCGTCGGAGACCAGCTCAACCAGCGCGCGCAGCGCCGCCTCGTTCGGCGGGTTGCGGAAATACAGGGCCGCCACCCAGCGGCCGTCGGTATCCTCGAAGGCGGTGGTGGCGACGTCGCCAATGTCCAGCGTCTCCCCCAGGACATCGAGGATGATACGGGCGGTGGCTTCGTCGCGAACGGGCAGCCGGGCCACCATGGTCGGGGCCGGAAGCGGCATGTCATGCATCGGAACAACACTTTCCCGGAGCGGACACCACGGCGCCGCTGGCGGATACAAAACGGTTCTGCACAAGGATATACGCCGGTTATCCCGACTTATTCCACATGATTTCCCGCCCGCTGCAACCGCCGGGAGTCAGCGGTTTTCCACAGGCTTTCTCAAGGGATTCCCACAGAGTCTTCCAAGGGGTTTCCAAGGGGTTCCCGAAGGGCTGCCCACGGGGCTTCAAAAGGCTTTCCACAAGGGAGAAAGGCTGCCTTTGGGGCAGCCCTTCCATTGTCGGCCGGGGTTCGGCGCTGCAATTCCGTTCAGGTGCGGCCTCTACTGCCTCGGGAGCCTTGCGGGCTGCCACAGGCGAAACCGCCCGCGTGCAACAGACGCCGCGTCAGGCGGCGCGGCTAATGTGCCGTGCGATACGAGGGCAGTCGGCGATTTTGTGCCCTAGTGGCTCCCCGTGCGCTGAACGGGAGTTATTGTTGCGTCGTTCACTCACCGATGCGTTCTTGCGCGGAATGCCGCCCCGGACGACAACTGGATCAGCCAGACTTGCGAACCATCCATCATCGTATTCCATAGACACCCATTCTCAGTTGCAGACGGTATTGGTTATCGGGTTGCCGATCTACCGATTGTGAAGTTGAAGGATCTCGATTCTTGCCGCAGACGATTCCATGCCTAAGTCGTCCGCGCTTCGTCGATTGCGAAACGGTTGCGGCAGGTTCTGGTCACCAACCGTGGTACTCGTCCGAAATGGATCCGCGCCTTGGGAAATTGGCGGCGTGGTGCGGCTATCGTTCACGGACAATTATAAAGAGCGATTTCGCATCGCACACGGCGCTGCCGTCAAGGTTGCCGCCATGAACTTCACAGTAGCTCTGGCATCGGCATTTATTCGTGTCACACGGCTTTTCGGGTAACGCGTATCGACAACTGTTATCGCCAGCCAAGCGCCGGAGCGATCTGAGTTAGGATCGCCTCTATGACGTGGGTGTTGTAGGCAACGCCTAGCTGGTTAGGCACGGTTAGAAGCAAAGTGTCAGCCTCTGCGATGGCTTCGTCCTTGCGGAGTTGTTCGATCAGAACATCCGGCTCTGCGGCATAGCTGCGACCGAAAATCGCGCGGGTCTTATCGTCGATGAAGCCAACCTGGTCCTGCTCTTCGGCGCCGCGGCCGAAATACGCACGATCGCGGTCGTTGACGAGCGCGAAAATGCTGCGACTGACGGATACCCGTGGCTCCCGCGCATGCCCCGCCTCTTTCCAGGCGGTCCGGAAGGCTCGGATCTGTGCCGCCTGCTGAATATGGAACGGTTCTCCGGTTTCGTCGTCTTTCAAGGTCGAACTTTGCAGATTCATGCCGAGCCTTGCCGCCCACATAGCTGTCGCGTTGGAGCCTGCGCCCCACCAGATTCGGTCGCGTAGACCTTCCGACACCGGCTCGACGCGCAGAAGTCCCGGCGGATTGGGAAACATGGGGCGGGGATTGGGTTGCGCGAAACCTTCCCCGCGCAGCAGGTCGAGAAAGGCTTCAGCATGCCGCCGGCCCATATCGGCATCGCTTTGGTTTTCTGCCGGACGAAAACCGAAGTAGCGCCACCCATCGATCACTTGTTCTGGCGATCCCCGGCTGATCCCCAATTGGAGGCGGCCGCCGGCGATGAGGTCGGCTGCGCCTGCATCCTCAACCATATAAAGCGGATTTTCGTAGCGCATATCGATGACCGCCGTGCCGATCTCGATGCGGCTGGTTTTCACTCCGATGGCCGCCAACAGTGGAAACGGCGACGCAAGCTGGCGAGCAAAGTGGTGGACACGAAAATACGCGCCGTCTGCGCCTAGCGCTTCGGCGGCAACTGCGAGATCGATCGACTGCAGGAGCGCATCCGCAGCCGAACGTGTTTGCGACTGGGAGCTGGGAGTCCAATGACCGAACGATAGGAAGCCAATTCTTTTCATTCGATCAACATAACCGCGGTCTGACTGGATGAAAAGCGTGCTTGCAGAAGACTGAAAGGCGCTCCGTCAACCTGTATGCCATGATGCTCGAAGAAGTTGCGTGACGGATTCGCCAGACCTGTATTCGACCGCCATTCCTCTCAGGATTCTGCGCCGGTGCGTCTACATTTCGACCCCGATCATTGCCTACCTTGCAGCGCCAATTT
>DATMEW010000068.1:0-21817 GCA_035556495.1 Xanthobacteraceae bacterium | reverse complement strand
GCTGACGCCGACATCCGCGGGGCGCGGGCGGGCGATTTCGGAATAGACCAGAGCACCGCGCGAAAGCTCAAGGAAGAAAATTTCGCCCGTATCCCGGATGGTCAGATTGACGGCGATCCGCTTCGCCGCCGCGCGCGTTCCGTCTAGGAGTATCCCCATATAATCCAGTATGAGCTGAACCGGCATCGCCCGAACGTAGTCCGAGCGGTCGACCTTGCGCTTGCCCCAGGACTTGATGCCGGACCGCAGCTCAAGGGCACCCATCAGATACATGTTCCGCCAGACGGCGGATTCGGACAGATAGCCGAGCTGTTCCAGGGCGTCGGCCTGGAGCGCCCGCACGTCCGGATGATCCGGCGCGGCGAAGACCGCGTGATTCATCAACTGCGCGACCCAGCGATATTCGCCGTTGTCGAAAGCCTGTCTGGCCACGTTCAGAACCGCCGCGATGCCGCCCATGGCCTCGACATAGCGCCGCCCTGAATCTTCAGGGGGCAGTGGATGTAGATTGGCCGGGTTGCCGTCGTACCAGCCGAGATACCGCTGATAGATGCCCTTGGCATTGTGGCTGGCGGTTCCGTAATATTCTCTCAGATGCCATTGCCCCGTAAGCGGCGCGGGAAGCCGCAATTCCTCGGCGATCTCCACCGGCGTGAAGCCGTTGTTGGCCAGCCGCAGCGTCTGGTCGTGAAGGCATTTATAGAGATCGCGCTGCTCCTGAAGATAGGCCACGATCGACTCGCGCCCCCAGCGCGGCCAGTGATGCTGCACGAACAGAACGTCCGTCGCCTCGCCGAACAGTTCGACGGCCTCGTTGAGCACGCGCCACCAGTTCCGGGCGTTGCGAACCGGCGCGCCGCGGGGCGTATAGATGTTGTGCATCAGCGGGCAGGCGACCTCGCTGCCGCACAGCGCCCTGAACTGTGGAAAGTGCAGCAGCATCTCGGCCGGCGCCTCGGTGTCCGGGGCCATCTGGAAAACGATGTCGACGCCATCGATCCGTCGCGTCTCGCCGGTGGCGCGAATGATGTCGTTGGGCGCGAGCAGGGACACGCTGCCGACCGAGACGGATTTGCCGAGCCCGGCATCGACCTGCCCGCGAGGCCCGCGAGGCAGCACCGCGCCCGAGAAATAAAGCGCACGCCGCGCCATGGCCGGCCCCGCGAACATATTCTCGCTGATGGCCTCATACAGAAAATGTTCCGGCGCGATGATCGGAATGCGCGCGGCCTGCTCGTCGTCGATCACGCCCCGGACGCCGGCGAAATGGTCACCGTGGCAATGGGTATAGATGACGGCCACCACCGGACGGTCGCCGCGATGTTGCCGGTAAAGAGCGAGCGCCGCGCGGGCAGTTTCGACCGTCACGAGCGTATCGATGACGATGATGCCGGTCTCGCCTTCGACGATGGTCATGTTGGCAAGGTCGAAGCCCCGGACCTGATAGATCCCCGGCGTGACCTCGAACAGCCCGTGAATGCAGTTGAGTCGGGCTTGCCGCCACAGGCTGGGATGAACCGAATCCGGCGGCGTCTCCGTGTCCAGAAAGGCATAGGGGCGGAGTGACCAGACCACGGCGTCGCCCGCGTCGGTCCTGATTTCTGCGTCGGGCAATGTGCCGAGAAAGCCACGTCGCGCAGCCGCGAAATCCTTAGGCGCGGGAGCCGGCAATCCGGACACGGCGTCCCGGTTGCGTTTCGCGGTGTGCGCCGTCGCCGGCTTGAAGTCCGTGTCCTGACCGTCCGATAACATGCCGCTCTCCTGTCGATAAAAATATGAACCATTATTCTTATAATGGTCAAGGTAGCGCGACCTGTCTCGATTTTTGGCGTCATGGACCACGATTGTGGGTCGGAAGCGCGGGCCAGCAATGCGGCGCTGTCAAAGGGGGTCTTGTGGAAGTCTGCCGGATCGGAACAGCCGCCACATGACGGGAATTTTAGAGCTTGATCTGCGGCGCAACTACAAAGCTGCTCATACACACTCGATCCTGGCCTTGCAGCAGATCTGATCCATTCGATTTACTCGAGCACATCCCGTGAATGGCTTGAGAGTGAGATAATCAACGAGGCAGAGAGCATAGAGCGTCTAAGACAACTTCTTAACGTCGCTGCTTGCGGTTTCGATCCGCAAGTAGAACGTTAGAGGTTCGCCCCGCCGTGGCAAAGGCCCACCAGCTTTTCAAGCGCATCTACAAGCCGCCGATGCTCTAGGCGCTGGGCTTCCTCAACCTTACCCCGGCCCTGGCCATTCTCTTCAACGAATATCACGCCGGCGGATTCGCCGCATGCGATCAAATCTGCCTTCAGTGAAGGCATTATATCCAGCATGGGCAGGGCTCGGATATCCGATTTAGCCAAGGGAGGCATCGCTGGTGACTCTTTGGTGACACCAAACTGGATGAGGTCTTGGAAATGTTAGCTAAGTATTTGATTTTACTGGCGCACCCATCAGGATTCGAACCTGAGACCTCTACCTTCGGAGGGTAGCGCTCTATCCAGCTGAGCTATGGGTGCATTTGTCTTCAGATAGTGTCCGAGGTCGACCAGGGTCAATCTCGATTCCAACTTTCAAACGATCGCAAACGGTGCGGGTCCGAGGCACTGCCGATTGTGGTCGTTCGTACTCTACAGCTTCCTTCAGTTTGCTTCCGCGGCGCTTCCGTGACCACGGAAGCAGTTTCTCTGCTTCCTTCGAGTTTCCCCAATCACTTGGTTCTCCTCGATATTTTCCGCCATCACCCACAGCGCACTTGACTTAGCCTTGCCTTCGGAGGGCAACGCTCTATCCAGCTGAGCTACGGGTGCAGGCCGCCGCCTTGATAGACGATGCGACCGGGGGCGGCAACGCCGGATTTCACGGGTCGCCCGTTCATGGCTCGGCGCCGGCGGCGGGAGGGCGCCACCGGGCGGACACACCCCGTGGGCCGGCCACGCTTTTCCGCCGGATCCGCACGACCGCCGCGCCAGGCGCCCTGGCGCCCCTGTCTCACAGCCGCCACGCCCGGCACCCCGATGCCCCTCCTGCTCCGTTACCTCGCCGCGCGCCTGAGACCCTGGCGCCCTGGCGCACACCTCCCTCTCCGCCTCTCCCGCCTCTCCGCCTCTCCCTCCTCGCCCCTCCGCACCGCCGTCCGGCCTCTCCGCGACTGGCGAACACCCTCCGCCTCCGATGAAAGCGGCGCCGATTTCTCTCGCGCGGCCGCCGCGCTAAAATGTCGCTCCGGTCGCTCCGCCCGCCGGCAATCGAGGGATGTCACATGGCCGCCGAAGCCCAGCACGGTGTCGATCTCGTCCAGGTGGTGACCTTGCTGGGATCCGCGGTCATCGCCGTCCCGCTCTTCCGCAAACTGGGTCTCGGCTCGGTGCTGGGCTATTTCGCCGCCGGGCTGGTCATCGGCCCTTTCGGTCTGCGGCTGATATCGGACCCCGCCACGATCCTCCACACCGCCGAACTCGGCGTCATCATGCTGCTCTTCGTCATCGGGCTGGAGATGCAGCCCTCCCGGCTCTGGAACCTGCGGGGCGAAATCTTCGGGCTGGGCGTCGCACAGGTGGCGACTTGCGGCGCCCTGCTGACCCTGGTCGGCATCGCGGCAGGGCTGTCACCCGCAGCCGCCTTCGTGGCGGGCATGGGCTTCGTGCTGTCCTCCACCGCCGTCATCATCCAGATGCTGGATGAATGGGGCGAAAGCTCCACGCCGCAGGGCCAGAAGGCGGTCTCCATCCTCCTTCTGGAAGACCTGGCCATCGTGCCCCTGCTGGCCTTCGTTGCCTTCGTCGCGCCGGCTCCGGAGACGTCCAGCCAGCCGCGCTGGCTCGCGATCCTGATCGGCCTTGCGGCGATCGGCGGGCTGGTGGCCGCCGGCCGCTGGCTGCTCAACCCCATGTTCCGGATTCTCGCCGCCGCGCGCGCCCGGGAGGTGATGACGGCGGCGGCGCTGCTCGTCGTGCTGGGCGCCGCCCTGCTGATGCAGGTCGGCGGTCTTTCGATGGCGATGGGGGCTTTCCTTGCCGGCGTCCTGCTGTCGGAATCGTCGTTCCGGCATCAGCTCGAAGCGGATATCGAGCCGTTCCGCAGCATCCTGCTCGGACTGTTTTTCCTTGCGGTCGGCATGTCGCTCGACCTCGGCGCCATCGCCCGGGACTATCCCTGGATCATGGCCGCTGTGGTGGCCTTCACCGCGGTCAAGGCTCTGGGCATCTATGTCGTGGCGCGGCTGTTCCGGGCCGACAGGCGCGAGGCGATCAACCGCATGACGCTGTTTGCGCAGGGCGGCGAATTCGCCTTCGTCCTTTATTCAGCAGCCGCGGCAGCCGGCATTTTCGATGCCCGCATCAATGCGATCTTCACCGCCACCGTCATCATCTCCATGGCCCTGACGCCGCTGATCGCCCTCGCCGTGCATCGCATGCTGCCCGATGAGAAGCCGTCCATGGATGGCATCGAACGCGCCGACGACCTGCATGGCGAAGTGCTGGTCATCGGCTTCGGGCGCTTCGCGCAAGTGGTCAGCCAGCCGCTGCTCGCCCGCGGCCTGAACATCGCCATCGTCGAGAACGACGTGGAGATGATCACCGCCGCCACCAGTTTCGGCTTCAAGGTCTATTACGGAAACGGCGCCCGGCTCGACATCCTGCGGGCCTCCGGCGCCGCCCATGCCCGCGCGATCCTCGTCTGCATCGACGATCCGGAGGCGGCGACGCATATCGCCCATCTGGTGAAGGAGGAATTTCCGAACACCCGGCTGCTCGTCCGCGCCTTCGATCGCGGCCACTCCATCAAGCTGATCGAGGCCGGCGTGGATTTCCAGATCCGGGAGACGTTCGAATCGGCCATGGCCTTCGGCAGCGAGGTGCTGCGCCGTCTCGATGTACCTGAAGAGGAAGTCGTCGCGATCGAGGCGGACGTCCGCCGGCGCGACGAAGAACGGCTGGAACTTCAGCTCGCCGGTGGCATCTATGCCGGGCAGGACCTGATGCGCAGCAACGGGCCTGTCCCCGGCCCCTTGACGGCCCCCAAACGCCGCGGACAGGTGGTCGGCGACATGCCGGCCGGCGCGCCCGCCGCCACGCCGGCAGAGCGCTAGAGCGTTTTCGAGCGAAGTGGAGACCGGTTCGCGTGAAGAAAACGCGCCAATACAAGAGCCTCGAACCGCGCCGACAGGAGCAACCGGCATGCCGCAACCGAAACCGCTTGCCTGGGACGACTTCCGGCTCGTCAAGACCATCGCCCAGGCACGCAGCCTCGGCGGGGCGGCGGCGGACCTCAACGTCAATCATTCGACCGTCTTCCGCCGCCTCGGCCAGATCGAGAAGGAACTCGGCTTTCGGCTTTTCGAGCGGCATCGGGCCGGCTACGCGCTCACGCCGGGCGGCGAGGAAATGGTCTCCCTCGCCGAACGCATCGACACCGATATCGGAGATTTCGTGCGGCGCGTGACCGGCTGCGAACCGGACCCGAGCGGGGAATTGCGCATCACGACCAACGACTCGCTTCTCACCGATCTCCTGACGCCGCTGCTCGCCGCCTTCCGCCTGCGCTATCCCGATATCCGACTGGATGTGGTGCTGACCAACCAGTCCCTGAACCTGTCGAAGCGCGATGCGGATGTCGCGATCCGCGCAACCGACAGCCCGCCGGAGACGCTGGTGGGACGGCGCGTCGCGACGCTGCACTGGGCGCTCTACGGCCGCGCCATCGACTTTCCGGGCGGCGCCCCCAAGGACGCAAGCCAGCTCACCGAACGCAACTGGGTTTCGCTGTCCGACGACCTCGGCTCGCTGAAGGTCACCCGCTTCGCCCGCACCCACATCCCGCCGGAGAAGATCGCGCTGAAGATCAACACGGTGCTGGGCCTGGCGGAGGCGGTGGCGGCGGGCATCGGAATCGGGCATCTGCCCTGTTACATGGCCGGCCTGCGGCCCGGCCTCGTGCGGCTGGCCGCGCCCGAGCCCGACTTCGCCGCGGATCTCTGGCTGCTCACCCATCCCGACCTGCGCCATTCGGCGCGCGTGCGCGCGCTGCTGGATTTCCTGGCCGGTGAACTCTCCACGATTCGGCCCAGGATCGAGGCGGCCGGAACGCTGGCAAAACCCGTGGCTGGCGCCGCGCAGCAACGCGGCCTAAGGTCGAAAGCGACGCCGGCTTGAAGCAACGCCGAGCCGGCCCTCCTCCTGCAAGACGCTTCTTATTAGACTCTTCTTGTTGCAAGGCGTTTGTTGCAACACGTTTCCGGCAACACTCTTCTTGCAAGAAACCTTCTCAAACCGCAGCCGCATCGTCAGGACGGAGCCGCGGCGCGAATCGAACCTCGCCCATGCAACAGTTTCTCGCTCTCGTTCGGGACAATGATGGCACCGCCGGCGGACCGGCGCCCGGCCATGCAGCCGCCGCTGCGCTGGTCGCCATGCCGCGCGCTTGCCGGCGGCGGACCGGCTGCCGGCCGACTCCCGCGATGGCCGGGCCGTGACGAATCTCCGGATCTCCTCAGCCCGGGACCGGCTGCTGCGCTGGGGCCTGCCGGCGGCGGTGCTTCTCATCGTCGTCGCGGCGTGGGATCTTGCCGTGCGCCTCGGCAACCTGCCACCCTATGTGCTGCCAGGCCCCGGCCATGTCGCGACGACGCTGGTAGGCGACTGGGCCATTCTCGGCCCATCGCTGCTCGCCACGCTGACGACCACGCTACAGGGCTTCCTGCTCGCGGCCGTCGGCGGCATCGGCCTTGCCGTGCTGTTCCATCAGTCCCGGCTGCTCGAATATTCGCTCTATCCCTATGCGGTCGTGCTTCAGGTCACGCCGGTCGTCGCCATCGCGCCGCTGCTGCTGGTCTATTTGCCGCAGCAGGCCGCAGTCCTCGCCTGCGCCTGGATCGTCGCCTTCTTCCCCGTCCTCGCCAACACCACTCTCGGCCTGCGTTCGGTGGATCGCCACCTTGTCGATCTGTTCCGGCTCTACCGCGCTACCCGCTGGCAGCGGCTGACGCGGCTCGAAATGCCGGCCGCGCTCCCGCAGATCTTCGCCGGGCTGAAGATCGCCGGCGGGCTGTCGCTCATCGGTGCGGTGGTGGCGGAGATTTCCGCCGGTTCGGCAGGGGCCGGCTCGGGCCTTGCCTTCCGCATTGCCGAATCGGGCTATCGGCTCAATATTCCGCGCATGTTCGCCGCGCTGCTGCTGCTGTCGCTGGCAGGCGTCGTGATCTTCTTCCTGCTGTCCCTGCTGGCGCATCTCGTCCTGCGGCATTGGCACGAAAGCGCCTCGGACCATGAACGGTAACCACCTGCCGGACGAACGCAGCCAGCGGCTGTACGGGATCGGCCTGATGTGCGCGGCGGTGGCGATGTTCGCCTGCCTCGACACATCCGCCAAATTCCTCGGCGGCCATATCCCGACACTGGAAGTCGTCTGGGGCCGCTATCTCGCCGGCCTCGCCTTCGTGCTGCCCTGGGCCAATCCGATCACCAAGCCGGGACTGATGCGGACCCGGCGGCCGGTGCTCCAGATCGTCCGGGCGCTCTGCCTGCTGGGATCGACCTTCTTCAACTTCCTGTCGCTGCGCTACCTTCAGCTCGACGAAGCGCTGGCCATCATGTTCTCGGCGCCGTTTCTGGTGGTGCTCGCGGCGGGGCCGATCCTCGGCGAGTGGGTCGGCTGGCGGCGGCTGCTCGCCGTGTCCATCGGCTTCACCGGGATTCTCATCGTGACCCGGCCCGGCATGGGCGGCATCCACCCTGCCGCACTCCTCACCCTGGCAGCAGCCATATGCATGGTGTTCTATTCGATCATGACCCGGATGCTCGCACGCAGCGACGCCAACGACACGACATGGTTCTACACCAACGCCGTCGGCGCCGCGGTCATGACGCTGGTGGTGCCCTTCGTCTGGGTGACGCCGGACTGGTGGCTGGTGCCGATCATGATCGCGAGCGGCGCGCTGGGCAGCTTCGGCCACAGGCTGCTGATCATGGCCCATCGCCTCGCCCCCGCGCCGGTGCTGTCGCCCTTCACCTACAGCCAGATCATCTGGGTGGTGATGCTCGGCTATGTCGTGTTCGGCGACATTCCCAATGCCTGGACCCTGACCGGCTCGGCCGTCGTCATTCTTGCCGGACTTTATCTGATCCAGCAGGAGCGGCGCTTCGGCCTGCCGCGACGCTGAGCCCGCCGGCGGCGGACGGTAGCGGCGCGAACAGGCTGGCCGCTACTTCACCTTTTCCCAGACAAGGATGTTGACGCTCGTCTTTCCATCGGTCTGGTTGCGGTAGGGCGGAGTCGTCAGCGTCAGACGGTCGCCCTCGCGGGTGACGGCACGCTCCTGCGTGATACCGGACCAGACCTCGTTCCAGGCGATATCGACATTGTGCCGGACCGTCTTGCCGTCGAACATATAGGTGCCGCCATAGGCGCTCATGGTCCGGTGCAGGCCGACCCGCTCCTCGTCGGTGAACTTGTCGGCGACGGCCGGCTTCGGCCGCGGGTGGCGCACGATGATGACCATCATGCGTCCTTCCTTGCCATAGGTGATGTAGCCGAGCGGTGTCTTGCCGGTGATGGTCTCTCCGGTATCGACGATCCGGCGCTGATCGACGACCAGCCTGTAGGTGCCCGAGATGTCCTCGCTGGCGGAAGCCCCGAATGGAGCCGAACCGCCGAGCAAAGCGGCCGTGATCATGATCTTGCGCAAGATTTTCTCCTCCCCGTTTTATTCTCTCGATGATTGGCCTGCGTTACATCAGCTTCAGGCCCTTGAGGCTGGCGTGCCCG
The DNA here is from genome assembly GCA_035556495.1 of Xanthobacteraceae bacterium. Taxonomy (GTDB): domain Bacteria; phylum Pseudomonadota; class Alphaproteobacteria; order Rhizobiales; family Xanthobacteraceae; genus CANKHJ01. The sequence goes on along the minus strand of DATMEW010000068.1, from coordinate 13,054 downwards.
TCCTTGCCGACGATGATGTGATCGTGCACGGCGATGCCTAACGGCTTCGCGACATCGACGATCGCCTGGGTCATGCGGATATCGGCCTGCGAAGGCGTCGGGTCGCCCGAGGGGTGGTTGTGGACGAGGATGATCGCGGTGGCGGACAATTCGAGCGCGCGCTTTACGACCTCGCGCGGATAGACCGGCGTATGGTCCACCGTGCCGGTCTGTTGCACTTCGTCCACGATCAACTGGTTGCGCTTGTCGAGAAACAGGATGCGGAACTGCTCCTTGTCCGCAAAGGCCATGGTCGTGCGGCAATAATCGATGACGCTCGACCATGACGACAGCGATTGTCGCTTGCGCAGCTCGCCCTGCGCGAAACGCTGGGCGGCGGCCTGCACGATCTTGAGTTCGGTGATGGACGCTTCGCCAAGACCGCGCACTTCCGCGAGCCGCTCCGCAGGCGCGGCGACAACCTCCGCGAAAGAGCCGAAACGTTCGATCAGCAGCTTCGCCAGCGGTTTGACGTCCCGCTGCGGGATCGCGCGGAACAGCACCAGTTCAAGCAGTTCGTAGTCGCTGACGGCCGCGGCGCCGGCCTGACGAAAGCGGTCCCGCAGCCGCTCGCGATGGCCATGATAATGGGGCGCAGCTTCGCCAAAGCCGGACGGCTCCACCTCAACCCCCGCATCATGATCCTGCGATGTCATGGCCGCAGCATGGCGGCATCCTGAAGCTTTGCAAGACCCCTGTTTGCGGACCCTGATCAGCCCGGACAATCCGTGGCGGTCAGGCGCTGCGCGCCACCAGTGGCTGGTCGAGCCCCTTGGGCGACAACGTGAAGATCTCCACGCCGGTTTCCGTCACGCCCACGGAGTGTTCGAACTGGGCGGAGAGCGAACGGTCCCGCGTCACCGCGGTCCAGCCGTCCGACAGCACCTTCACATGGGGGCGGCCGAGATTGATCATCGGCTCCACGGTGAAGAACATCCCCGGCCGCAGCACGACACCCTCGCCCGGCCGGCCGACATGGACGATATTGGGCTCGTCGTGGAACAGCCGCCCGAGGCCATGGCCGCAGAAGTCACGGACCACGCTCATATGCTGATCCTCGACATAGGACTGGATGGCATGGCCGATATCGCCCGTGGTCGCGCCAGGCTTGATGACCGCAATGCCGCGCAGCAGGGATTCGTAGGTCACCTCGATCAGCCGTTCCGCCTTGCGGGGTATCTCGCCGACCGCATACATGCGGCTGGCGTCGCCATGCCAGCCATCGACGATATAGGTCACGTCGATGTTGACGATATCGCCGTCGCGCAAGGGCTTCTCGTTGGGAATGCCGTGGCAGACGACATGGTTGATGGAGGTGCAGGTCGCCTTGCGGTAGCCGCGATAGAACATCGTCGCCGGCATCGCGCCATGGGCGAGGCCGAAGTCCAGCACGAGCTGGTTGATATGCTCGGTGGTGACGCCTGGGCGGACCTCGTCCACCAACATGTCGAGGCATTCGGCCGTCAGCCGGGATGCCTTGCGCATCCCCTCGAACGCCTTGGGGCCGTGAATCCTGATCTGGCCGGTCTTGCGCAGGGGCGCAGCCGCCGCATCCACATAGTTCATCGCATTTCCGCGGCCGGGCCGCGCTCCGGCGGCGTCATGGCCGCGTTTCCGAACCCAATTTAAGCCTCACGCCCCGAGACGCAAGCATGAGGGCATCCTGCCGCCTCAGACCTCGACCGGAACCCGGTCCGCGAGGTCGATGCCCTCGGCCGTCAGGACGCAGCGATAGGCCAGCGCCTCGACGCCGGCGGCCCGCGCCACCCCGAAGGCCGCCGCATAGGCCGGATCGATATCCGCCGCCAGCGTGAAGCGCCGGGCCGAGGCGATCTGGATCAGATAGAGCATCACCGCGCGCCCACCGGTCGCGGCGATTTCCGCCAGCTCCGCCAGATGCTTGGCGCCACGGGCCGTCACCGAATCGGGAAATTCCGCAAGCCCCGGCGCCCGCATCAGATGGACATTCTTGATCTCCAGATAGCAGGGCGGCCGGCTCTCTCCTTCCAGCAGGAAATCCACACGGGAATTGCGGCCATAGCGGACTTCGCGGCGGACGGAAGCATAGCCGGCCAGTTCCGGGATCGCTTCCGCCGCCAGCGCCTCCGCCACCAGCGCGTTGGGCCAGCCGGTGTTGATGCCGACGATCTCCGGTCCCGCGCCGAAATCCACCTCGGCCAGTTCCCAGCTATGGGCCAGCTTGCGCTTCGGATTCGGCGAGCGCGACAGCCAGACCCGGCCGCCCGGCGTCAGCAGGCCGGTCATCGCGCCGGGATTGGCGCAATGGACCGTGATGGTCTCGCCACTATCCAGCTTCACGTCCGCAAGGAAGCGCTTGTAGCGGCGCACCAGCGTGGCCGGAATCAGCGGCGCGGCGAAACGCATCAGACGCCGTCCGGGCGCGCCAGCCGTGTCTTCTGCCGGCCGTCCGCATCGAAATTCTCCGGCGCAAGCCACGCCTCGAAGGCCGCGCGCCGCGCCGGCCATTCGCTATCGAGCATGGAAAACCATGCCGTATCCCGGTTGTGGCCCTTCACGATCATGTGCTGACGAAACAGGCCCTCGAAGCGGAAGCCGAGGCGCAAGGCGGCCTGCCGGGACGCGGCATTCAGCGAATTGCACTTCCACTCATAGCGGCGATAGCCGAGATCCTCGAAGACGTGCCTTGCCAGCAGATACTGCGCCTCGGTCGCCAGCGGCGTGCCGCGCAGCGCGCTGCCGAACGCGACATGGGCGACCTCGACCACGCGCATGTCCGGCCGGATCGCCGCCAGCGCGAAATAGCCGACCGCCCGGTCCGTCGCGCCGTCCACCACGGCATAGGGAACACGATCCGTCACCTGCGAGAATTCGCGGACCCAGCGCAGCAGTTCCCACCGCGCCGCGAACGGCCCGGACGGCACATAGCGCCACAGCGACTCATCCCCCTCGAAGGCCTCCGCCAGCGCCTCGCCATGGCGGGCGGCGTCCAGCGGCTCCAGCCGGCCGCGGCGGCCGGCAAGCACCTCGCGGCCCGGCAGCCGCGCCGGCGCCGTATCGACCGCCTCACCCACGAGCGTGTCCGCCATGCTGTCCATGCCAACCCCGTTCCGTTTGATTTCGCCCGCCAGATGGGATCAATTGCCGCGCGAAATCAACGGCGGCGGCGCTGCGCCGACCGAACCAGAGGAACGCCGATGCTCAAGACCGTCGCCGCCTTCGACCGCATGGGCGAGGAAAACGCCTTCGCCGTGCTCGCCCGCGCCAACGCGCTGGCCGCGCAGGGCCGCGACATCATCAATCTCGGCATCGGCCAGCCGGACTTCCGCACGCCGGAGCATATCGTCGAGGCCGCCGTGAAGGCGCTGCGCGACGGCCACCACGGCTATACCGACGCGACCGGCATCAAGCCGCTGCGCGAGGCCGTCGCCGCCGATTTGCACAAACGCTACGGCGTCACCGTCTCGCCGGACGAGGTGATGATCGAGCCCGGCGGCAAGGTCACGATGTATATGGCGATCCTGATGTTCGGCGAGCCGGGCGCGGATATCCTCTATCCCGAGCCGGGCTTCCCGATCTATCGCTCGATGATCGACTATACCGGCGCGCGGGCGATCCCGGTGCCGATCCGCGAGGAGAACGGCTTCGCCTTCTCCGCCGAGGAAACGCTGAGCCTGATCACGCCGCAGACCCGGCTGCTGATTCTCAACTCCCCGGCCAACCCGACCGGCGGCGTCACGCCCAAGGCGGAAGTGGACAAGCTGGTGAAGGGCCTCGCGGCCTTCCCGGATGTCTGCGTCATGTCCGACGAGATCTACGACCAGATGCTCTACGATGGCGAGCAACACGTCTGCCTGCTGGCCTATCCGGAAATCCGCGACCGGCTGATCCTGCTCAACGGCTGGTCCAAGACCTATGCCATGACCGGCTGGCGGCTGGGCTATGCGGTCTGGCCCGGCAAGCTTTACGACTATGCCCGCAAGCTCGCGGTGAATTCCTACTCCTGCGTCAACGCCGTCGCGCAATATGCCGCCCTCGCGGCGCTGACCGGCCCGCAGGACGCGGTGCGTGACATGGTCGCGGAATTCGACCGGCGGCGGAAGGTCGTGGTGGACGGGCTCAACGCCCTGCCCGGCGTCTCCTGCATCAGCCCCAAGGGCGCGTTCTATGCCTTCCCGAACATCAGCAAGACCGGCTGGGAGGCCAAGGCGCTGGCCAATGCGATCCTCGACGAGGCCGGCGTCGCCACGCTGGGCGGGCCGGATTTCGGCGCGCTGGGCCAAGGCTACCTGCGCCTGTCCTATGCGAATTCCACGGAGAATATCCGCAAGGCGCTGGACCGCATGGGCGACTTCCTGACCAGCCACAAGCCGCCGGCCTGACAGCCGCCCCGGCGATCTGACCACGCAAAAAGGCGGCAGGAGATCCTGCCGCCTTTCATCCGTAGCGGCCGCCGCGCTGATCGCGCGGGCGACCGGTTCAGGCTTGGCTTACTTCAGTTCGTCCGGCACCTTGCCGCCGTTGGCGGCGAGCTTGGCCATGACCTGCTTGTGCAGCCAGATGTTCATCTCGGCCGAGCCGTCGAGCTTGCCGGTATAGCCAAGCTCCTGCGCCAGTTCCTTGCGGGCGTTGAGGCTGCTGTCGAGCTTCAGCAGCTTCATCAGATCGACGATGGACTGCTTCCAGTTCAGCTTTTCGGGGTTCTTCGCGGCAAGATCGGTCAGCACCGCGGCGACATCGACGGTCGGAGCCGCAGTACCGGGTTGCGTGCCGGCCTGGGGCGCGGAACCTGCCGTCGCGGGAGCGTCGGCGGCGGGCGCCGCTTTTGCCTCGCCGAAGATGGCATTCATGATGGACTTGAAAACGGACATGGATTGCTTCTCCCGGTTACTGGTCGCCGCAGGCGGGATACGCCCTGCGCCATCCAACTGCACGACGGCAGGATTGTCCATATGCGGTAGCCGCCCGACACGACCGCGGGATGACATCACAACCGGTATGGCGGCTCCACGCCGGCGGCCTTCAGCGCGTCCCACAGCGCCAGCATCACCTCGCTGCGCACATTGGCGACGCCGTTGGCCGGGTCCTTGATCCAGAACAGCAACGCGAACTGCATGGTCTGTTCGCCGAAGGCAGCCAGATGACAGCGCGGCGCAGGCGTGCTGGCGACGCGGGCGATGCCGCTCGCGGCCTTCACCGCCAGAGTGCGGACGGCGTGCGGGTCGCCCTGGTAGTTCACGCCGAACCGCACCTCGATCTGGCGGTCGTTGGACGTGTAGGACCAGTTGTAGACCTTCTGGGTGATGAAATCCTCGTTCGGGATGAGGATTTCGCGCCCGTCCTTGGTATCCACCGAGATGTAGCGCGCGCCCATGGTGGTCACGGTGCCGACGCTGTCCCCGACCGAGATGATGTCGCCCGGCTTCACGGATTTGTCGGCGAGCAGGATGATGCCGCTCACCAGATTCGACACGATCTTCTGGAGTCCGAACCCGAGGCCGACGCCGATGGCGCCGGAGAAGAAGGCGAAGACGGAGAGATCGATCCCAGCCGCGCCCGCCACCATCAGGATCGCGAAAACCACCAGCGCGATGCGGATCAGTTTGGCCAGCAGCACCTGCATCGATGGCGTGAGGTCCGGATAGCGCCGGATCCGCATGTCCAGGAAATTGCCGACATGGATCGCCAGCCAAAGCGCGATCATCAGCATCAGGGTCAGCTTGATGACGGCCAGCAGCGACAGGCGGAACGTGCCGAGATTGAGCGCGACCCCGTCCAGCGCCGCGAGGGTCGGCACCAGCAGCCCGAGAATGCTGAGCGTCGCGGCGACGATCGCCCCGACGGAAACCACGCCCTTGATGAAGCTGTTGCGGATGACGCTGGTGACGAGTTCGATCACGAACCACGCGGCGGCGAGCTTGGCCGCCACGCCGACCAGATAGCTGTGGCTCGGCCACGTATAAACCTGCATCTGCCAGCGCACGGCGACGGCGAGCAGGATGAAGATCAGCAGCGGCAGCAAACGGACGAGCGTGCGCACCAGAAGGCGGAGCGTCGCGGGCCAGCCCATCAGGCGGTCCGCGAGGTCGAGGCGCGCGCGGAATACCGCGCCGAGGCCCCAGCTCACGACCGCAAGGGCCAGAACGACGCCGAGCTGGATCGGAAGCCACTCTGACGTCAATTCGTCAGCGACGGCCTGGGTGGCCTTCTGGAAGGTGGAGAGTAGGGCGGTCAGTCCATCCATCGGCAGCTCTTCCGGCAATCGCCCCCGCGTGCCCCTGCGCGCCTGGGCGCAGGATTATCTGGTCAACCGGCCCGGGAAATCCAGCCCGCCCTCGCGCTTCAGGGCGAGGAGGAACAGGTTTCAGCCGCAGCCCGCCCCGGCTGTCTTCACCGGAGCCGGCTTGCGCTTCCGGTCCGCCCCCAGCGAATCGTTTCAGGCAGTCGTTTTCAGAACATCGCCCGGAATGCCGGTCCTCCGGGCGCGCCGGCTATGATAGTCTCGGCAAGCCTCGTCGTTTCGACGCGGCCGGACGGAACCCGTGGCACTGAAGCGATGGCACCGAAGCGATGCCTCATGGCGCTGCTGGGGGCGGCGGCGCTGCTCGCGGCGGCCGCCGCTCATGCGGACGAGACACCAAGCCGCGTCGTGTCGGTCGATCTCTGCGCGGACCTTCTTCTCCTTGCGCTGGCCGACCCTGACCAGATCGCCGGACTCTCCCCCTACGCGGCCGATGCCGCGGTCTCGGTCTTGGCGGAGGCGGCGGCGCCCTATCCCACCCTGCCCTTGCTCGGGGAAGCGGCCGACCCGCCCCTGAAGCCCGACCTTGTCCTGCTCGGCAGTACGGACAGCCCGGCGCAGCAGGCGACGCTGGCGCGCCTCGGCGCGCCGTCCACCGAACTCGATCCCATCGCGGATATCGAGACCGCGCGCGAGCAGGTGCAGGATGTCGCCAGGCTGCTCGGCCATGCGGAGCGGGGCGAGGCGCTGATCGGCAAGATCGACGCCGCCCGCGCGCGGCTCGCCGCTGCGCCCCGTCCGCGCGGCACCACTGCCCTGCTGGTAGGCAATGGTGGCTATGCGGCCGGCCCTGCCCGCCTCGGAGCGGCTTTGCTCGCCGAGGCCGGACTGCGGCCGCCGCCGGGCGCGCCGCCCGGCTATGGCGGCTTCGTGCCGCTGGAAAGCCTGATCCAGCTCAAGCCGGACTATCTTTTCGTCGCCAGCAATCTCGACCAGCCGGTGGACCATGGCTCGGTCTTCTTCACCCATCCCGCCATGCGGATGATGTATCCGCGCTGGAAACGCATCCCCCTGCCCGGCCGCTATACGCTCTGCGGCGGCCCGGCTCTGGCCGAGGCGCTGGATTACATGGCCGGCGTGCTGACGCGGCTTGCCGCGCGCAACCGCTAGAGCATGATCCCGAAAAGTGGGAACCGGTTTTCGGAAAAGATCATGCTCGAACAAAATATAACCGGAGGACTTGCCCCTCACGCCAGGTCGTCGGCCTTGATCCGGTCGAGGATGTCGAGGCCGCCGGTCTCGGTGACACGCCCGGCTTCAAGCCGCACGATGCTTGTCGCCACCCGGCGCAACTCGCCGGCATGATGGCTGACATAGACCATGGGAATGCCGGCCTCGTCCCGCAGCCGTTCGAGATAGGGCAGGATCTCCCGCTTGCGCCCGGCGTCAAGTGCCGCCAGCGGCTCGTCCAGCAGCAGCAGGCGCGGCTGCATGAGCAGCGCCCGGCCGATGGCGACGCGCTGGCGCTCGCCACCCGAGAGCCGCCCCGGCCGCCGGTCTATCAGCCGCCCGATATCGAGCAGCGCCAGCACCGCCTCCAGATGGGCCGGGTTGTCCGGCAGGCCATTCATGCGGCGGCCATAGTCGAGATTCTGCTTCACGCTCAGATGCGGAAACAGACGACCCTCCTGAAACACGTAACCGACGCGCCGTCGGTGGGTGGCGATGTCGATCCGGCGTTCGGAATCGAACAGCACTGTCTCGCCGATGGCGATGCGGCCCCGGTCCGGCCGCAACAGGCCGGCGATCATGTTGACGAGGGTGGACTTGCCCGCCCCGGAGGGACCGAACACGCCGACGATGCCCTCGGCCGCGTCGAACCGCATCGTGACGGTGAAGGCCGGCAAGCGCTTTTCAACTTCGATCGACAGCATCCTATTCCCCGTGGAAGCGGATGTTGGCGCGGCGCGCCAGCCACTCGGACGCGATCAGTGCCGCCAGCGCCAGGACGATGGCGACGATGACGAGCCGGCCGGCCGCCGCATCGCCGGCGGGGATCTGTGTCAGCGAATAGATCGCCGCCGAAATGGTCTGGGTCTCGCCGGGGATGTTGGACACGAAGGTGATGGTCGCACCGAATTCGCCCAGCGCCTTGGCGAAGCACAGCACCGCCCCGGCGATCACGCCCGGCAGGGCCAGCGGCAACGTCACAGTAAGAAAGATCCGCCAGCGGTTCGCGCCCAGCGTCGCCGCCGCCTGTTCGAGGCGCTGGTCGATCGCCTCGATGGCGAGGCGCACCGGCCGCACCAGCAGCGGGAATCCCATCACCGCGCAGGCCAGCGCCGCGCCGGTCCAGCGGAACGACAGCACGATGCCGAAAGTCTCATAGAGGAAGCTGCCGGCGGGCCCGCGCCGGCCGAAACTGATGAGCAGCAGATAGCCGGTCACCACCGGCGGCAGCACCAGCGGCAGATGCACCAGCCCGTCGAGCAGGGATTTGCCCCAGAACTGCTTGCGGGCGAGCAGCCACGCCACCGCGATGCCAAACGGCAGCGCGGCGGCGGTGGCGACGAGCGCGATCCGCAACGACAGCAGGATCGCGGTCCACTCCTCCGGCGTCAGGTCGAACATGGCGCGGGCCGGTCCCGGAGCGTTACGGGCCGGCCGGCACCAGATAGGTGAAGCCCTGCGCCTGGAAGATCGCAGCCGCAGGGGCCGAGCGCAGGAACTTCAGATAGCCGGCAGTGTCGCCCTTGGCGTCCCTGGTCGCCGCCACCGGATAGGTGATGGCCGGATGGGAATCCGCCGGAAAGGTCCCGATGACCTTCACGTTGGGCTCCACCTTCGCGTCGGTCGAATAGACGATGCCGAGCGCCGCCTCGCCGCGGGCCACCAGCGTCAGCGCCGCGCGGACATTGTCGGCCATCGCCATTTTCGGCTCGACCGCCGCCCAGGCGCCGAGCTTCTCCAGCGCGGTCTTGGCATAGACCCCGACCGGCACCGCGCGCACGTCGCCGGTCGCGACGCGGCCGTCGCCGGCGAGCTTGGCAAGATCGAAGCCCGGGCCGATCTTGACTTCGCCCTGCTGGGAATCCTTCGGCGCGATCAGCACAAGAGAATTGCCGAGCAGGTTGAAGCGGCTCTTGGGGTCGATCAGGTTGCGCTCCTGGCCGTAGTCCATCCACTGGAGATCGGCGGACACGAAGATGTCGGCAGGCGCGCCCGACTCGATCTGCTTCATCAGCGCCGACGATGCGGCATAGCTCGCGACCACCTTGGTGCCGGTCGCCTTGGTGAAGGCGGCGTTGGCCTCGTCCAGCGCGTTCTTCATCGAGGCGGCGGCAAAGATCGTGAGCGACTTGTCCTGCGCCGCGGCGGGGCCGACAGCCGGGCCGAAGGCGGCAGGCAGCATCGCGAGGGCGGCGACCACGGCCGACCGCAGCAGGAATGAACGTTTGTGGATGTGATGAAAGGACACGGCACGCTCCGTTGAAAACGCGCGTCCGGGCGCGGCCGATGGCAGCCGCGCAAGACACGACGATGAAGGATTCGGGAGCGAAAGACCCGGAAGCGCCGTTCCGGCCTGGACACCAGCCTGCTTACGGCAATGGCTGGATCGCTATCGGAACCCTTAACAGGAAGCCACACGGGGCGTAAAGCACTCCGGCTGCGGGGGCGGCGGGGTTGACCCCGCGGCGCGCCGGGGCAACACACAGGACACCCCGGCAGGGCCCGCCACCGCGGACCGGACGGCATCCACCCGCCAGCCGGAACCCGCCGGGAAACAGCGATATCAGGAAACACCCATGACCGACGCCGCGCCGCTCGAAGGTGAATTCGACTATATCATCGTGGGCGCCGGCTCGGCCGGCTGCGTGCTGGCGAACCGCCTCTCGGCCGACCCGGCCAAGCGCGTGCTGCTCCTCGAAGCCGGCGGGCGCGACAACTGGATCTGGTTTCACATCCCGGTCGGCTATCTGTTCGCCATCGGCAACCCGCGCGCGGACTGGATGTTCAAGACCGAGCCCGAGGAGGGCCTGAACGGCCGGGCGCTGGCCTATCCGCGCGGCAAGGTGATCGGCGGCTCCTCCGCCATCAACGCCATGATCTATATGCGCGGCCAGGCCGCCGACTACGATCACTGGCGCCAGCTCGGCCTCTCCGGCTGGGGCTGGTCGGACGTGCTGCCCTTCTTCAAGCGCCACGAGGATCACTTCATGGGCGCGAGCGAGCACCATGGCGTGGGCGGCGAATGGCGCATCGAGGCGCCGCGCGTGCAATGGGCCCTGCTCGAAGCGGTGCGCGACGCCGCGGAGGAGATGGGCATTCCGCGTCTTCCCGACTTCAACCGGGGCGACAATGAAGGCTCCTGTTATTTCCACGTGAACCAGCGGCGTGGCCGGCGCTGGTCCGCCGCGCGCGGCTTCCTCAAGCCGGCACTGCAACGTCCGAACCTGCGGCTGGAGACCGGCTGCCTCGTCGAGCGGCTGGAGGTCGAGAACGGCCGCGCCGTGGGCGTGCGCTGGCGGCAGAACGGCGTGCTGCGCAGCGCGCGCTGCCGCGGCGAGGTGATCCTGTCGGCGGGCTCCATCGGCTCGGTGCAGGTGCTGCTGCAATCCGGCATCGGCCCGGCCGCGCATCTGAACGACCTCGGCATCCCGGTGACGCGGGACACGCCCGGCGTCGGCGAGAATTTGCAGGACCATCTGCAACTGCGCACCATCTACAAGGTGAGCGGCATCAAGACGCTGAACGAGACCTATGCCTCGCTGTTCGGCCGGGCGATGATGGGCATGGACTATGCCTTCCGCAGGCGCGGGCCGCTGACCATGGCGCCGTCCCAGCTCGGCATCTTCACGCGCTCCGATCCGCACCGGGACCGCGCCAACCTTCAGTTCCATGTCCAGCCGCTGTCGCTCGACAAGTTCGGCGACCCGCTCCACACCTTCCCGGCCTTCACCGCAAGCGTCTGCAACCTTCAGCCGACCAGCCGCGGCTTCGTGCGCCTGCGTTCGGCGGACCCGGCGGACAAGCCGCTCATCAAGCCGAATTATCTCGCTACGGAAGAGGACAGGCAGGTCGCCAGCGACTCCCTGCGGGTGACGCGGCGGCTGGTGTCACAGCCGGCATTGCGCGGCTTTCATCCCGACGAGCTGCTTCCCGGCCCCGACATTCCGGACGACGACGAGGCCGCGCTACGCAAGGCCGCCGGCGATGTCGGCACCACGATCTTCCACCCCGTCGGCACCGCGAAGATGGGCCGGACGGACGATCCCATGGCGGTGGTGGACGAGCGGCTGCGCTTCATCGGCCTCGACGGCCTGCGCGTGATCGACGCCTCGGTGATGCCGACCATCACCTCCGGCAACACCAATTCGCCGACGATCATGATCGCCGAGAAGGGCGCCGCCATGGCGGTGGAGGACGCCAAGGCGCGCTGACGGCACGCGTTGCCCGCGGGCCTCAGGGCGCCAGCACGACTTGGCGGCAGGCCGCCGGCAGGTCGGCGAGCCGCAGCGGCGGGCGCGGCTTGGGCGGCTCCTTCGGCGGCGGCGGGTTCAGCACCGCGTCGGAGAACCAGTAGTCCAATTCCTTGCCGCAGCCGTCGCCGGTCGGCACCGCCGCCTGGGGCTCGCACCCCGTGCTGCCAGCGGGGCAGCCGATGCGCACGTGGAAATGATAGTCGTGCCCCCACCACGGCCGCACCTTGGCGAGCCAGCGGCGATCCCTGTCGTCGGCCCGGCAGAGCGCCTTCTTGATCGCGGCATTGACGAAGATGCGGTCCACCGCGGGGTCCTGCGCCGCCGCCCGGATGATGCCGACATGGGCCGGGGTCCAGACCCGTGGATCGACATCGCGGCGGTCCTTCGCCACCATCTGCGTCGCGGAGATTTCCTCGCGCTCGCGGCGGGTGAATTCGCGCTCGGGCATCGGCGTCAGCCAGATATCTGCATCAAGGCCGATCTGGTGGCTGGCATGGCCGGTGAGCATCGGCCCGCCGCGCGCCTGCGCCATATCGCCGACCAGCAATCCGCGCCAGCCGACCCGGGGCGCGCGCTCCGCCAGCCGCTCCAGATAAGAGACGAGATCCGGATGGCCCCAGTTGCGGTTGCGCGACAGCCGCATCACCTGCCAGGTCCGGCCGTTGATCGGCAGCGCTATCGCCCCGGCGAGACAGCCGCGCGCATAGGAGCCGATGGCCCGCGCCGGCGAATTGGCGGGCAACGGCTGCCGGCCGAACAGCTCCTTCGCCGCAAGGGCCGGATCGTCGGGATTCGTCAGTCGCGGCAGGGGCCGCGGATTGAGGCTGCCTCTGTCCTGCGCGAATACTCCGGTCGCATCGAAGCTCATCACGATCGCTGCAACGGCGACGAGCGCAAGACCGGGACAGACCCGCTTCAACAACCCGCGGTTCCCGCCATGCCGTGCCGCAACTCGTCCCCCTGACATCACCGGCATCCCCCCCCCCCGACATTGCGTCTCTTAGACTAAGAGATTCGCCGGCGGCTGGCGACGCATCGGGGCACCATCGCGGACCGGTACCCCGCACGGATGCTGACGACAAGCCTGCGATGCCTTGGCAAGCTTCCTGGTAAATCCAATCAGCCGGCCGCTGTCATCAGCCGGCGGCCTTCTTGCGCGCCGCCGCATTGCGTTTGCGCGTCGCCGCTCCCTTGCGGGCCGAAGCCGAACGCGCGGCCGCGGATCGTTTGGCGGAGGCCGCGCCGCCGATGCGCCCGCCCTTGCGCGACGAGACCTTCGAGGTCTTCCGGCCACGGCCGGCACCGCTCTTCT
>DATMEW010000067.1:0-14156 GCA_035556495.1 Xanthobacteraceae bacterium | reverse complement strand
GCTGCCGGACCATGCGGTGGTGGCGGATATCGTCTATGCGCCGCTGGAGACGGAACTGCTCGCCGCGGCCAGACAACGCGGCCTGCGGACGGCGGACGGCCTCGGCATGCTGCTGCATCAGGCCGTGCGCGGCTTCTCGCTCTGGTTCGGCGTTACGCCGCAGGTGACGGACGAGCTGCGCGCGCTGGTCGAGGCGGATCTTCTCAGGACATAGAGAGGGACGGCGCCGCCAGCCCACGTCAGGCGGCAGCCTGACGCAGCACCTCGACGATGCCGTCTACGACTTCCTCGACCATCATCTGGTCGTCGCCTTCGGCCATCACCCGGATCACCGGCTCGGTTCCGGAAGGACGGATCAGCAGGCGGCCCTGTCCGTTGAGGCGCTTCTCGGCGGTCTCGATGGCCGTGACGACCTTGGCATTCTCCAGAGGCTTGCCGCTGGCGTAGCGGACATTCTTCATGATCTGCGGCAGCGGCTCGAAGCGGTGGCACACATTCGACACCGGCTCGCCGGACTGCCGCACCACGGACAGCACCTGAAGCGCGGCAACGAAACCGTCGCCGGTGGTCGCATAGTCGGACAGCACGATATGGCCGGACTGTTCGCCGCCGACATTGAAGCCATCCTGCCGCATCCGCTCGACGACATGACGGTCGCCGACGGGCGTGCGGATCAGGGCGATGCCCTTGTCCGCGAGGTGGCGCTCAAGGCCGAGATTGGACATGACCGTCGCCACCACGCCGGGCTTGGCGAGGCGCCCGTCCTGCTGCCAGCTCTCGGCGATCACGGCGAGCAACTGGTCGCCATCGATGACATGGCCGGTCTCGTCGGTGATCGCCACGCGATCCGCGTCGCCGTCCAGCGCGATGCCGATATCGGCGCGCAGCTCGCGCACCTTGCGCGACAGCGCCTCCGGCGCCGTGGAGCCGACTTCCTTGTTGATGTTGAACCCGTCCGGCTCGACGCCGATGGCGATCACATCCGCGCCGAGTTCCCACAGCGCCTCGGGGGCGACCTTGTAGGCGGCGCCATTGGCGCAATCCAGCACGATCCGCATTCCGCTCAGATCCAGCGGGCGGGGCAGGGTGCGCTTGGCGAATTCGATATAGCGGTCCTGCACGCCGTCGATGCGCTTGGCGCGGCCGAGATCCGGGCTCTTGGCGAGCCGCCGGGACAGGTCGGAATCGATCAGGCTTTCGATTTCCAGTTCGAGCGCGTCCGACAGCTTGTAGCCGTCAGGACCGAACAGCTTGATGCCGTTGTCGCCATAAGGATTGTGCGAGGCCGAGATCATCACGCCGAGGTCGGCGCGCATGGACTTGACCAGCATCGACACGGCGGGCGTCGGCACTGGGCCGAGTTGCAGCACGTCCATGCCTACGGAGGTGAAGCCGGCCACCAGGGCGGTTTCGATCATATAGCCGGACAGGCGGGTGTCCTTGCCGATCACCACCCGGTGGCGATGGTCGCCCCGCCGGAACATCAGGCCCGCCGCCTGGCCGACGCGCAGGACGAGGTCCGGAGTGATCGAGCCATTCGCCTGACCGCGAATTCCGTCCGTGCCGAAATATTTCCGAGCCATTCGCTCCACTCGTGATGCGCGCAAAACCTGCCGGCTTGTAGGGCAGGGTGTGACTATAGGCAAAGGATGGAGGGAAAATATTCAAATTTTGTAAGCGGATCTTGCAGTAGCGCGTCTTGCGGGCGCGTCTTGCAGTAGCGCGTCTTGCAGCGGTGCGCCCTTGCGGGCGCAGGCGAAATTTCCCCCACCGCCCGAACGGCGCCGCGGAGGGAATAACGCCCTCCACCCCCCGGACGGGCGGGATGGGAGCTGTGCGTTTCCAGCAACCTGCCGGGCTGGAGGGGCCGCCGCCGACCTCAGAGGGCCTTCTTGCGGTCGGATTTGCTCGGCGCGGGTTGGGTCACATTCACGGGGTCGGATGCCGGAAAGCTCTCCTCCAGCCCCTCCTCGAGGGATTTCTCCAGCTTTTCCATGCGCTTTTCCGTGGCATGCTGACGCCGGAATTCGGCCTTTTCGTTTTCGGTGACGGTCTCGTTGGGAATGCCCATAGCCTTCTCCGGACATGACTGGGTGAATACCCTGCGGTAACTCGCGGGGGGAAAGCGGGTTCCCGCCTGCTCCGGGGAGCGGCTCGACGGGGGTGGATTCCGTGGTAATCGAGGGGGGCCGCCAACGGCTGGGAGTTGCATCGTGAAGCACATGACCTGCATCGAGGATCTGCGCGAGATGGCCCGCGCCCGCGTTCCCAAGCCGTTCTTCGACTATGCCGAGGCCGGCTCCTATGCGCAGGAAACCCTGCGGGCGAACCGCGAGGACCTGAGCGCCATCAAGCTGCGCCAGCGGGTCATGGTGAATGTCGCGGACCGCAGCCTCAGCACGACCATTCTGGGCTCTTTCGCGTCCCTGCCGCTCGTTCTCGCGCCGATCGGCTCCTGCGGCATGCAGTGGGGCGATGGCGAGATTCTGGCCGCTCGGGCGGCGGAGGAAGCGAACATCCCCTTCACGCTGTCCACCATGTCGATCTGCTCGATCGAGGATGTGGCGGCGGCGACCACCCGCCCGTTCTGGTTCCAGCTCTATGTGATGAAGGACCGCGGCTTCATGCGCGAGCTGATCCAGCGCGCCAAGGCGGCAAGCTGTAGCGCGATGGTGCTGACGCTGGACCTTCAGGTGCTCGGCCAGCGCCATTGCGATATCCGCAACGGCATGACGGTGCCGCTGCGGCCGAACCTGCGCAACGTGTGGGAAGTGGCGACGCGGCCGGCTTGGGCGATGAGCGTGCTGCGCGGCAGGCGCAAGACCTTCGGCAACCTTGCCGGCCATGTGAAGGGAATGGAGAGCGTGAATTCCCTCGCTCAATGGACCTCCCAGCAGTTCGACCCGTCGCTGAACTGGAAGGACCTCGACTGGATTCGCGCGGAGTGGCCCGGCAAGCTCGTGCTCAAGGGCATTCTCGATCCCGAGGACGCCCGCCAGGCGGTTGCGGCCGGCGCGCAGGCCGTGGTGGTGTCCAATCACGGCGGCCGTCAGCTCGACGGCGCGCCGTCTTCCATCTCGATGCTGCCGAAGGTGGCGGATGCCGTCGGTTCGCAGACCGAGGTGCTGTTCGACGGCGGGGTTCGTTCCGGACAGGACATCATGCGGGCGCTGGCGCTGGGGGCGAAGTCCTGCCTGATCGGCCGGTCCTATGTGTACGGGCTGGGAGCGGGCGGACAGGCCGGCGTGACCCGGGCGCTGGATATCCTGCGCGGGGAACTCGATGTCTCCATGGCCCTGACGGGGGTGCATAACGTGCAGGATATCGACGGGCGGGTTCTCGCCGCCAGTTAGGCTGCCACCTGGGCCACCCCGGCCATGTCGCGGGGGCCGGGGCAGTGTCCCGGCCGGCCATGCAGCGATGCGCCGTCGGCGGTTGCAGAGCCCGCCAGTTTGGTTATGTATAAAAGTAGGTGTGGGCCGCGGTTGCCCACCGGGCTGCAGTGTTGGCCGTTGAGAAAATCAGGGAGGGCGTTTCGTGCTGTCCGCCGAGAAAAACAAGCTCATCACCGAAGTCGGTCCGGGAACTCCCATGGGCGACTATCTGAGGCGCTACTGGATGCCGATCGCCGGCGCCAGCGAGTTCGACGTGATCGACGTGAAGCCGGTGCGGCTGATGGGCGAGGACCTCACGCTCTACAAGGACCACAGCGGCAATTTCGGCCTGGTGGACCGGCATTGCGCCCACCGGCGCGCCGATCTGTCCTATGGCTTCGTGGAGAAGGTGGGACTGCGGTGCAACTATCACGGCTGGCTGTTCGACCAGACCGGCCAGTGCATCGAGCAGCCTTATGAGGACACCGCTCATCCCAACACGCGCCTGAAGGACCGCTGCAAGGTCAAGGCCTATCCCGTGCGGGAACTGGCCGGGCTGCTATGGGCCTATATGGGGCCGGAACCGATCCCAGAACTGCCGGTCTGGGAGCCGTTCACCTGGAAGAACGGCTTCCGCGAGGTCGTGGTTTCGGATGTGCCCTGCAACTGGCTGCAATGCCAGGAGAATTCCTGCGATCCGGTTCACTTCGAGTGGATGCATGACAACTGGAGCATCCGCCTCAAGAACGAGCAGAAGCCTTACGCGGCCAAGCATCTCCAGGTGAAGTTCGAGGAGTTCGAGCACGGCTTCATGTACAAGCGCATCCGCGAGGGGGCGAATGACACGGACGCGCTCTGGACCGTGGGCCGCGTCTGCCTGTGGCCGAACGCCTTCTATCTCGGCAACCATTTCGAGTGGCGCGTGCCGGTGGACGACGAGAACACCCTCAGCATCTCGTGGTTCTTCATGCGCGTGCCCAAGGGCCGCGAGCCGTACGAGCAGAAAACCGTGCCGACCTGGGTCAGCCCGATCAAGGGCGAGGACGGCCGCTGGATTTCCACCCATGTCATCAATCAGGACATCATCGCCTGGGTCGGGCAGGGCAAGGTCGCTGACCGGACCAAGGAGAGCCTGGGCGCGAGCGACCGTGGCATCGCCATGATCCGCAAGCGCTTCTTCGATGAACTGGACGCGGTCGCGGCCGGTGCCGATGCCAAGGGGACTATCCGTGACCCGGAGGCGGCCAAATTCGTCGAGCTGCCGTATTTCCAGAAGCGCGAGCAGGTCGAGGGCATCCGGCTGGAGGATTACAAGAATTATCCCCTGCTGCGGACGCGGCTGGGCGCCTTCCGCCATTGCGCCGGCCAGCCTCCCGAAGTCCGCGAGGCGTTTGAGAAGGCCATGGGGATCGAGGGGATGCATTTCCCCTGACGGTCGGCCCAAGGGCGGATCAAGGACGATGAATCAAAGGGCTGCCCTTGGGCGGCCCTTTGACGTTGCGTTGAATGCTCTTGAGCACAACCGTTGCCTTGGACAGGCGATTTCCGCATCCTTGGAAATGGCCGGAAAGGTAATGTTTTCAATATCTTAGAATGAATATAAAGTAAGAATCGCTTTGCACTTGCGAGTGACTTGCGATAATAAGATCTGGCACATGGTTGGGATGCGGGTCTTCTTCGAATGATCGTCTGTTCCTGTAACGTATTGACCGAAAAGGATATTCGGTCTGCTGTCACGCGCGAGCAGGACGGCGCCCGGAAAACCAGCCAGGTCTACGGATGCCTCGGCTGCAACGCCCAGTGCGGCCGTTGCGCCCGCACGATCAAGAAAATCATGGACGAAGCCCTGACGGCCGGATGTCCCTGCCCAAGCGCCGCGGTCGCCTCCTGAGTCGTCCCTCGGGATCGAAATCGCAGGACGCGGCTCCCTCATTCCCATTTCCGGTGAATTTGCGCTTTTGCGCTCGGTGCGGCCGTTCCCGGCCGCCATACACAGCATCTGTCGGGGTATTTGCAGCATGCTCGGAGGCCGCTCCACCTCCGGACAAGGGTTGCTTGCCTGCCGTTCATATATTAGAATTATTCAAAATTAGATGACGCCGAAGTTGCTGCGGCAGTCAGAGCAGGAGTACGGCCATGAAAGGCGACACAAAGGTCATCGAATATCTCAATCGGAGCCTTCGGCACGAATTGACCGCGATCAACCAATACTGGCTGCATTACCGCATCCTCGACGACTGGGGCTTCCGTGTGCTCGCCAAGCATTGGCGCAAGGAATCCATCGAGGAAATGGAGCATGCCGACAAGATCACGGCCCGCATCCTGTTCCTTGAAGGGTTTCCCAACATGCAGGTGCTGAATCCCCTGCACATCGGGCAGAATCTCAAGGAGATTCTGGAAGCCGATCTGGCGTCGGAAATGTCCGCGCGCGAGCTGTATGTGGAGGCTGCGGCCTATTGTCTCTCGGTGCGCGACAACGCGACCAAGGATTTGTTCGAGGAGCTTATCCGCGCGGAAGAGCACCACATCGATTTCCTCGAGACGCAGCTTGGTCTGGTTGAGACCGTGGGGCTCGAACTCTATGCCCAGCACAAGCTCGGCGAACTGGAAGCCTGATCGGGCTCCGCTCCGGCGAGACTGAATCAGACTTCAGCCGCGCAGTTCTGGCCACGCCGGTTTCCGGCGTGGCTTTTTTCATGCCGGGGAAGCGGCCCGAGGGCGGGGCGTTGGCGCCGCCGGCGCGCATCGCCAGCTCCGGTGACCGATACCCGGCATCCGAGAGAGGGGAGAGGGGAGAGGGGAGAGGGGAGAGGATAGAGGAGAGAGGAGAGAGGAGAGAGGAGAGAGGAGAGACCCTTTCCGTCATCCGGTAAATAAAGCTCCTTAAAATTCGTGGTTAAGAAGGGCTTAAGTTTTTGGTGACAAGGTTCGCGAGGCATGGGCAGCCGGTTCGGATGGTTTGCCCGGTCAGGAAGGGTGCCATGTCGCGAGTCCGGAAATTGATGGTGGCGGCGCTGGCGGCTGTTTCGGTCGCTGCGCTGGCTGAAATTCTCGGGAGCGAGGCGTCCGCCGCTGACTATGCTCCCGCGCAGCCGTGCGTTCCGCCGCCGCAGTGCTACGGCCAGTCGGCGCCCAGCATGGCGAATCCCATTCCTTATTGCGTCAACCCGCCAGGCCCGCTCTGCGCCATGGCGGTTGCGCCGCCGCCTCCGCCGCCGATGGTTCCCGTCGTGCAGGAATTCGCCAGCGGCTGGTATCTGCGCGGCGATATCGGCTTCAGCTCCCAGCGCGTCGACAAGCTCCATAACGTGCTTTACGGCCAGCCCGGCATCACGGTGGAACCGGTCGGGATGACATTCGATGCGGCACCGACCTTCGGCCTCGGCATCGGCTTCCAGTTCAACCGGAATCTCCGTGTCGATTTCACCGGCGAGTATCGCGGTCGAGCCAATTTCAAGGGTTCCGACAAGACGACATTCCCCGATGGCGGCGGGACGGGCGTGCTGTCCGACAACTATACGGGCAGCAAGTCGGAATATGTCTTCATGGCGAATGCCTATTTCGATTTCGGTACTTTCTGGGGCATCACGCCTTTCGTCGGTTTCGGTGCCGGCTTCGCTCAGGTCACGATCGACGGCTTCCGGGACGATGGCCTCGGCTATTTCAGCAACGGAACACCCTTCGTCAGTGTCGCCTATGGCGAAAAGGCGTCGCAGTGGAATTTCGCCTATGCGGTTCATGCCGGCCTGTCCTACCAGGTCGCGAACTGCCTCTGGATCGAGTTTGCCTATCGCTACATGCATCTCGGCGACGGCATCACCGGCGATCTGGTGGCGTTCGACGGCACCAACACCGTCAACAATCCGATGCACTTCAAGGGCCTGACGTCGCACGACTTCAAGGTCGGCTTCCGCTGGGCGTTCGAGTCCGGCATTCCGCAGTTCTCCGGCTTCATGCCGGTTGCGACGCCGAGTTTCGCGCTGCCGCCAGCGCCGCCGCCCCAGCAGGCCGTGTATGTGCCGCCGGTCTATACGCCGCCCCAGCCGGTCTATCAGGCACCCGCGCCGGTCTATCAGGCTCCGCCGCCGAGCTATCAGCAGCCGCTGATGCGGCGCGGCTGAGAGCCTCTCCCGAAAGTTGCCAAGTGGCGCGCTCCGGCGCGCCGCTTTGTTTTCGCGAAGCGGCAATATGGTAAATCAGCGTCGTTAAATTTCGTGGTTAAGTCGTGCTTAACCACGCTGTGCCAAGCTTATCCCATGTTCGCCTCTTGACCGAGGCGGTGTGTGAGGGTTCAGGCATGATGAGTTTCAGGACGGTCGCCGCGACGCTGGCGATCATCGGTTTGTCCAGCGGAGTCATGGCGCATGCCGCCGACATGCCGGACTTGAACATGCCGCCTCCGCCGCCGATCGACGGCGAGTTCGATGCGGGTCCTTCGTCGGGCTGGTATCTGCGCGGGGACATCGGCTACCGCTCCAACACCGTCCATCGCGCCAGCAGCGCGGCGTCGTTTCTCGATCCCAGCGACAACCGCATGAACGGCGGCGCGTTCTTCGGCGCGGGCGTCGGCTTCAAGGCGGGCTGGATCAGGGCGGATCTCACCATCGACTACGCCTCGCCGGTCTCCTACACCGGCACGATCTTCACGCCGGGCGATGTGTCCGCGAAAGTCGGCGCGACCACCGGACTGTTCAACCTGTATTTCGATCTCGGCACCTGGTTCGGCGTAACGCCTTATCTCGGCGCCGGTGCCGGCACGGCTTATGTCCGGACCTCCGACTACGCCAGCCTGGCCGCGCCGCCTTTCGGCACGCCGGCCGCGAGCACTCAATGGAATCTTGCCTGGGCCGTCATGGCTGGCCTGAGCTACGATATCTCGCGCAATCTCGCGCTGGATGTCGGCTATCGCTACCTCAACATGGGCGACGCCCATACGGTGAGCGATCCCTTCGGCGCGATGACTTTCAAGAGCCTTGCGGCGCATGAGGTGCGTTTCGGCCTGCGCTGGATGTTCGACGATCCGCTGCCGATCCTGTGATCCGATTGCCTGCTGCCTGTTCTGCGTAAAGAGTTTCGGAGTTCAAACCGATGCGTCGCGTATTTCTTGCCTGCCTGCTGTTCAGCATCGCCCAGACGGCGGCGGCGCAGGGGCTGGACCAGCCCGTTCTGCGCGGCACCAGTGTCGTCATGTCGGAGCCGCCGACGTTCTTCCGGTGGGATGGATTCTACGTCGGCGGACAGGTCGGCCACGAAAGCGCCAATGTCGATTTCGGTGGCGGCGCTGCTTCGCTCGTCAAGCATATCCTGCGTGATACCATCATCGAGAACCAGGGGCGGGTGTCGGAGTGGACCGCGCTGGGCAATCGCGTGACCAACGGCCGCAGCTACGGTGTGTTTGTCGGCTATAATCACCAGATAGACGATCTCGTGCTGGGCGTGGAGCTGAACTACAATCGCAGCTCAATGAATGCCGGCGTGTCCGATTCCATCGCCCGTTCGTTCCAGACCTCGGACGGATATATGTATAGCGTGGACGTTGCTGCCGGCTCCACCTACAAGCTGACGGACTACGGCACTTTGCGCGCGCGCTTTGGCTATGTGATGGGTCGTTTCATGCCCTTCGCAACGGTCAGCGCCGCGGCAGGCCGGGCTGATGTCTTTCGCACCGCGACGGTCGGCGGGAGTGCCGTCGATGTTTCGGGTGGCGGGCGTCCGCCTCTCTATCAGGCGCCGCAAACACTCACGGAAAAGACATCAAATTATATGTTCGGCTTCGGCGCCGGCGCGGGTGTCGATGTCGCCATTGCGCCGGGCTTCTTCCTGCGCGGCGAATATGAGTTCATCCAGTTCACCAAGGCGTCCGATGTCGTCGCCAACATCAACGCCGTGCGCGTCGGCGGCGCGATGAAGTTCTGAAATCCCCGACGGTACGCAAGAAAAAGGCCCGGTGAAGACCGGGCCTTTCGTTGTTTGGCGGTGCCGTTAGTTTACCGTCCGGCGACGATCGCGGCGATGATGCCGGTGGCGGCGCCGATCAGCAGATAGTCGTTGTTCACCTTCACCCAGCGCTGGCCGGGGCCGGGACGATGCAGGCCATAGCGATTATAATCGCGCACATGGGTTTGGCGCTGCCAGTTCGGCACGCGGTGTCCGCGCGTCCAGTGATGGCGCGGCGGGGCAGGGCGAACGTGGCGGTTGATCTGCGGCTGCATCTTTTTCGGCTGGACGTAGTGCGGCCCGTGCTTGGGCGCGTGCGGCCTCGGCTGCGCCTGCGCCGCGGGAATGGCCAGCAGTGAAATGGCGGCCGCAGCCAGAATCATCTTTCTCATCGCGAACTCCTCTTGCTTGAATAGGCTTCACGTTAGCGGCGGCGAATGAACTGAAACTGAATGCAGCCATTAAGTTTCCGTAATGAAATCCGCATTTCGTGCAGATGCAGACAGCAGCGATGCGGGAGCCTTGCCGTGCTGTGTCGTGCCGTTCGTCGCGGCGCGCGCAGCAGCATCGATATGCGGCGGCCGAAAGCGCGCGGCATGGCGGGGACGGGGGCGCCCTGAAAAATTACGCTTCAGCCTACTTGCGCGGCGGCGAAGCCTGATGTAGCTCCGTCCGTGGGACACCTCCCCCCAACGGGAGGCGCCTATCTGAAAGGATAGCACATGACGAATACGACGCCCGGCCTGCGCCCGCAGGTTCCGCATTTCTCGTCCGGCCCCTGCGCCAAGCGCCCCGGATGGACCCCCGAAGCCTTGAAGGACGCTGCCCTCGGCCGCTCGCATCGCGCGAAGATCGGCAAGGACAAACTCAAGCGCGCCATCGAGCAGACCCGTGAAATTCTCGGCGTGCCGGTGGATTATCGCATCGGCATCGTGCCGGCGTCCGATACCGGCGCGGTGGAGATGGCGATGTGGTCGCTGCTCGGCGCGCGGCCCGTGACCATGCTGGCCTGGGAATCCTTCGGCGAAGGCTGGGTCACCGATGTCGAGAAGCAGCTCAAGCTGAAGGATGTCGTCACGCTCAAGGCCGGTTACGGCGAACTGCCCGATCTCTCCGTCGTGGATTTCAACACGGACGTGGTCTTCACCTGGAACGGCACGACCTCGGGCGTGCGCGTGCCGAACGGGGACTGGATCGCGGCGGACCGTGCGGGCCTGACCATCTGCGACGCGACCTCCGCGGCTTTCGCGCAGACGCTCGACTGGGACAAGCTCGATGTCGTGACCTTCTCCTGGCAGAAGGCGCTCGGCGGCGAGGCCGCCCACGGCATGCTGATCCTGTCGCCGCGCGCGGTCGAGCGGCTGGAGACCTACAAGCCGGCCTGGCCGCTGCCGAAGATCTTCCGCATGACCAAGGGCGGCAAGATCAACGAAGGCATCTTCCAGGGCGAGACCATCAACACGCCGTCGATGCTCTGCGTCGAGGATTATCTCGATGCGCTGGACTGGGCGAAGTCCGTTGGCGGGCTTGATGCGCTGATCGCGCGTGCCGACGCCAACACCAAGGCGGTGGCCGACTGGGTCGTGAAGACCGATTGGGTCGATTTCCTCGCGGCAGACCCTGCCGTGCGCTCCAATACTTCGGTCTGCCTCAAGGTGGTCGATCCGGCGATCACGGCGCTGCCGGCGGATGCGCAGGCCGCCTTCGCCAAGAGCCTCGCCAGCGCCGTTGAGAAGGAAGGCGCTGGCTACGACCTCGGCCATTACCGTGACGCGCCTCCGGGCCTGCGGATCTGGTGCGGCGCGACGGTGGAAGCCAGCGACGTCACCGCGCTGACCGCGTGGCTCGACTGGGCCTTCGCCAAGACCAAGGCCGGCCTCGCCAAGGCAGCGTGAGTCCCGCCTGAGCGCCATCGCCGCGCGCGGCCGGCATGAAGCCGGCCTCGATCCATCATTCCATCTTTCTCCAGTGGCAGCGCTTCAAGCGCGCCATCCGCAATTCGCAGGAGTTTTCCCATGCCCAAGGTTCTCATTTCCGATGCCCTGTCGCCCGCCGCCGTTCAGATCTTCAAGGATCGCGGCATCGAAGTGGATTTCCAGCCCACGCTGGGCAAGGACAAGGACAAGCTGGCCGAGATCATCGGCAACTATGACGGCCTCGCGATCCGCTCCGCGACCAAGGTCACGGCCAAGATTCTTCAGAATGCGACGAAGCTGAAGGTCATCGGCCGCGCCGGCATCGGCGTCGACAATGTCGAGATTCCGGCCGCCACCGCCAAGGGCGTGATCGTGATGAACACGCCCTTCGGCAACTCCATCACCACCGCCGAACACGCCATCACCCTGATGCTGGCGCTGGCGCGGCAGATCCCCCAGGCCGACGCCTCCACCCAGGCCGGCAAGTGGGAGAAGAACCGCTTCATGGGCACCGAGATCACCGGCAAGACGCTGGGCATCATCGGCTGCGGCAACATCGGCTCCATCGTGGCGGACCGCGCCATCGGCCTGCGCATGAAGGTCATCGCCTATGATCCGTTCCTGTCGCCGGAGCGCGCGCTCGATATCGGCGTCGAGAAGGTGGAGCTGGCGGACCTGTTCAAGCGTGCCGACTTCATCAGCCTGCACACGCCGCTGACGGAAAAGACCAAGAACGTCATCGACGCCAAGGCGCTGGCGACGATGAAGAAGGGCGTGCGCATCATCAATTGCGCCCGGGGCGGGCTGGTCGATGAAGCGGCGCTGCGCGAGGCGCTGGATTCCGGCCAGGTCGCCGGCGCGGCCTTCGACGTGTTCGTGGAGGAGCCCGCGACCGCCAATCCGCTGTTCGGCCATCCGAACGTGGTCTGCACGCCGCATCTCGGCGCGGCGACCACCGAAGCGCAGGAGAATGTCGCGTTGCAGGTGGCGGATCAGATGTCGGACTATCTGCTTCACGGCGCGATCTCCAACGCCGTGAACTTTCCCTCCATCACGGCGGAGGAAGCGCCGAAGCTGTCGCCCTTCATCGCGCTTGCGGAGAAACTCGGCTCGTTCACGGGGCAACTCACCGAGGGCGGCGTCCAGAAGCTCCAGATCGTCTATGAAGGCGGCGTCTGCCATATGAAGACCAAGGCGCTGACCTCCGCCGCGGTGGCCGGGTTTCTGCGGCCCATGCTTCAGGACATCAATATCGTCTCGGCGCCGACCGTGGCCAAGGATCGCGGCATCGTAGTCGAGGAAGTCACGCGCGAGGCGACCGGCGATTATGAAAGCCTCATCACGATGACGGTTTTCACGGACGAAATGTCGCGCTCGGTCTCGGGTACGGTGTTTGCCGATGGGCGGCCCCGCATCGTCAACATCAAGGGCATCCGCATGGACGCGGAATTCAGCCCGACGATGATCTACATCACCAACCTCGACAAACCGGGCTTTATCGGTCGCTTCTCGTCCACCATCGGCGAGGCCGATATCAACATCGCGACCTTCCATGTGGGCCGTGAGGCTCCGGGCGGCAATGCCATCGCGCTGATCGCGGTGGACGGGGAGGTGCCCGCGGAGGTGCTGGCCAAGGTTCAGGCGCTGCCGCAGGTCCAGTCCGCCAAGCCCCTGCGGTTCTGAACGCCGCCAAAGGGCTGTGAATCGGTCGGAAGGGGCCGGTGGAGGGGCGTTCCCGCCTTGCCTCCACCGGCCCCTTCCGTTATCGCCAGTGCTCGGTCAGGGCGCGGAACGTGCCAGGGGTTTGTGATGGCGAATGTGGTCGTGGTCGGCGCCCAGTGGGGCGACGAAGGCAAGGGCAAGATTGTCGATTGGCTGTCGGAGCAGGCGGACATCGTCGTCCGGTTCCAGGGCGGCCATAATGCCGGCCATACGCTGGTGATCGACGGCGCGGTCTACAAGCTCTCGCTGCTGCCCTCCGGCGTGCTGCGCCCCAGCAAGCTGTCGGTCATCGGCAACGGCGTCGTGGTGGACCTGAATGCGCTGGTTGGGGAAATCGAGCGTCTGCGCGGGCAGGGCGTCAGTATCACGCCGGACAATCTGCGCGTCGCCGAGAATGCGACGCTGATCCTGCCGCTCCATCAGGAACTGGATTCGCTGCGCGAGCAGGCGGCGAGCCCCGCCAACCGGATCGGCACCACCAAGCGCGGCATCGGCCCGGCCTATGAGGACAAGGTCGGGCGGCGCGCCATCCGCGTGATGGATCTGGCCGATCTGCCCTCGCTCCGGCGCAAGATTGACCGGCTGCTGACCCACCACAACGCCCTGCGCAAGGGCCTCGGCATCGAGCAGGTGGATGGCGATTCCCTTTATGAAGGCCTCGCCGCGCTCGCGCCCAAGGTGCTGCCCTATATGGACTCGGTCTGGCTGCTGCTCGACCGGAAGCGCCGGGAAGGCAAGCGCATCCTGTTCGAGGGGGCGCAGGGCGCGCTGCTCGATATCGACCACGGCACCTATCCCTTCGTGACCAGCAGCAACTGCATCGCCGGCGCGGCATCGGCCGGCGCGGGCGTCGGTCCCCAGACCCTGGATTACGTATTGGGCATTGCCAAGGCCTACACCACGCGTGTCGGGTCGGGTCCGTTCCCCACCGAATTGCTGGACGACACCGGCGCCCGCCTGGCCACCGTCGGCAAGGAGTTCGGCTCGGTGACCGGCCGGCCCCGCCGCTGCGGCTGGTTCGACGGCGCCGCCATGAAGCGTTCGGTCATGATCAACGGCATTTCCGGCCTGTGCATCACCAAGCTCGATGTCCTGGACGGCGTCGAGCAGATCAAGATCGGGGTGGGCTACCGCTACAAGGGCGAATTCCTCGATGTCCTTCCCTACGGCGCGCATGCCGCCGCCGAAGCCGAGCCCGTGCTGGAGG
>DATMEW010000066.1:0-25923 GCA_035556495.1 Xanthobacteraceae bacterium | reverse complement strand
GCGTTCCGGCCCGGCGTGCGCCTGACCCTGCCCGGAACCAGCACGCGGGTTTCGCTGCCGCTCGAATTCTGTGTTCGCGACAATGGTCCGGGCGTGCCCACGGACCTGATGCCGCATCTGTTCGATCCCTTCATGACGACAAAGCCGAGCGGCTCGGGCCTCGGCCTCGCGCTGGTCGCCAAGATCATCGGCAACCATGGCGGCGTCGTCGAATGCGAATCTCAACCACGGCGCACGACTTTCCGCGTGCTGATGCCGATGTTCACGGGAACCGATGTCACGGGTAACGACGCCTTGCCGGGTGGCGAAACCTGAGAGGAAGCCATGCCTACCGGAAGCATACTCATCGCCGACGACGATGCGGCGATCCGCACGGTGCTCAACCAGGCGCTGTCGCGGGCCGGCTATGAAGTCCGCTCGACCAGCAATGCCGCCACGCTGTGGCGCTGGGTGAGTCAGGGCGACGGCGATCTCGTCATCACCGACGTGGTGATGCCGGACGAGAATGCCTTCGACCTGCTGCCGCGCATCAAGAAGCTGCGGCCGGACCTGCCGATCATCGTGATGAGCGCGCAGAACACCTTCATGACCGCGATCCGGGCGTCCGAGCGCGGGGCTTACGAATATCTGCCCAAGCCGTTCGATCTCAAGGAGCTGATCGGGATCGTCGGCCGCGCCCTGTCCGAACCGAAGGAGCGCGCGTTTGCCGAGCCGGTCTCCGAGGATCTCGACATCCCGCTGGTCGGCCGCTCGGCCGCGATGCAGGAAATCTATCGCCTGCTGGCGCGGCTGATCCAGACCGACCTCACCGTGATGATCACCGGAGAGTCCGGCACCGGCAAGGAGCTGGTCGCCCGTGCGCTGCATGACTACGGCAAGCGAAAGACCGGCCCGTTTGTCGCGATCAACATGGCCGCCATTCCCCGGGACCTGATCGAATCCGAATTGTTCGGACACGAGAAGGGTGCGTTCACCGGCGCCAATGCACGCAGCTCCGGCCGTTTCGAACAGGCCGAGGGTGGGACGCTGTTCCTCGACGAGATCGGCGACATGCCGATGGAGGCCCAGACCCGCCTGCTGCGGGTGCTTCAGCAGGGCGAATACACGATGGTCGGGGGACGGACGCCGATCCGGACCGACGTGCGCATCATCGCCGCCACCAACAAGGACCTGCGCATCCTGATCCAGCAGGGCCTGTTCCGCGAGGACCTGTTCTTCCGGCTCAATGTCGTGCCGCTGCGGCTGCCGCCGCTGCGCGAGCGCAGCGAGGACGTTCCGGACCTGATGCGTCATTTCCTCGGCATGGCCGAGCGGGAAGGGCTCCCGCCCAAGACCATGGAAGGCGCCGCTCTCGAGCGACTGAAGAAGTATCGCTGGCCGGGGAATGTCCGCGAGCTCGAGAATCTGGCCCGGCGGCTCTCGGCGCTCTATCCGCAAGAGATCATCTCCGCCGCCGTCATCGAGGCGGAACTGGCCCAGCCGGATTTCGCTCTCAGCGGGAGCGGCGACGACAGCCGCGCCGAGGAGGGCCTGTCCGCTTCAGTCGAGCACCACTTGAACGCATATTTCGCGGGCTTCAGGGACGGACTGCCGCCGCCGGGACTGTATCACCGCATCCTGCGGGAAATCGAGCAGCCGCTGCTCTCCATCACGCTGGCGGCGACGCGGGGCAACCAGATCCGGGCGGCGGACCTGCTCGGCGTGAACCGCAACACCCTGCGAAAGAAGATTCGGGATCTCGATATCCAGGTCGTTCGAACCAACTCCTGATGCCGAAGCTGGGGACGATGGCGTGGCTCGTCTCAATTCGGCAACATTTGTTGTAGAAAAGCCTCAGATTCCGGGTTCGAGGCGCGCACCCGGACCGTCCGGGTGATGAATGACGAATCCTGACCAGGCGCTGGCTCTCGAAACATTGACTGCGGCGCGCCCCCGGCGGGTGTTGCGCATCCTTGGGCCGATCGCGGTCGCTCTGGCGCTCCTGTCCGCCTTCGTGACGTTCATCGTACTGGCGGGGCTGACCCGGATCGTGCCGACCCACGACGTCGTCGTGACGCTCCTGCTCATCAACGTGACCACGGTGCTGGCCCTCGTCGCCATCATCGGCTGGGAGGGGTGGCAGATTCTTCAGGCGCGGCGGCGCGGCCGCGCAGCGGCGCGGCTCCATGTCCGCATCGTAGCGCTGTTCTCGCTGATCTCGGCCATTCCCACCATTCTCGTCTCGGTGGTCGCCAGCGTCACATTGGACCGCGGGCTCGACACCCTGTTCTCCCGCCAGACCCGCGCGCTGATCGAGAATTCCGTCATTGTCGCCCAAGCCTATCTCAACGAGCAGGCCCGTGCGGTGCAGGGCGACACCGGCCTGATGGCATTCGACCTGACGCGCCATCGAACCATGTTCGATCAGGATCGCCCGCTCTATCACAAGATGCTCAACGAGCAGGCCCTGGTCCGGAATTTCGCGCTTGCCATGATCGTCAATTCCCAGGTCGAGATCGTCGAGCAGGCGGACAAGAAGGTCGAGCGCAATTTCATCACCCCGTCGAAGGAGACCATCCAGAAGGTCGGCGATACATCCCCGGAGATCGGTATTTCTCTCGATGAGAACTATATCGCCTCGATCATCAAGCTGCGCGCCTATGACGATGCCTATCTGTTCGTCGTCCGGCTGATGGACCCCGTGGTGGCCGGCCAACTGCGCCGCACCCTCGACAGTATCGACGAATTCACGGCGGTGGAATCGCGGCGCCTCGGCGTGCAGATCGGCTTCTGGTCGATGTATGTCATCATCGCGCTGACGGTGCTGCTGTCGGCGGTCTGGATCGGCATCAATTTCGCCAATTATCTGGTCGCGCCGATCCGCCGTCTGATCGGCGCGGCGCAGGCCGTGTCGGCCGGCAACCTGTTCGTCCAGGTTCCGACGCGGCGCGCGGAAGGCGATCTTGCCAACCTCGGCACGACCTTCAACACCATGACCCGCGAGTTGCGCACCCAGCGCGACGACATCATGCGCGCGCGCGATCTGATCGACAGCCGCCGCCGCTTCACCGAGGCCGTGCTGGCAGGCGCCAGCGCGGGCGTCATCGGCGTCGATCCCGCAGGGCGGGTCAACATCCTCAACCGCTCGGCGGAAAAGCTGATCGGCTGCAACGAGGCCGATGCGCTCGGCCGGCCGCTGATCGAAATGCTGCCGGAACTGACGGACATGCTTGCGGTCGCCGAGCAGGGTCCGCTGCGGCTCGCACAGCGCGAGATCACCATCAGCAGGGATGGGCGGGAACGCAATCTCTCCGTGCGCGTGACGAGCGAACACACCCCGGATGCGGAGCATGGCTATGTCGTCACGCTCGACGACATCACCGAACTGGTGTCCGCGCAGCGCACCTCCGCCTGGGCGGATGTTGCACGCCGCATCGCCCATGAGATCAAAAATCCGCTTACGCCGATTCAGCTTTCGGCCGAGCGTCTTCGCCGCAAATACGGCTCCAAGATCACGGAAGATCCGGCCATCTTCCAGCAATGCACCGACACTATCGTGCGCCAGGTCGATGACATCAAGAGAATGGTGGACGAATTCTCCCGCTTCGCGCGCATGCCCAAGGCCGAAATGGTCGAGGAGGACGTCGCCGATACGGTGCGGCAGGCGGCGTTCCTGATGCGTGTCGGCTATCCCGATATCGATATCGAGCTCGAGACGGAATTAGACGAGATGCCCGCGCGGTTCGACCGCCGCCTGATCTCCCAGGCGCTGACCAACATCATCAAGAACGCCACCGAGGCGATCTCCGCAGTGCCGGACGAAGAGCTGGGAGGGCGGGGACACATCGGCGTATCGGCGGCGCGTGACGGCAACGACATCGTCATCGATGTCGTTGATAACGGCATCGGGCTTCCCAAGGAAAACCGCAACCGCCTGCTTGAGCCCTATGTCACCACACGCGAGAAGGGAACCGGCCTCGGCCTCGCCATCGTTGGCCGCGTTCTGGAAGAGCACGGCGGCAAGATCGAGCTGCGCGACGCCGCCTTGAAGATTCCAGGCCAGCGCGGCGCTTGGGTGAGGCTGCGCTTTGCTGCCGAAATCGTGGGGCAGGGGCCTCCGGCCGACGCCGCGAAAACCGTTACGCCTTGAACAGGAACCCTCGTTCGCTACGAACGACAGCATATTGAAGATACGTCATGGCAGCCGATATCCTGATCGTTGACGACGAAGCCGACATACGAGAGCTGGTCGCCGGCATCCTGCAAGACGAAGGCTACACCACGCGCACAGCCCGCGACAGCGACGACGCGCTCACCGCCATCGCCAGCCGCAGGCCCGGCCTCGTATTTCTCGATATCTGGCTCCAGGGCAGCAAGCTCGACGGCCTGCAACTGCTTGACCAGTTGAAAAGCCTGCATCCGGACCTGCCGATTGTGATGATTTCCGGACATGGCAACATCGAAACCGCCGTGGCTGCGATCAAGCAGGGCGCTTATGATTTCATCGAGAAGCCATTCAAGGCGGACCGCCTGATCCTGGTTGCGGAACGCGCCCTCGAAACCTCCCGTCTCAAGCGGGAAGTGAAGGCGCTCAAAACTCTCGCGCCGCTGGCGGACCATCTGGTGGGCCGTTCGCCGGTGATGAATCAGTTGCGCGCAATGGTCGAGAAGGTCGCGCCGACCAATAGCCGCATCCTCATTGTCGGCCCTTCAGGTTCGGGCAAGGAGATGACAGCGCGCATGATTCATGCGCTGTCGGCCCGCTCAAGCGGGCCCTTCATCGTCATCAACGCAGCGGCGATCATCCCGGAGCGGATGGAAATCGAGCTGTTCGGCGTTCAGCGTGGCGAGAACGGTTCGGAGCGCAGCATCGGCGCGCTTGAGGAGGCGGACGGCGGCACGCTGTTCATCGACGAGATCGGCGACATGCCGCGGGAGACCCAGAACAAGATCCTGCGCGTCCTCATCGACCAGACCTTCCAGCATGTCGGAGGAACCAACAAGATATCCGTTGACGTCCGGATCATTTCGTCCACCGCCCGGAATATCGAGGCCGAGATCGCAGAAGGGCGGTTCCGCGAAGACCTCTATCATCGCCTGTCGGTGGTGCCGCTGCGCGTACCGCCGCTTGCGGAGCGGCGGGAGGATATCGGCGAACTCGTCAGCTATTTCATGGAGCAGATCTCGCAGACCACGGGGCTGTCCCGCCGCGTCATCGGCGAGGATGCGATGGCCGTGCTCCAGACCCACGACTGGCCCGGTAACGTTCGCCAGCTCAGGAACAATGTCGAGCGGCTGATGATCCTCGCCAGCGGGGGGCCCGATACGGTCATCACCTCCGAGATGCTGCCGCCGGATGTCGGCTCGATGGTGCCGGCCATGCCGAACGGCAATGGCGGCGAACAACTCATGGGTTTGCCGCTGCGGGAGGCGCGGGAAATTTTCGAGCGCGAGTATCTCGTCGCCCAGATCAGCCGTTTCGGCGGCAACATCTCCCGCACGGCGGAGTTCGTCGGAATGGAGCGTTCCGCCCTTCACCGCAAGCTCAAGGCGCTCGGCATCGATTGAACGCCTTGGCGAAAGCACAGGGCTGCCAGGCGCCGCGCGGTGAGCCCTTCGAAAATCCTGGCTGGTTTTTCTGAACTCGTTTTGACGTGATGAATCCGGTCAGGTCCGGGGGAAGCCTCCAATGTCGCGAATTGCCTATGTCAACGGCCGGTATGTGCCCCACAGCCACGCGATGGTGCATGTGGAGGATCGCGGCTACCAGTTCTCGGATGGCGTCTATGAGGTCTGCGAGGTCCGGGGCGGGCATCTCATCGACGAGCGCCGGCACCTCGCGCGGCTGAAACGCTCTCTCGACGAACTGCGGATCCGAACGCCTATGGAGCCGGCCGCGCTGGGCATCGTGCTTCGTGAAACCGTGCGGCGCAACCGGGTGCGGAACGGCTTGGTCTATATTCAGGCGACCCGGGGAGTGGCGCGGCGCGACCATGCCTTTCCGCCCGCCGACACCCCGCCGAGCCTTGTGGTCACAGCCCGGAATCTTGATTTCGCAGCCAACGACCGTCAGGCCACCGAAGGCGTCGCCGTCATCACGCTGCCGGATAACCGATGGAGCCGCGTGGATATCAAAACAGTGGCGCTGCTGCCCAACGTTCTCGCGAAACAGGCGGCGCGGGAGCAGGGTGCCCGGGAAGCCTGGTTCGTGGACCGGGACGGCTTCGTCACGGAAGGCTCATCGACCAACGCCTGGATCGTGACCGAGCGGGCGATCGTGACCCGGCCGGCGGAGGAGGGCATCCTTCGGGGAATTACCCGCACCGTGCTGATCGAGATGGCGGCCCGCCTCGGGCTCGCCTTCGAGGAACGACCATTCACGGTGGATGAAGCCTATGCCGCCCGGGAGGCATTCGTCACCGCGGCCAGCCAGATCGTGATGCCCGTGATCCGGATCGACGGCCGTTCCATAGGGGACGGACGGCCCGGCCCGGTGACCGGGCGCCTGCGCAGCAATTTCCACGCCCATGCCGAGCGGAGCTGATCGGGTTTCCCACATCCGTAACAATTCCAACACGTTGGGCTTGCGTCGGAGAGCCGCCTACCATCTAATGGCGCTGCTGCGGACCTGGGGCACGAGCGATCGACGTCCCGGTCTGGCCATAACAGTCTGCGGAATCGGGGTCCGCTGGCGCATAACGGAACAACGCCAATGGCGGCCACTCAAAACCTTCAGGACACCTTCCTCAACCATGTTCGCAAGGCGAAAACACCGCTCACCATCTTTCTGGTGAACGGCGTGAAGTTGCAGGGCGTCGTCACCTGGTTTGACAACTTTTGTGTTCTTCTGCGGCGCGACGGGCATTCGCAGCTCGTCTATAAACACGCCATTTCCACCATCATGCCCGGCCATCCCATCCAGCTTTTCGAAGGTGGCGAGGAAGGCGCCGGCGAAAGGGGCTGATTGGAGCCGAAGCCTCCCGATACGGCCAACGCTGGCCCTGCGCCCGCCGCCGGCTCCACCGGCCGGGCGATCGTGATCGAGCCGCACCTGCGCAGCCGCCGAGACGGGCAGGGGCGGGGCGGCGGGATGCGCGAGCCGTCCGCGCGCCTTGAGGAAGCTATCGGCCTGGCCGCCGCCATCGACCTGGAGGTCGTGGCCTCCGACATCGTTCAGCTCTCGGAAATCCGGCCCGCGACCTACATCGGCAAAGGCAAGGCCGAAGAGATCGCCGAACTGGCGAAGGCCCATGATGCGGAGATCGTCATCATGGATTGCGCGCTGTCACCTGGCCAGCAGCGCAACCTTGAAAGGGACCTGAATGCCAAGGTGCTGGACCGCACCGGCCTCATTCTCGAAATCTTCGGCCGCCGGGCGCAGACCCGCGAGGGCACGCTTCAGGTCGAACTCGCGCATCTGACCTATCAGAAAAGCCGGCTGGTCCGGTCATGGACCCATCTCGAACGCCAGCGCGGCGGCTTCGGCTTTCTGGGCGGGCCAGGCGAAAGCCAGATCGAGACGGACCGGCGGCTCATCCAGGAGCGGATCGTCCGCATCGAAGCCGATCTTGAGAAGGTCAAGCGGACCCGCAAGCTCCATCGCGACAGCCGCAAGCGCGTGCCGTATCCGGTCGTGGCGCTGGTGGGCTATACCAACGCCGGCAAATCCACGCTGTTCAACCGCATGACCGCGGCGGAAGTGCTGTCGGCGGACATGCTGTTCGCGACCCTCGACCCGACCCTGCGATCGGTGGACCTGCCGCACGGCACGCGGGTGATCCTGTCCGATACCGTGGGGTTCATTTCCGACCTGCCGACGATGCTCGTGGCGGCTTTCCGCGCGACGCTGGAGGAGGTCATCGACGCGGACGTGATCCTGCATGTCCGGGACGTGTCCCATGTCGATGCGGATGCCCAGGCCCAGGATGTGGAGGACGTTCTGCGCCAGCTCGGCATCGACAGCGGAGCCGATCAGCGCATCGTCGAGGTCTGGAACAAGATCGACCTGCTCGAACCCGTCCGGCGCGAAAGCCTGGCGAATACGGCCGCGCGCCGGACCGGAAAAGCGCATCCTATTCTGGTGTCGGCCCTGACCGGCGAGGGTATCCGCGACCTGACCGACGCGATCGAGGACCGGCTGGCGCAGCGCCGCACGGTGCGGCAGGTCCGGGTTCCGGCCGGAGATGGCGCTGGCCTGAGCTGGCTGCACCGGCATGCGGAAGTGCTGTCCCGGACCGATCTGGACAGCGGCGACATGCTCGTCACCATCCGGGCGGAACCGTCGAGGCTGGACGAAGTGTACCGCAGGTTTCCGGCGGATACCGATTCCGACTGAAGGCCGGGGCCGGGGAGCCAATCAGGCGTTTTCGTTCGACGTCGCCTCCGTCGCCTTGGCTGCGTTCCAGAGAGCATCCATCTCCTCAAGGCTGGCAGTCTCGGCGGAGCGTCCCTCGGCGGCGAGGGCCTGCTCGATCCAGCCGAAGCGGCGCTCGAATTTGGCGTTGGTCGCGCGCAGCACGGCTTCCGGGTCGGCATCCAGATGGCGAGCCAGATTGACCACGGCGAAAAGCAGGTCTCCAACCTCTAGGCCGGCATCCGGAGCGCTTCCCGCATCCAGCGCCGCCTCGATCTCGTCGGCCTCTTCCCGGATCTTGGCCAGCACCGCGCGGGGATCGTTCCAATCGAACCCGACCCTGGACGCCTTACGCTGGAGCTTGAGCGCGCGCATCAGCGCCGGCATGGCGGCCGGGACGCCGGCGAGAGCGCCTTTCGGCTCGTCTTCACGGACGCGCTCGGCCTTTTCCTCCAGCTTGATGCGCTCCCACAGGCCGGCCACCAGCTCGGAAGTCTTGCCATCGGCATCGGCAAAGACATGAGGGTGTCGCCGGATCATCTTGTTCGTAATAGAGAAAACAACATCGCCAAAACTGAACGCCTGCTGCTCCTCGGCCATGCGTGCATGGAACACGACCTGAAGCAGCAGGTCCCCCAGTTCCTCGCAAAGGTCGGGCAGGTCGTTGCGCTCAATGGCATCGGCCACTTCATAGGCTTCTTCCAGCGTATACGGCAGGATGGTCGCGAAGCTCTGCTCCAGATCCCACGGACAGCCCGTCCCGGGTGTCCGTAACGCCGCCATGATGTCGAGCAGGCGTTGAATGTCGCGGGCAGGGGTCAAGACAGCGGGAGGCTGGGCAGCGGTCATCATCCGATCCGATAGCAAAAGGGCCGACGCGGGAAGCATCGGCCCTTGATTATCGCAATGCAACGGTGCCGGCAGGCGGTCAACAGGAGCCGTTTCGGCCCCATTGCCAGCCGCGGATCAGATCATGCTTTTGGTTCAAGCATGATCTTGTCCGAAAAGGGGTTCCCGCTTTTCGGGATCGTGCTTTAGTGGCCGCTGCCGTCCACGCCGCGAGACGCCTCGAACAGAAACCACACGCGCTTTTCGGTGGCGTCGATGAAATTCTCCAGAAGGCTCGCGGTCCCGACGTCGCCATTCTCGTCGGCAACCTCATGAGCCTTGCGAAGATTCTTGACCATTTCCTTGTTATCACTCATCAATTCACGAAGCATTGCACCGGCGTCGACGAATTCCTCGTCGTTGTCCGCGATGCGCTGAAGCTTTGCGATCTGACCAATGGAGCGCAGCGTCAGACCGCCGATCTTGCGGACACGTTCGGCAAGCTCGTCCACGCTGGCGAGGATATCCGCTGACTGCTCATCGAGCAGCAGATGGTAGTCGCGAAAATGCGGCCCGCTCACATGCCAATGAAAATTCTTGGTTTTCATATAGAGCGAGAGCGTATCGGCGAGGCAGGCGTTCAACTCCGCGGAAATGGCGCCGACCGCATTTGCCGAAAGGTCGGTCGGGGTATCCAGCTTGGCGGCAGCGCCGCGAGAGGGTTTTTCGGCCTTTGACACAGTTGAAACCTCACAAATTCGAAAAGAAAATCATGTCGCAGGGATCGTCTGCGCGGCTGAACGGTTCAACGGAACTGGCCGCAGGTGGTTCCGCCGTGCCGGGCTATCATACCAAAAACACTCCCTGACACACGTCCTGGAGATGGGGGCTGCCGAGCCACATTGGAATAGCTCGAGCAGAATGGGCGGCGCGGATGAGCCCGGACGAGAGGGTTCGTATCGGTAACGTGATTCGCATAAGGTATATTATGGAGCATTTTATACAGCCTGATCCGGGCTGTCGGCATCGCCTGACGCCGCCGGTGTCATGAATTGTGCGCGCGCCAGCGCGGCGAACCGGCCGTCGAGTGCCACCAGTTCATCGAACGTGCCGCTTTCCACGACCCGCGAATTCTCGAACACCAGAATGCGCGTCGCCTTGCGGATGGTCGACAGCCGGTGCGCGATCACGAAGGTCGTGCGGTCCCTCATGACCTCGTCCAGCGCGGCCTGGACCTTGACCTCGGTGCCGGCATCCAGCGCGCTGGTGGCTTCGTCGAGGATCAGGATCGGCGGCGCTTTCAACAGCGCGCGGGCGATGGACAGACGCTGGCGTTCGCCGCCGGAGAGCGCCCGGCCCCGTTCGCCCACGGAGGATTTCAGGCCGTCCGGCGCGCGTTCGATCAATTCTGCGGCCTGGGCGCGGGCGGCGGCATCGAGCATTTCCGCCTCGGTGGCGTCCGGCTTGCCGGCCAGCAGGTTCTCGGCGATGGACCGGTTGAACAGCAGGCTTTCCTGAAACACCACGCCGATGTTCCGCCGCAGCGCCGACAGCCGCATGTCCCGGATGTCGATGCCGTCGATCAGGATCGCGCCGGACTGCGGATCGAAGGCCCGGTGCAGCAGCGCCAACGCGGTGGATTTGCCGGCCCCGGTCGCCCCGACCATAGCAACGGTCTCGCCGGGCTCCGCAGTGAAACTCAGGTCGCTGACCGCCGGACGCTTGCCGTCATAGGAAAACGACACGTCGCGGAACTCGACCCGACCCTCGACGCGGCCGGGATCGATGGCATCCGGCCGGTCGCGGACGGCCGGCACCGTGTCCAGCACCGCGAAGAATTCCTGCAACCGCGGCCCTTCGTTGAACACGCGATTGGCGAAGCCGACGACCTTTTCCAGTTGCGCGATCAGCGTGCCGGCAAAGCTCATGAAAATGACGATGTCGCCGATCGACGCCTGGCCGTTGAGATGCAGCCAGATGCCCAGCAGGAAGATGACGAACAGCGTCAGCGTCGTCGCCGCCCGGGTCAGGACCGCCGCCAGCGCCCACCATGACAGCACCGGAATCTGCGCCGCCAGCAGCCGGTCGATGAGGTTGCGCAGGCCGGCGACTTCGGCCTCGGCTCGGGTGTAGCTCTGCACCAGCGCGATGTTGCCCAGCGTGTCGGAGGCGCGCTCGGCAAGGTCGGAATAATGCTGCTCCACGCTGCGCTGAAGATGCTCGCTCTTGCGGATCACCAGCGATGTCAACACTACGAAGATGACACAGACCACGACCAGCGGCAGGCCGAGCCGCCAGTTGAGATACAACGACAGCGGCAGCAGGACGATCAGTGTCAGCCCGGCCGCGAAATAGCTGCGGAAGAATTCGACCCACAGGCCCCAGAGCGCATCCGTGCCGGTCAGCATGATCTTCATCAGGCGGCCGGAATGGGCATCGCCGTGGAAGCTCAGGGGCAGTTGCAGCACATGCTCGAAATAGCTCGTCAGCACCACATGGCGGCGACGATGGGCCAGCCGGTCGGCATGGAGCGCCACCAGCACGCCGGCGCCGATGGTGAACAGCCCGAAGCCGACCCAGGCGGCGATGAGCCAGGCGAGGCGGGACCATTCCATCGCCGCGCCCTGCCCGTGCGCCGCCGTGAGGGTGTCGATGATCCGTCCGAACAGCACCGGCTCGCCGAACTGCGCAATCGCGAGCGCGAGATTGGCGAAGGCGAGAGTCCAGGCCAGCCTGCTTTCGGGGCCGAGCAGAGACAACACCCGCCCGTAAAGCCGGATCAGGTTCATGACCCGCTCCCGACCGTCCCCGGCAGGCCGAGCCGCATCCCGTCGAAAGCGGGCATTACGCCATCCGGCAAGCTTGCGCGCAGCGCGTTGTAATCCAGGTCGGTATGCAGGTTGGTGAGCACCGCGGCGCGCGGTTTCATCCGGTCGATCCAGCGCAGCGCATCGCCGACACTGAAATGACTGGGATGCTGCCGGTGCCACAGCGCATCCACGATCCAGATATCGAGGCCATGAAGATGGACCGTGCTGTCGTCCGGAATGTCCACCACATCGGGTGTATAGGCGAGGCCATCGAACCGGAAACCGAGAGCCATGATATCGCCGTGGTGGACCACGAAGGGCATGGCGCGGATGGTTCCGCCCTCGCCGGCGATCTCGACCGTCTGCCCCGGCACCAGCCGGTGCTCGTTCGCGATCGGCGGATAGTTGCTGCCCGGCGGCGTCTCGAAACAGTAATGGAAGCGATGGGTCACGACCCGCGAGGTGGCTTCGTCCATCCAGACATCGAGCCGCCGGCGCTTGTGAATGAACAACCCGCGCAGATCGTCGATGCCATGGGTATGGTCGGCATGCTCATGGGTGAATAGAACGCCGTCCACCCAATCGACATTCGCATCCAGAAGCTGCTCGCGCAGGTCCGGCGAGGTATCGACCAGCACGCGGGTAACGCCCGCCGCCGAACGGCGCTCCACCAGCAGGGAGCACCGGCGGCGGCGGTTCTTCGGCTCCTGCGGATCGCATTGCCCCCATCCCGAACCCGGCCGTGGCACGCCGCCGGAAAAGCCGCATCCGAGGATGGTGGCGGTGAGAGTCATGATGCCGGCCGGGGAACCTTCGAGAATAATTTGAAGAAATTGTCCGTGGTCTGTGCCGCGATCTCGTCCTCGGAAACGTTGCGGACACTCGCCAGCACCTTCGCCGTCTCAGAGACGTAAGCCGGCTCGTTGCGCTTGCCGCGATATTTGCCGGGCGCAAGATAAGGCGCATCGGTCTCGACGAGAATGCGGTCCGCGGGCAGGTCGGCTGCGATGGCGCGCAGGTCGTCCGATTTCTTGAAGGTCAGGATGCCGGTGAAGGAAATCGACAGCCCGAGCGCGATGGCCTTCTCCGCCAGCGCGCGCCCCCCCGTGAAGCAATGGAGAACGGCCGGGAAGGCACCCTTCCCCATCTCCTCCTCAAGGATCGCGGCGGTGTGCTCGTCTGCCTCGCGCGTATGGATCACCAGCGGCAGGCCGGTTTCCCGCGCGGCGGCGATGTGGCGGCGGAAGCCCTGCTCCTGCAACTCGCGCGGGCTCATGTCGTAATGATAATCGAGGCCGGCCTCGCCCAGCGCCACGACCTTCGGATGCGCCGCCAGCGCCACGAGATCGGCGGTCGAAACGTCGGGTTCTTCCGCGGCGTGATGCGGGTGGGTGCCGACGGAGCAGAAGACATCGTCATAGCGTTCGGCAATCGCCAGCAGCTTCTCCTGCTGCTTCACGCGCGTCGAAATCGTCACCATGCGGACAACTCCGGCGGCGCGGGCGCGCGCGACCACCTCGTCCAACTCGGCGGCAAAGTCCGGAAAGTCGAGATGGCAGTGGCTATCGACCAGCATGTCAGGACGCCGCCGGTTCGACATAACGCGGGAACACCGGCGCGGGCGCCGGCAGCGGCGTGCCGGGTGCAAGCCGCGTCGCCAGCGCCGCGAAATCCCGCGCGCTCTCCGGGACGCCGACAAGGTCAAGCAGCTTCGCCGCGGCTTCGGGCATGACCGGCTGCGCAAGGATCGCGACCTGGCGGATCACTTCCGCGGTGACATAGAGCACGGTGCCCTGCCGCTGCGGATCGGTCTTGGCCAGCGCCCATGGCGCTTCGCCGGCAAAGTAGCGGTTCGCCTCCGCCACCACGGCCCAGACCGCATTCAGCATCTGGTGAAGCTGATGCGTCGCCATGGCCTCGCGGGACTTCACGATCATCTCGTCGGCGGCCGCAAGAATCGCCGCATCGGCCTCGCTGAACGCGCCGGGCTGCGGAACCGCGCCGCCGAACTGTTTGGCCACCATGGTCAGCGAACGCTGCGCCAGATTGCCGAGATCGTTGGCAAGGTCCGCATTGGTGCGCGCGACGATGGCCTCGTGGCTGTAGTTGCCATCCTGGCCGAACGGGACCTCGCGCAGGAAGAAATAGCGGAGCTGGTCGACGCCATAGGCATCCGCCAGCGAGAACGGGTCGATGACGTTGCCGACGGACTTCGACATCTTCTCGCCGCGGTTGAACAGAAAGCCGTGAGAGAAAATCTGCTGCGGCACCGCGATGCCCGCCGACATCAGGAAGGCCGGCCAATATACCGCGTGAAAGCGAACGATATCCTTGCCGATCACATGCAGGGCGGCGGGCCAGTAGGTGCGGAACTTGTCGCTGTTCGTGTCCGGATAGCCGACCGCGGTGATGTAGTTGGTCAGGGCATCGACCCAGACATACATGACATGCTTCGGATCGCCCGGCACCGGCACGCCCCAATCGAAGGTCGTGCGCGAGATCGAAAGGTCGCGCAGCCCTCCCCGCACGAAGCTGGCCACCTCGTTCAGCCGCTCGCGCGGCAACACGAAGTCCGGCTGCGCCTCGTAGAGATCGAGCAGCGGCTGCTGATATTTCGACAGGCGGAAGAAGTAGCTCTCCTCCTCGACCCATTCCACCGGCGTGCCGGTCGGCGCAAGGCGGCGGCCGTCCGGCTGGGTCGTGAGTTCGCTTTCGTCGTAGAAGGCTTCGTCCCGCACCGAATACCAGCCGGCATATTTCGACAGATAGATGTCGCCGGCGGCCTGCATCTTCTCCCAGATCGCGCTCGAGGCCGCGTAATGCCGGGGTTCGGTGGTGCGGATGAAATCGTCGTTGGAGCAGTTCATCCGCTCCACCATCGCCTGAAACTGCGGCACGTTGCGGCCGAGCAGTTCCCTCGGCGACAGACCTTCGCGGCCGGCAGTCTGCTGGATTTTCTGGCCGTGCTCGTCGGTGCCGGTCAGGAAATAGACGTCGCGTCCGTTCAGGCGCTGGAACCGGGAGATGGCGTCGGTCGCGATGGCCTCATAGGCATGGCCGATATGGGGCGCGCCGTTGGGATAGGCGATGGCCGTGGTGATGAAGAAAGGTTGTTTGTCAGCCATCGGGAATGCGATCATTCAAAGACAATGGCCGGGATGAAAGCCCGGCCAGCAACTGCCCAAATAGGTATCAACCGCGCGCAGCCTCGGCAAGAAGACCGAAAACCGAGAATACGAACGGCTTGCGTTCCAGATTATAGGCTTCGACATCGCGCGCGGCCGCATTCATCCGCTCCCATGCTGTCGCGAGCCGCATGCGGGACGCGATATCCGCGCGGCGGCCAAGTTCCGCGGACAGCCAGTCGTTGACGGTGTCGACGAAAATCCCGAGCGGCGCCGCGTCGCTGCCGGCCAGCGCGTCGCCGAGCCCGTGCAGGTCGGCCTGATCGACCGCGGGCAGCCGCGCGAGATGATCCTGCACCCGCTGGCGCAGCGCCAGCGCGCGGCCCTCCAGCAGCGCCAGCGCGCGGGCGACGCTGCCGTCGGCGCCCTGCGCCGCCTCCAGGATATCCGGCTCGTCCGCCATCCGGGCAGTCACGGTTGCAACGGCGGCGGCGACATCGTCCGCCTCCAGCCCCCGCAATGTCAGACGTCGGCAGCGGGAACGCAGCGTCGGCAGCGCCCGGCCGGCGGCATGGCTGACCAGCAACAGCAGCGACTGCTCCGGCGGCTCCTCCAGCACTTTCAGGAGCGCATTCGCGCTGGATGAGTTGAGTTCGTCCACCGCATCCACGATGGCGATGCGCCAGCCGCCTTCGCCTGACGTAGTGCCGAAGAAATTGACCGCCCTGCGGACATCCTCCACCGCGATGGTCTGCCGCATCACACCTTTGTCGTTCTCCGTCCGTTCGAGGACGAAGAGGTCGCCATGGGCCTGCGCCGCCACCCGCCGCACGACGGGATGGTCGGCGGCGACCGCCAGCGAGGTCGCCGCCGCGACTTCCCGCGCATGCGGATCGGGATGCGCCAGAACGAAACGCGCCATGCGATAGGCCAGCGTCGCCTTGCCGACCCCGCGCGGGCCGCCGAGCATCCAGGCATGCGGCATGCGTCCGCTGCGATAAGCATCGAGCAGCGCCCGCTCGGCTTCGAGGTGACCGACCAGACCAAGCGTTTCCCTTGGCAGCGCGATGCCCTCGCGTTGAGCTTCGGTGCTCATAGCTTGCTCATGGCTTCGTTCCTGCCGTGACGGTGGCAAGTCCCTCGCCTTGCGGCAGCCATGGACCGAGCCGTTCGGACGCAGCGGTCCACACAGCCTCCGCCACCTCATCCACCGCGCCTGTCGCATCGATCACGACGCACCGCTGCGGAGCCAGCCGGGCAATCTCAAGGAACCCCTGCCGCAGCCGCTCGTGGAATGCTGCGTCCTCGCTTTCGAAACGGTCCGCCGTGGCGGCGCCCCTACGCTCGCCGGCGCGTCGCAAGCCCGTCTGCGCCGGCAGGTCGAGAATAAGCGTGAGATCGGGTTCCAGTTGCCCGATGGTGGCCTGCTGGAGCTGATCGAGAAAGCCGACCTCCACCTTGCCCATGAGGCCCTGATAGACGCGGGTGGAGTCCGCGAAACGGTCGCAGACGACCCATTCGCCCCGCGCCAGCGCAGGAACGATAGTGCTGCGGGCGTGATCCTCCCGCGCGGCGGCGAACAGCAGAGCCTCGGTCTCCGCACCGAAGGGCTTTGCCGCGCCCGACAGCAGCACATGGCGCAGCGCCTCGGCGCCGGGAGAGCCGCCGGGCTCGCGCGTCAGCGTGACGGCAATGCCGCGCACCCGCAGCCGCTCGGCCAGCAGCCGGGACTGGGTGGATTTGCCGGTTCCCTCGCCACCCTCCAGCGAGATGAAGCGGCCACGGCTTATGGGGCGGTTTGCAGGAGCCTGTTCGGTCATAGCCGTTGCAGGCCGGCACGAAAGAGATGGATGAAGATTTCCCCGGCGGCATCGACGGCCCGGCCGGGCAAACCGCCGACCGCGACCTCCTCGGCGGTATGCAGCGGCACTTCCAGCGCGACGATGTCGTTGCGCGAAACCCGCAGCACGCCGGCCGGCTGGCTCGCCCGCACCGGCGCCTGCAACGGCCCCTGATACACGATACGGGCAACAATCTTCTCGTTGCCCGCCTTCGGCACCATCACGCGAACCGGCCCGGGGGCCAGCAGCGGAACCGAACCCTGCGTGCCGCCATAAACCTTGGCGTCGCCCACCGGCTGCCCGGTGCCGAACAGGATACGCTGCTCGAAACTGTTGAAGCCCCATTCCAGCAGCCGCCGGCC
Source organism: Xanthobacteraceae bacterium (assembly GCA_035556495.1). Taxonomy (GTDB): domain Bacteria; phylum Pseudomonadota; class Alphaproteobacteria; order Rhizobiales; family Xanthobacteraceae; genus CANKHJ01. The sequence goes on along the minus strand of DATMEW010000066.1, from coordinate 8,625 downwards.
CTCGTCGGCGCGCTCCTTATCGGACTTCGTGCCGCTGATGACGAGAACGAGCCGCATGCCGTTCTGGAGGGCGGAACCGACAAGGTTATAGCCCGCCTCCGCGGTATAGCCGGTCTTCATGCCGTCGGCGCCGATATTCATCGCGAGCAAGGGATTCCGGTTGAGTTGCCGGATCTTGTTCCAGGTGAATTCGGGCTCGCGATAGATCGCATAGAAGTCGGGATAGGTCGCGATGATATGCTGGGCGAGGCGCGCCAGCTCGCGCACCGTGGCCTTGAGCCCGGGGTCGGGAAGTCCGGTCGAATTCGTGAAGACCGAGCGGGTCAGGCCCAGCTCCCGCGCCCGCGCCGTCATCTTCTCGGCGAAACGCTCCTCGCTGCCGGCGATGCCTTCCGCCAGCGCGATGCAGGCATCGTTGCCCGACTGGATGATGGCGCCGCGCAACAGGTCCGCGACGCTCACGCGGCTGTGGATCGGCGCAAACATGCTCGAGGTGCGCGACGGCGCCCCGCCGCGCCGCCAGGCCGTTTCGCTGACGGGAAATTCGTCATGCAGATGCAGCCGGCCGTTCTTCAACTCATTGAAAACGACCTCCACCGTCATCAGCTTGGCAAGGCTCGCCGGGGCGACGAGTTCGTCCGCGTTCTTCTCGAACAGAACGCTGTCGCCGTCGGCATCGATCAAGATCGCGGAGGCCGCCGCCGTCTGGAATCCCGACGGGGCGCCCGTCGAAGCAGCAGCCGTTCCTGCTGCCGTCATGACGGCGAAGAACAACCAGGCCGCTGCCGGACGCCGCGGCTTCTCGCTCCTTGTCCACGTCCATGCGCCGGAAATGGCTCGCGAGCAACGGAATAGAAACATCGGCGCTCTCACTGAATGAGAGTCAGATGTAGCAAGCGCCCGCCCGCACAACAATGCGGGCCGCCGGACCTTCGCGGCCCGCGACAGGGCAATCTTCAATAAAGCCCGCGGCCGCTCACATAGCCGCCGTTCCCCTGCCCCATCGGCGCATAGGCGGATACGGGTCCTTGTCCGGCAGGCGAGACCACGGGTTCAGCGCCCTGCTGCCAGCGCAGCACGCCGCCGGATGTCCGCACGTCGCGGGCCGCAGACACATCCGTGGAGCGCAGGCCGACATCCATCGGCTGCGCCGGCAGCGCCGACGCCATGACGCGAGGCTGCGGCGCAGGAGCAGTATCCTGCGAGCCCAGACCGTAGGGCCGCTGACTGGGGGTCGGAATCGCGCCGCGCAAGCCGGCGGTGGCGGCGGACGAGGAAACCTCGCTGCTGGCCGGCATGAAGGGTTTGGCGGAAGCGACCATGACGCGCGAAGGCGCCGGCGCCGGCGCGCCTTCCCGCAGGGTGGCGAGAAGCAGGCGGTCGTCGCTGCCTTCGAGCGAGGCCGGGCCGATATATTCCACCCGCACCCGCGCGAGGCCATGCCCCTTGAAGCCGAGCAGATGGGAGGCCTTGGACGACAGGTCGATCAAACGATTATTGTGAAACGGTCCCCGATCGTTCACGCGAACGATCAGGGATTTCCTGTTCTGCGTGTTGGTGACGCGGACATAGCTCGGCATCGGCAGCGTCGGGTGCGCGGCCGAAATGCCCTCCATGTCATAGACTTCGCCATTGGCCGTCAGACGGCCATGAAAATCCGAGCCGTACCATGACGCCAGCCCCTCGGCGCGGTAACCGTCGCCCTCGTGCGGCGTGAACTGCTTCCCGCCCACCACATAGGGCTTGCCGATGCGGTAGGTGCCGCCGCCCTTGGGGATCGAACCGCCATCCGCGACGACTCGGGGGCTCGCGGAAACGCCGTATTTCGGATCGACTTTCCGACTCAGCTTGTCTGACGATGAGCAATTCGCGAGGACGAGACAACCTGCCAGCGCGACTCCTGCGCGCACGCACACGGCACCGGAAACCTGTCGTGTTTTTACCATGAAGCCCCGCCGACCCGACCTGCGACAACCCGAACCAAAGATACCGCGTCCGAAAACGGGCAGAAATACGGCCAATGGAGGACCACCCTGCCGCAATGGCCACCTTAGACCGAGTTGGTAAACATCACGTTCCGCGCGCCCCTTTGCCTTGAAACTGTGCACGCATGCGTTCTGGGAATACCTTTTTTGCACCGCAAAATGCCAAATCAGGTCAATTGATGTTCATATCTGCCCGGATGTTAGGCTAGAACGCCCCTCCAAACTCAAACCGCGGGGGTACCATGGGCGCGCGAATTCACGAAAGCCTACAGCCGATTCTTGAGGAGGTCCTGCGGCGCAACGCCGGCGAGGACGAATTCCATCAGGCTGTCAGGGAGGTGCTGGAAAGCCTCGGCCGGGTCATCGCAAAGCGCCCCCATTACACCTCCAACGCCCTCATCGAGCGGATCTGCGAGCCCGAGCGCCAGATCATCTTCCGCGTTCCTTGGGTCGATGACAAAGGCCAGGTCCAGATCAACCGCGGATTCCGCGTGCAATTCAATTCCGCTCTGGGCCCCTACAAGGGCGGCCTCCGCTTCCACCCCTCCGTCAACGTCGGGATCATCAAATTTCTCGGGTTTGAGCAAGTCTTCAAGAACGCCCTCACCGGCATGCCGATCGGCGGCGGCAAGGGCGGCTCCGACTTCAATCCGCGCGGCCGTTCGGACGGCGAGATCATGCGCTTCTGCCAGTCCTTCATGACGGAACTCTACCGCCATATCGGCGAATATACCGATGTTCCCGCGGGCGACATCGGGGTCGGCGGCCGCGAGATCGGCTATATGTTCGGGCAATACAAGCGGCTGACGAACCGCTACGAAGCCGGCGTGCTCACGGGCAAGGCGCTGTTCTACGGCGGCTCGCGCGCCCGCACCGAAGCCACCGGTTACGGCGCGACCTATTTCGTCGAGCGGATGCTCGCCACCCGCCAGCAAGGTTTCGACGGCAAGCGTGTCGTGGTTTCCGGGTCCGGGAACGTGGCGATCTATACCATGGAGAAGGTCATCGAGTTCGGCGGCAAGGTTGTCGCCTGCTCGGATTCCAACGGCTATGTCATCGATGAAGGCGGCATCGACCTCGATCTCATCAAGGAGATCAAGGAAGTCCGCCGCGAGCGCATTTCGGAATATGCCCGACGCAAGGGCAACGGCGTCCATTATATCGATGGCGGCTCGATCTGGGACGTGCCCTGCGAGGTGGCCATGCCCTCCGCCACTCAGAACGAGATTTCCGGGAAGGACGCCAGAACGCTCGTGAAGAACGGCGTCATGGCGGTCGGCGAAGGCGCCAACATGCCGTCGACGCCGGAAGCTGTCCGGATCTTCCAGGAGGCTGGCGTGCTGTTCGCGCCGGGCAAGGCAGCCAACGCCGGCGGCGTGGCTACGTCCGCCCTCGAGATGCAGCAGAATGCCTCCCGTGACAGTTGGACCTTCGAACAGACCGAGGCCCGCCTCGCCATCATCATGAACAACATCCATGATCTCTGCGCCGCCACGGCGGAGGAATACGGCGCGCCGGGCGACTATGTGCTGGGGGCCAACATCGCCGGTTTCGTGCGCGTGGCGGAGGCCATGGACGCCTTGGGGGTCATCTAGCCCCAAGCGGCATTTTAGACGGAAACGGCCGCGCTCCAGCGCGGCCGTTTTGCTTCGGGCCACGACAGCAGCACACCCGCTGACGCGGTCATCGCTCCGCTGAGCGGCGAGGTCGAGCTTGGAGGGCCCCTTGCAGTTCGCCAACACCTTTCCGAGGCCGCCAGAACCGCGCTGTCCCGGAAATGGCTGTGAACATGGCCGGACAAAAACAAACCCGCCGCGGGATATCCCGGGCGGGTTTTGCTGCTCGATTCGCCAGTCCATCCGTGGAGAAACGAGCAATTCATATGAGAATGGCCCAAGTTTGTTAATATTTCATGAACCTTGAGCCGGCAGGCCAGCCACACCCCGCGGCGCTTCCCGCTTCGGACAAGGACGCTCGCGGAAAGCGGCGCAGTTCTCCACCCTTTTCGCAGCCTCATCTGCAAGATTGTGACGCGTCTCCCCTGAGAGGGAGACTTTAGTTTCCTGTGGTCGATAATTTTACATAAATTGATTGATGTATGCGTTTTATGCATGGCTTGAATTCGCTATTGTGCTCCGCACAATCGATCTTGCTGCTATGCGGTAAATGCTGATGTGGTAACGAGTTTTCTAGGCTATACAGGGTTCAACAGCTTTCAGAAGGACCCCTGCCATGACCTCAGTCACTTCCAGTCTTCCCGCAACCAACGGTTCGACCAACGGTTCCGCGCGTCACCTGCTCCGCTACCTCAGCGATATCTTCGAAGGTATCCGCGAGGGCCTTGATGCGCAGCAGACCTACAAGACGCTGGACCAGCTTTCCGACAGCGAACTGTCCCGCCGCGGCCTGAGCCGCGAGGACCTGCCGACGCTGGCGGTCGAGCCGCGCATCGCAGCCTGACGCCTACCCCCCTCCACGTTTCTCCCCGCCTTGCCGGATCGCGCCGCCCGCGATCCGGCTTTTTCTTTGAATGAGGACGGGCCGTGCGGAAATTGGCCAGTTTTCTGTGGTTTAGGGCTTTGCATCCCGGCACCCCTTTGTTATAGGCGAGGCCACACGGCGCCGAATGTTCCCCGGTAGCTCAGTGGTAGAGCAACCGGCTGTTAACCGGTTGGTCGCTGGTTCGAATCCGGCCCGGGGAGCCACCTCTTTTTCAGAATCCGAAGACGGCCCCGCCTCCTCACGCTTCAGTGTTCTCTTTCATCTCCTGCCGCTGCGATGGCATGCGGAACCTCGCCGGACAGCAGCGGTGCTGCCGGTTTGAAGCGGTGCGCTTGCGTTTGATCGGCACCGGCCTGAGTCCGACCTTGCCGGCCGACGATATGGCGGCAATGCCGCAAGCCGAGCCGTCCGCTACCGGTCCGCTGACAGTTGCTGCACCGACCCGTTGATGGTCTCCGCCGTCGCCACCAGCAGCGCGCGGACACGGATCATGCCGATGTCATCGGGCGCACCGAAACAGGCAACGCCAAGGCTCGCAACGATGCCCTTGAGCGGCGTCATCAGCGGAACGGCGACACCCACGACGCCCGGGTCGACCTCCCCGCGTGTGATCGAATAGCCCTGCTTGCGGATGCGGCCGAGTTCGGCGCGAAACTCTTCCGGCTGAAAAGCCTCGTTTCCAGCCGCCTCGCTCTGGAGAATCGGCATCAGGCCCGACAGGCGGCGCGCGGGGAGCTGGGCGAGGATCGTCCGGGACGGCGCCCCCTGTGACAGCGGCATCGGCCGCCCGCGCTCGTAGCTGACGCTGCCGGCGGAGCCGGCCCGCTCTTCCTGGTGGATGCACATGACCCGGTCACGATAGAGTCGGCACAAAAGCACCGTGCATGGAATCTGCGCCTGATCGGCCAGCCACTTCATCGCCGGCGTGGCAATCGTGATGAGCGGATCGCTCAGCCGAATGTTCCGGTCCAGCTCGATGACCGCCGGGCCCAGCACATAGACGCGGGCGCCCTCAACGGCATCCAGCAGCCCGGAACGCACCAGCGCGCCGAACTGGCGATAAGCCGTGCTCAGCGACACATTGAGCGCCGCAGCAGCCTCCTCGACGGTCCAAAGCGGCTTTTCGGCCGTGAAAAGCCGTAGGATCAGGTGAAGGCGGTCGGCGCGGTTCATGGCTGCCAACTTTTGCCCTCCTGACGCTCAAATGCAAACGTCACTCATATCGGCTCGCGGGGCGTTCGAGGCCGAGATGGTCGCGCAGCGTATCGCCACGATAAGCGGTGCGGTGCAGCCCCCGCGCCTGCAACTCCGGGATGAGCGTTTCCGTCAGATGGACGAGGTCTTCCGGCATGGTGGACGGCTGGAGAATGAAGCCGTCGCACGCCTCCTCCTCAAACCATTGCTGCATCGTATCCGCGACCTGCGACACCGAGCCGATGAGACAGAGCTTGCCGTGAGATCCCGCGAGCCGGGAATAAAGCTGGCGGATGCTCAAGCCTTCATTTTTGGCGAGCGCGACGATGCTCTTGAACGTGCCCATCTCGGAGCGCGGACTCGGTCGGTCCGGCAGCGGACCGTCCAGCGGACAGTCGGAGAGGTCCATGCCGAGCAGGCTGCCGATATATTCCCGCCCGACGATGGGGTCGATCAGGGATTGCAGATACTCGTAACGCTCTTTCGCTTCCGCCTCGGTCCTGCCGCAGAACACCGTGCAGCCCGGCAAAATCCGCATCTGGTCCGGCGCTCGGCCGTATTTCGCCATCCGGCCTTTGACATCCCGATAATAGGCAATCGAGCTTTCAATGGTGAGTTCGGAGGTGAAAACGCCTTCGGCGGTCGCCGCCGCCAGTTCGCGTCCGACATCTGACGTGCCGGCCTGAAAGATCACCGGATGGCCCTGCGGCGGGCGCGCGATATTCAGCGGACCCTTGACGTTGAAATGCTCGCCTGCGTGATCCAGCACATGCAGCTTGCGGTGGTCGAAAAAGAGCCCCGCCTCCTGGTCGTAAAGGAAGGCATCGTCGTCCCAGCTATCCCAGAGTCCCTTGACGACATCGACGAATTCATGGGCGCGCTGATAGCGCGCATCATGGCCGTAATGGGCATCGCGCCCGAAATTCTGCGCCTCGGATGCGTTACCGGAGGTCACCACATTCCAGCCGGCGCGGCCGCCACTGATGTGATCGATCGAAGCAAACTTGCGGGCGACGTGATAGGGCTCGTTGTAGCTTGCCGTCGCGGTCGCCACGAGGCCGATCCGCTCCGTCGCCATCGCCAGGGCGGACAGCAGCGTGGTCGGCTCAAAATAAGCCGTGAACTGCGACGAACGCGCGAGGATGTCATACGGCACTTTCTCGCGCACGGCTGCGGCGTCGGCGAAGAACAGAAAGTCGAAACACGCGCGCTCGCTGATGCGGGCGCAATCCGCATAATGCCGGATATTGATGCCCGCATCCGGCTGCGCGCCCGGATGGCGCCACGCCGCGATGTGATGACCGGTGTTCTTGAAGAACACCCCCAGATTCATCGGGCCACGTTTCGGCGCCGTCATGGCCTGCCCTCCCTGTCAGTGATACGTCATTGCCGCCGTCAGCGCGCGGCGGCTTTCGGCGTGGACGACAAGGCTCCCACCGCACCCAGATGCGGCATCACCTCCGCCGCAAACAGGCGCATGGAGCGCTGAGCGTCCGCAAAGGGCAGCGTGCCGAAATTGATCTGGATCGAGGCATGCTCGAACGTGCCGATACGATCGACGAGATTGGCGATGATGGCGCGGATCTCGGTCGGCGTACCGACCCAGGCGCCGCCATTGGCGATCTGGCTTTCCAGATCGGCCTCCTTCAGCTTCGCCATGGACTCGGCATAGCCACGGTAATCCTTGGACGGTGCGCCCTCCACCCAGTCGTTGGTGGCGGCGGCGAAAGCCTTGAAATATTCGTTCAAAGGCTGGCGCGCGATCTCCCGCGCACGACCGCTGTCCTCATGGCAGAACATATGGAAGGCAACCATGATCTCGCCGTCGCCGGGATGTCCCGCCGCGCGCCATGCGTTCCGGTAGAGCGTGAACAGCTCTTTCATCCTGCTGCCGCCCATCGGGATCGCCATCAGCGAATAGCCCTGACGACCTGCGAACTCGAAACTTTCCGGAGTCTGCGTTGCCGCAATGTAGAATTTCGGCCGAGGACGCTGGGTCGGACGTGGCAGCGAGGTCGTATTCTCGAAGCTGTGAAACTGGCCGCTATGGGTCGCGTTCTCCTGCGTGAGCAGCAGTTCGATCTGTTCCAGCCCCTCGCGGAAGCGCGCCTGCGACTCGTCCGGCGAAATACCGAAGCGCCGGAACTCATGCTTCAGAAACGCTCGCGCGAAGCCGACATCCAGCCGGCCGTGAGACATCGCATCCAGCATGGCCAACTCGCCGGCGAGCTTGAGCGGATGGTTGAAAACCGGAAGCACCGCGCCGGTGACGAGGCGGATGTGTTTGGTGCGCTGGGACAGCCCGGCCAGAAACAGCAGCGGGTTCGGACTATAGCCGCCATAGGGTTCGAAATAATGCTCGACGATGCGGGCGTGAGTATAGCCGAGGCGCTCGGCCTCCTCGGCTATCGCAAGGGACTCAGAAAAATAGTCCTCGGCGCTTTTCTCGGCCGGGCCGATCTGCGGAAAGAACTGGACGCCGATTTCCATTGTACGTTTCCCTTCCCATTGTTATTTCGCAAAATATGCAAAACATGCATCAATTATCAAGTCAATAAATCATTCTATCGCGTTTTTTGCGAATTATCTGGACCGACTGATCATTCCATGATTGATTATCGAGAATGAATGCCGGAGCGATGAACGCGCCGGACTGGCCAAGTCCAGGGAGGAGCACCGCGTGAGTCACGAACGCCTGAACGCCCCGATATCGACCCCGGAACTCGAACGGCGCTGGAAGGCTGTGCGCGATGTGATGGCCGAGCGCGGCATCGACGTTCTGCTGATGCAGAACAACAACGATTTCATGGGCGGCTATGTCCGCTATTTCACCGACATTCCCGCCACCACCGGCTACGCCACCACCGTCGTCTTTCCGAAGGACGACGACATGACCATCGTGACTCACGCCCCGTTCGGGACGGATCGCGCGGTCACGGCGTCG